>JBOGOU010000610.1:0-16571 GCA_050748205.1 Pyrinomonadaceae bacterium | reverse complement strand
GGGCAAGCCCACCTTCCTGACCTGCAAATTGCCGCAGGTTGAGAGATTCAACATCGCCCATTCCCTGTTCCCCGTTGCCGTGTTCGCCGTTCCCCGTTCCTCGTCCATTCAACCAAAATTCGAAATTCGCAATCCGAAATTCGAAATTCTCCTATCCCGTTTCCCGGTTTGCTGAGTTTTTCTGGAACCCAGTTCCGTGCTCGCGCGTGTAAACAACCGACGAAGTATCCATCCCAATTCTGCGTTCTCGGAAAATCATGGCCCATCAAACTTTGCTCCGGCTGGCGGTGTACCTGGTGCTTGCCTCCGGCCTTGTAGTTAACGCGCAGGAAAATACGGAAATCCAGAGGACGCAGCCGGCGAGCAAGACAAAGACTCAGGCAAAAGCGACCAAGAACCCTGAGTTGGATGCGGTTGCCGCTCAACGACGCGTAATTGCTGTCTCGCTCATAACTGCTCTGGCTGACGAGGCGCGGGGATTTCGCGACCAAACGCGGCGCGCCCGTGTTCAGGCACAAGCAGGCGACGCTTTGTGGGAAACTGACGAAGACCGCGCCCGCGATCTCTTCAGACGGGCCTGGGAAGCCGCGGAAATCGCCGATACGGAAACGGCCAAACAGCAGACAGAAGATTTACGCAAACAAACAGCGAATGGCGGACCTGTTGTCCTTCGCAGCCGGCCAGAAGTTCGTAATGAGGTTCTACGTCTTGTCGCCAAGCGTGATGCGAAGCTCGGCGAAGAGTTCCTGAAAAATCTTTCCGAGACCAGCGAACGAGAAACAAACGAGGCCGCCGCTGAGCTGAAACGCAATTCCCTGAACAGCTTCAACGCTTCGGCTGGTGCCGCACGCCGGCTTAAGCTGGCAAGACAACTTCTGGATGACGGCGACATTGAGAGAGCGATTCAGTTTGCGGGACCCGTTCTCGATCAGGTTAACATCGATTCGATCTTCTTTCTGTCTGCCCTGAGGACGAAGAACAGTCAGGCTGCCGACGCAGGCTTTTCCAGTCTGATGGCCCGAGTAGCCCGTGATCCTGCTTCCGACGCCAATACCGTCGCAGGACTTTCGTCGTATCTCTTCACACCCTTCCTTTATGTCACATTTTCAGCGAACGGCGGCTCAAACGCACAGCAGCAGCGAGCAGCAACACCTCCGCCACCCGACTTGCCCAAGGCACTGCGAGACACTTTCTTTCGTGTTGCCTCCGGCGTTTTGTTGAGGCCTTCGCCGCCACCAGACCAGGATCAAACTTCTGCCGGGCGCCCAGGTAAGTATCTCGTTATCAAACGACTTCTGCCCCTCTTTGAGCAATACGCGCCGGAGCGAGCGCCCGAACTACGCGCACAGTTGTCGGCGCTTGCGTCGGATGTTCCGGATTCCTTCAGACAGGGTGAGAACCGTGCTGTCACGCGTGGCATCGTGCCGGAAGACACATCGATCGATCCTCAGCAGAGGATGCGTGAGCGATTGGACCGTGCTAAAACGTCGGACGACCGTGACGTCATCTACGCAGACTACGCCGTTGCTCTCGCTGGTAAGGGCGATAATCATTGGCGTGAGCTCGTCGACAAGATCGAAGACACGGAGTTGCGAAAGCGAGTAAGAGCTCATACAGACTTTCAGTGGGCGCAGTTTGCAATTAGAAACAAAGATTCGGAGGAAGCTGCGCACGCTGCGAAAAGTGGCGACCTTACGAGTATTCAGCGCGTTTGGACCTACACTCGCGCGGCCCGTTTGCTGTTGAAGTCTGACAGGGCACGTGCGTCTCAGCTTTTGGAAGAGGCCGCAACTGAAGCGCGCCGCATCGGCACGAGCGATCCGGATCGCGCACGAGCGTTAGTGGCTGTGGCGACTGTTATCGCGGAAGTGGATCGGGTCAGGGCCTGGGAAACGGTTTCGGAAGCAGTAAAGGCGGCAAACTCATCGGAAGGTTTTACCGGCGAAGACGGGTCCATCACTGCTCGCCTGCAAACGAGACAAATGGTAGAAGTAACCAGCGTTGCAGCAGAGGATTTCGACTTGCTCGGGGCATTCAGGTGGCTGGCGCGCGACGATCTAATCCGTTCGATAGAGCAGGCAAAGAGTTTCCAGAGCGAGACGCCTCGAGCCGTAGCGACTCTGGCCATAGCGCGAGCGGTGCTGGAGAAGGGTTCTACCGATTCCACGGCCCCGCCAGGACAGTAGCTGAGACTGGCACCCCACGTTCGAGTGCGTGTTGACGATTACAACAGAGCTTCGCTACACGACAGGATTTGACTTCAGATCTTGAATTGGAGGGGCATCCCTCCGGGGGCGCCCCTTTTGCACCTGGTGTCCAGGAGAAAAAAGTCATGATTAGCCACCGCCGCTTGATCACCTCAGTGGTAGCACTGCTCACGCTCATCTTATTGACTACGCCGGTTCTGGTTCAGGCGCAGACGACGACTCCGGACAACAAGGCAGCGCAAGCGAAACCGAAAGAAAAAGGGAAGGGCGCAAAAGCTGAAGAGCCAAATCCGCTCGCTCTACAGCGTCGTACGATCGCCATCTCACTGCTCACATCACTGGCGGACGAGGCCCGCAGTTATCAGAGCCAAACGTTGCGCGCTCGCGTCCAAGCTCGCGCGGCGGATGCTCTTTGGGACTCTGATAACGAGAAAGCGCGGGCCCTTTTCAAGCGAGCCTGGGATTCAGCTGATAGCGCAGATAAAGAGGGGTGGCGTCGTGTTATTGAGCAGCGACAGGCCGCGGCCCGCGGCGCAAACCAATTCATTCCGTCGCCCCCGGATCTACGCGGTGAAGTATTGCGGCTGGCCGCCAAACGTGACCGGGCACTATCAGAAGAGTTCCTGACCCTGATGACGGAAGACACGAATCGCGAAACGCCCACTCCAGTTGCCGGCAATGTTGATCCCTCGACACCTAAGACCGCCGATCCAGAAGATCCGCCTCCCGCCATCGCCCAGCGACTCGGGCTTGCCCGGCAGTTACTTGAAGAGGGCGATATTGGGCGGGCGTTGCAGTTTGCGGATCCGGCACTGGACCGTGTGACGACGCAGGGAATCTTCTTTCTCTGTGCCCTGCGGGAGAAGGACCAGGCGTCCGCCGATCAGCGATTCGCCACGATGCTCGCGCGAACGGTCGCAGATCCTTCATCCGACGCGGTTGGGGCTTCTGTTTTATCGTCATATGTATTCACGCCCTTCCTCTACATTATCGTCCGTGGCAACGGACAGAATCATTTGAGCCAGGAGCGTGAACGGATTGTGGCGCCCAACATTGCGCCTGAGCTTCGGATCGCATTTCTTCGCGGTGCTGCTCAGATACTCTTGCGACCGCTACAACCGCCCGATCAAGATCGAACCATAGCCGGCCGGCGCGGACTCTACTTCATGATAGCTCGTATATTGCCGTTGCTTGATCAATATGCTCCCGATCTTGCCCCTGAGCTTCGCGTGCAGCTCGCCTCGCTTGCCTCGGACGTTCCTGAGGATATGCGCACAGGTCGAAACCGGTTGTTGACTCGCGGCCTGGTCGCGGAGGATCAAACTCGCGACGAATTCCGAGAATCGCTAGACAGCGCCGAGCGGGGGGCCAATGCGGCCGAACGAGATCAATCATATGCAAGGGCCGCGCAGTTAGCGGCACATAAAGGCGATGCAACGGCTCGCGATCTGGTAGACAAGATCGCCGATAGCGACCTACGCAAGCGCGCCCGTGCTCATATCGACTTCACGTTGATGAGCCGGGCCATTGAGAAGAAAGACACCCAGGAGGCCTTGCGTCTCTTGCCATCGGCGGAGCTGACAAACGTTCAGCGCGTTTGGGCCTTGCTGGAGGTTGCCCGACTGCTCAAGAAGACTGATGCCACACAGGCCGTTGAAGTGCTGAACGAGGCTGCAACGGTGGGCCGTCGCATTGGCGGCAGTGAGGTTGATCGAGCGAGGGCAATGGTAGGCGTGGCTACGCTGATGTATGAAGTCGATCGCGGTCGCGTCTGGGAGGCGCTGACGGAGGCCGTAAAAGCTGCAAACTCCGTGGCTGAGTTTAGCGGTGAAGACGCGCAAGTTAGCGCTCGATTCTCATCGGGACGAGGCACGTCGACCACGAACTTTACCGTCGAGAATTTCGACCTGGACGGGATCTTCGGTTTCCTGGCAAAGGAAGACATTTACAGGGCAATTGAGTTGGCGAGGGGCTTTACTGCAGACAGCCCCCGCGCCGTCGCCACTCTGGCAGTCGCGCGTTCGGTGCTGGAGACAAAGAAGGAAGGAATCACTCGAAGCGAAGCAACGGAGATTAAGAATTGAATTGTGGTCAGTTGTCAGTCGTCCGTGGTCAGTGGTTCGTTTTTGGTCTTTGAACTTTGATCTTCGATGCTACCTCCAATGCTCTTAACCTGTAGCTGAGAAATCAAAGACCAGAAACCAAAGACTGCTGGCAACTGACCACTGACCACTACTGACTAAGAGTATATATTCATCGGCCTCGTCAGCAATGAAACCGGATCCTCCACATTGAGCGCCTCGCGCACGTAGAATGCCTCTCCTGCTCTGACCCCAACAAGCGAACCAAAGTAGCGCATACGAAACTCAATTTGATCAAGAAACCCTTCCTCGCTTATGCGCGTTGTGGGTTCTTTAGACTCTGCTTTGTAAAACTGCGATGCGTGCGCCTTGATGGCACTCATCTTCCCTTCAACAAAATCTGAAACATCAACAACGAATGACGGCACCACGAGTCGAGAGAAGACCGAGTGCATGATTGCCGGCATCTTTACGGGTTGCTGGTTTGCTTCCGGGTCATAGCGAGCCATCGTCGCTAAGCGCGCCGCTTCGCGGACGATGCGGCAGGTGTTGGCGTGGTCAGGATGCGGATCGTCCCAATGCGGTGTCAATACCACGCGCGGTCGGTAGCTCCTTATTATCCGCACCATTGCCTGGCGCGATTCCTCTGTGGGCCAGATGTGGCCGTCCGGATGTTCAAGATTCAAGCGCACATCCAGGTCCATTACGCGCGCCGCTGCCAACGCTTCTTTGGCGCGAATCTCAGGATTACCACGCGTGCCCATTTCGCCGCGCGTCATGTCAGCGACGCCGGTGCGATAACCGAGAGACTTCATCTTGAGCAGCGTTCCCGCGACAGACAACTCAGCGTCGTCGGGATGGGAGAAAACTGCGAGAACATCCAGTTCTGCTTGTGGACTACTCATGCGTTTGAGGTTTAACTTAAGCAGTGTCTTTGGTCAAGTCCGAGCGTTTGACTCATGTCATTGCCTTAGGTAGCCTCCGCGAATGAAACTAGTGATTCTGGGCTCAGGCACATCGGTCCCTCACCCGAAGCGTACGTCTGCAGCCAACTGGCTCGAGACCGATAGCGGTTCCCTGCTTCTCGACGTGAGCCCTGATGCGGCACACCGTATGGCCGAAGAGCAGCTTGATTGGCCCAACCTCGACGCCATCTGGGTCAGCCATTTTCATTTGGATCATTTGGGCGGTCTCGGTCCGTTTTTGTTTGGTACCAAGTGGGCGCCGCAAACTCAGGTGCGGACAAACCCACTCCGAATCTACGGGCCCGCAGGGTTGGCAGAGATCTTCCGCAGAATAAATGACAGCAACAACTATCGGCTGTTGGAACAGTCGTTTCCAATTGAACTAATCGAAGTGTGCCCGGAAGATGATTTTGAAGTCCTGCCCGGCCTTAAGGCTCAAACATTTTCTACACCGCATACAGGCGAAAGCCTGGCGATCCGCCTCACCGACAAGACGGGGAGTTCACTGGTCTATACATCCGATACAGGGTATTCAGAGAAACTGGCGGCGTTCGCCAGCGATGTGACTGTTCTTCTCATGGAATGCTCATTCCGCCAAAACAAGCCATTACCGACGCATCTCGATTTGGCTGACGCTATGAGCCTCGCTCGATCTTGCGAACCAGAAACACTGGTCCTTACTCACCTCTACCCGGAGTGGGACGGCATCAACGTGGCCCAGGAAGCACGAGCACTTTGGCGGGGCAATGTCATTGCGGCGACGGACGGATTGAAGCTGGAGTTTTGAGACAGCAGGCGATTACCCAGCAATGAGACGATTTCACCAACTGTTTGGCAGATCCCCACGGATAAACACTGATTTAAAAAAAGGCAAACTCAGTTACTGATGCAACTTGGCATTTGGGAGGCGTTGCCACTCAATTTACGGAACCGAGGAGCGGTAGCGACCGGGTCGGTGCGATATCCTCAACCCGTTAGCAGATAAGATCGGCTTTGCCTCAAAAGTCATGAGCCGTGTAAGGTTCGGGGCAAATCAGATGAGATCTTTTTTTGAATCCGTGTGTATCCGCGTAAATCTGTGGCCCGTATACTCCTCCGGCTCATCAGGCTGTCGAAGCACTAGCGGCGATTTGTTTCGTTTCGGCCTGGCGCTTGACGATAACTAAGGTAATGTCATCGGCAGCTTGTGTGCCCTGTGAGAATTTGGTTAGTGCAGATTCGATGCGATCGCGAATTCCGGCAGCGGAAGCGTCCACATTGCGAGAAACCACCTCGTACAAACGGGTAGGACCAAACTCCTCGCCGCTTGGACTCGCTGCCTCAGTCACACCGTCGGAGTAGATCACCAGGACGTCGCCTGCTTGCATCTGCGTTCGGCCCTCTCGATAGTCCGCGTCGCGCTTGATGCCCAATGGCAGGCCACCGGAAGCAAGTTGTTCGACGGTCCCCGCGGCATGAACGATGAGAGGTGGATTGTGACCGGCATTGAGGAAAGAAACAGCGCCCGACTCGGGATCTAGTTCGGCATAAAACAAGGTTACAAATCGATTGGGCGGGATGTTATCGGCGAGGTAGCGGTTTACTGCTGAGATCGTGGCCACCAGAGTCTCGTGCGAGCCGGATTGTGCATGAACGGCCGCATGCAAAGACGACATTAAGAGTGCTGCTGCTGTTCCCTTGCCCGAAACGTCGCCCAGCGCAATAACCAGTCTGCCGTCGTCCCGCTGGATGAAATCATAATAATCGCCACCTATTTCGTAGCAGGGAAAGCTGATTCCCTGTAACTCATAGCCGGGGACGTGCGGGGGTGCGGCGGGTTGAAAACGCTGCTGGATTTCCATTGCCAACTGTAATTCGCGCTGCAGCCGCTCCTGTTGTAAGCGGGCTTCCGCCAGGCGCGCGTTTTCCACGCGTATGGCGGCGACCGAAGCAAGCGTAGTCAAAACCTTCAGATGGTCTTCAGTAAACCGGCCATCGGCGATGGGTGAATCGGCGTAGATGATCCCGAAGACCTTTTCAGAAACACCCAGGGGAACTGCGAGCACAGACCGTATCCCCTGAAGCACCACGGTGCCGCTGGCAAATCGCGGATCGTGCTGAGCGTCGGAAGTCAGAACCGACTTGCCCCGCATCACAACTTCATCAAGAACGTTGCGGCTTACGCGAATCTCTCCCACTTCGCCCACGCGATCTCGCAGCCGCGCCACAGCCACTCGCAAATCTTCGCTGCCCTCGTCGCGCATCATGAGCAAACAGCGGTCCGCCGGCACCGCCTCGAAAACCAGCGAGATGATCTGCTCGAGAGTTTCGCTTAATGTCGTCGAGGCGAGCAGGGTGATTCCCACTTTGCTGATCAGGGCCAGCAGATCGCCTTCCTTAGCCGACCGCGTAGCGGAGATCTCTTCGGGTTTTGTGCGAGCGCCTTCAATCGCTTCGAGCAGACCGGACGTCGTACGGTCTCCAGACGCCAAAGCGATGGTCGCTTCCGGCAACGATCCGGTATTGTCCGTGATCATCGTGGCGCCCATACTCGAATTGTAGGAGCCATCATCGAAGATGATCTCCGTCTCGCCAATCTGAATGCGACCGCCGGTGGTAAGCGGCACTGTACCTTCGACGGTCACACCGTTGTAGAGAGTGCCATTGGCCGAGCCGAGATCTTGCAAGAAGTAATCATCGCCTTCGCGGCGCACTTCGGCGTGAACGCGTGAAGCGAAGGGATCTGGAATGCAGAGATCGTTGCGGGCCGAGCGGCCCAACGTTATCCGCAGACGTCCTAGTGGGAAATGATCAGGCGCACGATCAGGATATCGAACAATTAGATCAGGCATTTGACAGAGTTTCGTATTTTACAGTTTCGTGTTCCGACTACTAATCGTAATAGCGGTGCTATGAGCGTTCTCGAACCACAATCGTACCCGCAATGAGATCGTGCAGCGCACGACCACGCCTGGTTAGCGTAGCGAGCAGAAAACCGAGGCCCAAAGTCAGCAATGATAAGGGATAGCCAACGAAATGCCGTAGCAAGGCCCGACCCAGCCCCGGCGGCTCGCCGGTTGGTCGCTGCACTCGCAGGCCAGTGGCCCACTTCCCGACGGTTTTTCCAGTCAGTCCGGCCAGCAGACCCAGATCAAGGAACGCGGCCGCAATCGCGATCATCACTCCGATTGCCTCAGCCGAGTTGCCTGCGGCGCGCGCACCGCCACCAAACATACGAGCAATCAGCGTGCTAAGGGCGACGATGGCTACAAGCAATATGTAGTCAATCAACATCGCGCCGCAGCGCAAAGAAAATGGAGCGGGCCGCCCCTCTCTGAGTTGTCTGTGGCTACGCACTCTTACCTTTGGCCACGTTAGCGCGGTTTCTTCAACTCTCGCGGTCATGGTCAGTGCATGGTCAGTAGTCCGAAGTCAGTTGTCAGTAGCCATTGGTCCCAGTCAAAATTGCAAATGATAAAGCCGGGTCAAAGACCAAAGGCCAAAGGGAAAGACCAACTGACTACTGACTACTGACTAATGACCACGGACTACTGGCTATCCCAAAAGGAAATGAAGTGTTGTTTCTCCCAGCCTGAGCTTGTCGCCACTGTCCAGCACGCGTGGCTGGCGAGGAGCCAGCCTCACCGAATCGTTGATAACTGTTCCGTTCACCGAACCCAGATCCTCGACCAAAAAGGTTTCCCCTTCCAGCCAGATGCGCGCGTGGCGTCGTGAGACTTTGGTTTCAGGATCGAATCTGGAAAGATCGATCTCGGGGAAAATATTCGAATGCGGATCAGTACGGCCAACCAGATTGTTGTCCTTTTGCAAAATAAAGGACGCATCGAGTTCGGTTGTACCCGCGACCACTAACTTTGCTGTGGGTCGCGCCGCGTGCAGGGTCGCGCTCGTCCCTACTCCGGCAATTGGCTGCCGGGCGCCGCAGTGTGCACAAAACACATCGTCTGCGGCGATTCTTCCGCCACAGAAGCCGCAATAAACCGTCTGAACCTGAACGGTCTCGCTGCCTAGCTGTGGAGCAGGCATCCCGTAACTCACCCTGCCCGACAACAACCTTTCCAGATGCGTGGCCAGCGCGTCGCGCATCTCTCCAGCCGATACAAAGCGATCCTCTGGTTTATACTCGACAGACCTCATCAGTATTTGCTCCATCTCGCTGGAAAGCGATGGTGCAATCTGTCTCGGCCGTGGGTTCTTGGCAAAGTCAAAAATCAGCAACGGGTTGTCCTGCGGATCCGATCCCGTCAACAAGTGAAACATAGTGGCGCCGAGGCTATAGATGTCAGAGCGCGGCTCTACTCGTCCCGCGAAGAGTTCCGGAGGCGCGTAACCCATCGTGCCGACCGCTGTCACGCCCTTCTCTTCCTGCTTTACCCAGCGCGCGATGCCAAAGTCGATCAGCATTACCCGGCCACTATTGCCATCAATCATGAGATTAGCCGGTTTGAGATCGCGATAGATGATCTGCTTCGGACGACTGTGCAAGTAAGACAGGACATCCGCCACCTGCATGCCCCAATCGGCAACCGTTTTTTCGTCAATGCGTCCGCCTGGTGCGCTACGCAGACGGGAAGCCAGGTCGCCTCCCGAAATGTACTTCATCACCAGGTAAAAGCGACCCAACGACTTGTCATAAAAATAGTCGTAAATGGTAGGAATCGAGGGATGCTCGAGTGAGGTCAGTAGCAGTGACTCTCGTTTGAAGTCGCCGATGGCCTTCTCGTGCATCGCCGGATCAAGGTGCGCCTCAACCATCTCCTTCACTGCGCGAGATGCATCACCCAGGTTGCGATCCTTTGCCAGATAGACCGCACCCATGCCACCGCCACCGATGCGACGACATATTTCGTAGCGCCCATTCAAGAGCGTACCCGGATCGAGCTGCTTGACGGCGGGCTGATGCCCGCCAGTGGTTCCTTTCTGCCGAACACCCTTGGTTTTTTGGATCTGGATATCACCAGTTGCCGAACCCCCGAGAGACGTAGACGATATCGTTTTTGGTTCAGCCGTCAGCTCGGCGTCGGCTAATTCCGCCGCCTCATCGCCGCCTACCTCAACTTCACCTTTGAGCTCGCCGGTCTGCCTATTTGCTTTCGAAGCTTTCTTGCCCACTTCCTTAGGTGCTTGCTCCTGAGGCGCCTCCTCGTTACTGGTCACACTGGCATCCGACTCAGAGACAGCGTCAAGGGCGACGCCCGCAACCGTTTCCAGAGACGCAGGTTGCTGGGTCCCGCAGCCGCCGCAGAACAATTCGCCAGGCGCCAGGCTCTCGCCACATTCGAAGCATTCAGCCATTAATCGCGATAACCTTCCGGGGAGTACGGATCGGGATTTTACCGATAACCGCTAGAGGAAAATCTGCGATCCGGGCTATCTACTAATATGAAAACGCAGAAAAGTCTTCCCTACAATGATCTCGTCGCCATCTTGCAGCTGCTGTAGCTGTCCGGGAATCAACCTCTTTCCCCGATTCACAAATGTCCCGTTGGTAGAGCCCAGGTCTTCAAGAAAGTATTGGCCCTCGCGCAGGGTAATCCGGGCGTGTCGCCGCGATACCTTCGCTTCGGGATCATCTGAATCGAGATCCACGTCCGGGAAGATGCCCCCGTCCGCATCCCAGCGCCCAATCTGTGAGTCCACATTCCCTAAAATGAATTTCTTCCCCAGCGAGCGTCCACGCTCAATTACGAGCGAGGCCTTAGGCTGCGGGGTAGAACCCATCGAAGAAGCGAAGTTGAGCCCCCCTCCCGAATTGCTGGCAAACTCCGGCTGCTTGATTGCTGGGGCGTGCGATCCGTTCTGTCCGTCGGGATCTGCCCTTAAGGGTCCGGTTCGGGGGGGAGTGGAGTGAAGATTTGGCCTCAGCGGGGCTCCGCATTCATCGCAGTACTGCGAGCCCTCGAGGTTTTCCGTTTTGCACCTTTCACATGTGATCATTTATTCGGTAATGGGCGGCTGTTAGCAGCGTATCCAAATCAGATTTTCAAAAGGTTAAACCTACCCTAATATCAAGAAGGTCATTCTACGCGAAAATGGCGGGCGCGCCAACGATTGGTGTCCCGCAATGGGTCAGTTAGAGCGATTGGCTCAAGCTCTTCGCCGGAGCGCCGGCGTCTGGCCCGCTATGAGCGCGAAGCGCGACCAGCAGCGACAGCAAGGCCTTCTTAGTTGAAACTGTTTAGCGTTTTTGGACGTAAAAGCTACTCGATAAAGGCTGATTTGGATTTGGCGCATATCTGTGCAAAATTAGTAACAAGTTTAGGAATTTAGGGCGCTTGACAATCTTTAATCGAAGGTACAACACATGGCATTGACCCGTAAGAAGAAGATTATTATTGGAGTCTCGGCAGTAGCAGTCCTGGCACTCGTTATCATTATCAGCGTCTTCGCCAGCCGCAAGGAAGAGGCCGAAGTAACAACAATCAAGGTAGAAGTCAGGCCGGAACTGCGACAGACCGTCACCGCCTCCGGCGAGGTGCGCCCGATTCGCTATATCAAGCTCACCAGCGAGGTGCCGGGCCGTATCGAAGAGATCTATGTCAATGCGGGCGACCAGGTAACGCAAGGCAAACCGCTGGTTCGCATCGATCCTACTCAATTGCAATCAAACCAGGAAGCACAGTGGGCCGCCGCACAGGCCTCTATAAACGATGTTCAGTCCGCGCGTAATGCCGTCGCTTCAGCCGAGCAGAGTCTGGTGGTCGCCGAAGCTTCGGTCAACTCGGCCCGCCAGCAGCTCGTGGCCTTACAAAACGCTGTTGAGCGTGCACAGGTGGACCTCAACACGGCCCAGCGCGAGCTCAAGCGTTATACTGACTTAATTGAGTCGGGAGTCGCATCGCGTCTTGAGTACGACAACGCAAGGGATCGTTACGACCAGGCAAAAATCGGCGTGGAAACCGCAAAGGCAAATCTGGAGTCGCAGCGAATTGCCGTTAAGGAAGCCATGGAACGCGCCAACCAGCAACGAATCGCCGTGAGAGATGCGCGTACAGGTATCAAGTCGTCCGAAATGCGTGCCAGCCAGCAACAAGCCCTTTTGCGAGGCCAATCGAGTCAGCGCTCGAAGGCCACTCAACTCTCACCGCTGAACGGTGTAGTTGCCGACATCCCGACGCGCGTCGGTGAATTTGCGGTGGCCGGATTGTCGACTACTCCGTTGATGACGATAGCCGACATGTCGACCATCAATGTTGAGGTCAACGTTGACGAGACAGAGATTTCAAACGTCGAAGTTGGCCAGCGGGCGAAAGTAAAGGTCGACGCGCTGGGCGATAAAGAGATTCAAGCGGTTGTTACCCAGAAGAATCCGCTCGCCGTTTCAAAGTCTGATACACAAGGCGGCCTGTCAAACCGAGTAAACGTGCAGGAGGCGAAAGAGTTCAAGGTGACTATCGAACTTCGTGAGATGAACGACGAGATCCGCAATGCTCTTCGGCCCGGCATGAGTGCGACTGCGACAGTAACAACCAAGGTCAAGAACAACGTGATCGCGGTGCCCCTTGAGTCGATTGTGGAGAAGTCCCCTTCTCCGTCACCTTCGCCATCGGCCTCGGTCGCCGGCAGCACGCCCGCGGCCTCGCCAGGGGAGAAACCAAAAAACCTCAAAGGCGTTTACGTCCTGGAAGGCAGCAAGGTGCGATTCATCGAGGTGACCACCGGTATTACCGGCGAAGCAGACATTGAGATTACGAGCGGCGTCCAGGCCGGAATGGAGATCGTTAGAGGACCAAGCCGGATCTTGAAGACGCTCAAGGATGGCATGGCTGTAAAACGTCAGCAAAAGAAGACCGGCGCTAACGCCAACTCAAACGAGGGCAGCTAATGAGCGACGTCACACTGGCAACTGTTCCAACCGCGCAGGTGCTTCAGCAACCGCACCCAGACGGGCGACGTGACCCGCGGACGCTAATCGCCATGCGCGAGATCTGGAAGACCTATCAGATGGGGACCGAAGCGGTCCACGCCCTGCATGGCGTATCCTTTGATGTGCACAAGGGTGAATACATCGCGATCATCGGACCCTCCGGATCTGGTAAGTCAACTTTGATGAACTTGATTGGCTGCCTCGATACTCCCTCCAAGGGCGAGTACTGGCTTAACGGCAAGAACGTGTCCGAGATGGACGACGATGAGTTGGCCCGGATTCGTAACCAGGAAGTAGGTTTTGTTTTTCAGACCTTCAATTTGCTGGCGCGGGCCACAGCGTTGCATAACGTAGAACTGCCCTTAATTTATGGAGGAGTCGGATCGGCCAAACGCCACGAAATGGCGCAACAAGCGCTCCGAGCAGTCGACCTTTCAGACCGCGTAACGCACCGGCCAAACGAACTGTCCGGCGGACAACGGCAACGCGTGGCCATCGCGCGTGCGCTCGTAAACCATCCTTCAATCCTGCTTGCCGACGAACCAACAGGCGCACTCGATACACACACGAGCATGGAGATCATGGACCTCTTCGGGCGCCTCCACGAAGAAGGCAACACGATTATCGTCGTCACCCACGAGCACGATATCGCCGCTCGCGCTCATCGAATACTCCATATTCGCGACGGACTAATCGAAAAAGACGAAAAAATCAGATAAGAAGGGCAAGACGCATGCGACTCGAGTTCGAAGAGACGCCGTCACCAGAACCTGCGTCAAAGCGTCGCATCCTGCCCGGACGCCTGCGCTCATTCCCTCTCTTTCGCCTGGCCGCGATTTGGGAGGCGCTTCGCGTCGCCTTGGCGAGCCTCCGCGCAAACAAACTGCGGACGGCTCTGACGCTGGTGGGAATCATCGTCGGCGTTTCCGCGGTTATCGCCGTTGTAACCATAATCAAGGGTCTGGATAAGACTGTCGCGACAACCTTCTCATCGCAGGGGTCCACTGTCTTCACCGTTTCGAAGCGCCCTCGAGTAATCACCTCGCGAGAAGACTTCATCAAGTTTAGTAAGCGAAAGGATATAACGCGGGACGACGCTGAAGCGATTTTTCGTCTGTGCAGTTCCTGTTGGCAATCAGGGATGGCAGCCAATTCTGTTGAACTTGTTAAGCATAAGGATCAGAAGTCAGACAACGTCGTGATCCGTGGCATCGCCCCCACGGCGATGTTTGACATCGACGCCGTTTCGATTGAAGCGGGCCGTTTTTGGACCGAAAGCGAAGGCGACAGGGCGCGCGAGATCTGCATTGTCGGCGCCGATATCGTCGAGAACCTGTTTGGAGGAATCACACCTGACAGAGTAGTAGGCCAGTCGGTGAGCATTTCTGGCCGCCCCTATCAGATTCTTGGTGTGCTCCAACCTCTGGGCAAGATCTTCGGCAATTCGCGCGATAACATCGTCTACATCCCCTATTCGACTTATCAGAAGGGTTTTGGCGCGCGCGATTCTCTTGTCGTCTTTGTGAAAACCGCCTCGGCTGAGCAGTTGGAGGAGGCTGAGGATCAAGTGCGCACTATCATGCGCAACCGCCGCGGTCGGGTCTTCACCGAAGGTGAGGATGAAGGTTTTTCTGTAGAAACATCGGATGTGTTCATCGATCTTTACGGCAAAGCGACATCCAACATTTATATCGTTACTTATCTCGTAGCGGGTGTGTCGCTGTTCGTGGGCGGGATCGTTGTCATGAATATCATGCTGGTTTCGGTAACCGAGAGGACGAAGGAGATCGGGATTCGCAAAGCGATTGGCGCGCGACGGAAGGATATACTGGCTCAGTTTCTGATCGAGTCGGTAACGGTGACAGCTGTGGGTGGCGCCATCGGAGTTTTGACTGGTTTCGGTTTGGCTTACATCATCTCGGCGCTAATTGGGTTTCCTTTGTTAATCAGCGTTGCCTCCGTAGTGCTTGGAGTCGGTGTGTCGTCGATCGTGGGCGTCATCAGCGGACTTTGGCCCGCGTGGCGCGCGGCGCGATTGCATCCGATCGAGGCGCTCAGGGCGGAGTAAGCGTGAATCATGAAGCTTGAGGACATCAAAGAATCAGCGCTGATGGCGGTTGACACGCTGCGGGTGAATAAGCTGCGTTCGTCGCTGACGATTCTTGGTGTGAGCGTGGGAGTGCTCACGGTGATCTTCATGGTGTCGATCATCCAGGGGCTGAACAAGGCTTTTGCGCAGCAAATCGAGGCGCTGGGCTCAAATGCAATTTGGGCAACGAAGTTTGACCCGAGCTTTGGACATCAGCCAACCGCGGAGGAGTTACATCGCAAAGATCTCACGCTGGAAGATGCCGATGCCATTCGCAACGAAGCTCCATCAGTGCTCAGCGTTTCCCCGATCCATCGCAAAATTGCAGAAACCGTGCGCTACGCCGATAAGCAATCTGACACGCCCATTCTCATCGGAGTAACTCCCTACTATGAATTCACGCAATCGAGCTACGTCGGCCGGGGACGTTTCATTACCGACCAGGATCTCAGAGAGCGGTCAAATATCTGCGTGCTGGGCCAGGATTTGGTGAAGGCCCTGTTCCCCTATGAAGAGCCTCTCGATAAGGATTTGAAAATCAACGGCCGTCCTTTTCGTGTTGTCGGGGTGATGGAACCGCTCGGAAACTTTCTCGGCCAATCCCGCGACAATTCTGTCTTTGTGCCAATTACAACGTTCGACAAGTATTACCCTGATGCGCCGTTTCCGGAGGTCGTCTTCGTGATCATTGTCCGGCCGAAATCGCGCGCGTATGTGAAATCGGCGATCGACGAGATGACTGACATCCTGCGACGCCGCCGTCGCGTGCCCCCGGGCGCGCCCAACACTTTCGGCATTTCCTCGCAGGATGCGCTGTTGGACATCTACAATCAACTTACAGGGGCCACGGCTCTGGTGCTCACCGCTATCTCTTTTGTGGCACTGATGATCGGCGGCATCGGCGTCATGAACATTATGCTCGTCTCAGTTACGGAGCGGACAAAAGAGATCGGCATTCGCAAAGCCGTAGGCGCAACTAAGATAAACATACTTTCCCAGTTCTTGATTGAAGCAGTTGTGTTAACCGCCATTGGCGGTCTCGCGGGATTAGCTGTCGGTGAAGTTGCGAGTCTGCTGATGAACAAGTATTCTCCGCTGCCGGCCTACGTGCCATTGTGGGCCATCGGTGTCGGTGTCGGCATTTCCGCCGCCGTAGGAATTGTTTTTGGTTTATGGCCCGCGTGGAAGGCTGCGCGGCTGGATCCCATCGAGGCGCTGCGCTGGGAATAGGTTGCTTGGGGCGGTTGCTCGGTGTAGTTCAGTAGCCCCGACACTAGCCCGGGGCAGTAGCCCGACTGTTAAGGAGGGCTCCGCCGTCGAGTGACTCAGCCACTGTCGTTTGCTATCGTGAGAGCCCTCCTT
>JBOGOU010000609.1:0-5359 GCA_050748205.1 Pyrinomonadaceae bacterium | reverse complement strand
ACTTCCTAGCTTTTCCGCGAGAGGTCAAATTGGAATCTAGCCAGCCTCCATTTTCTCGGAGGAAACATTCAAATTTTCGTAGCCGATCCGGAGACGAAAGTGTTTCAGCAGAAGCCTCAAAAGGACCTGTAGCCATGCCGCCGGTGCTGTTTGCTCTTAGGAGTGTCGCTATTCGTTGCTGACGTCGAAGTCCTTAGTATCAATTTGTCGATTGAAAAAGAACTTCACTAATGTCATGACCCAGTCTGAGATCTGGGCTGACGCACCCACTTGTTCCAGGTGGATCTTGTAGGTGTGGGGCAGAGTTATTTGACCTTCGGTCCTAAAGTCAGAAAATTCCTCAACCAACTCATAGCGTGTCTCGCTCATGCGAGCAGACTGATCAACCGTTCTCCCCATCTGCGCGGGAATTATTTTCTGATAAACAGTGCGAACATGTTGGAACTTGTCCGCGTCAAAAAAGAGACTGATCTTAAGGTCGGAACCACTTCGTGGAAGGTATCTGACCTCGAGCATCGGCCGCG
Organism: Pyrinomonadaceae bacterium; assembly: GCA_050748205.1. Classification (GTDB taxonomy): domain Bacteria; phylum Acidobacteriota; class Blastocatellia; order Pyrinomonadales; family Pyrinomonadaceae; genus PSRF01. The sequence continues at coordinate 4,835 of JBOGOU010000609.1, read as the reverse complement.
AATTGACTTTCTTCGTGCCGGCATACTCCAACTTGACTTTTCTGGTTGAAAGATCCAGGAGAGGCCATGCGGACGACAAGGTGCCGCCAACTAAACCTTCCTTGAACATTTCCGGGTTGGCGCGAGCGAAGCCTCCCAGGCTTGAGAAGTCGCCCGGGTTCAACTGGTAAGCAGTTACCTTGTCTCCGTCGAAGCCGATCTTCTCGTAAGGATATTGAGATGACTCGAACTTCATCGTGACCATACTCTTCGTTCCTTCTGATGCCAGCACAGCACTGCCGTCGGCTTGGGCGATGCCACGAGAGCGGAACGTCACCTGAGACACGCCACCAATTATTCGTGATCGAACTGCGGCGCGCGCGTTGGCGGCGCCGATGGAGTCGAGATGTTTGCTGACAATCTCATCAACACTGAGTTTGTCGGAGTGCGCAACAGTCCCCGCAACCTCTTCTGATCTCAATGAGCCTATGACAAAACCTGCGATAAGCAGAAACAAGACGAAGTGCTTCATGACTCTGACTCCTTTTCCTGTTCAGGCGATTCGGCCCAGTATTTTGCACGAAGGGAAGCGTTAGTCAACGGACTGATAAACGAAAAATGGGGCGTGGCCCTTAAAGAGCAACGCCCCACTGTTAGGGAGTTTGACCTACGTTCAGAATTCCACACGTATGGCAAACTGGCTAATCCGAGCCGCGGTGGCGAGACCAGAAATACGGCCGAAGTTCGTGCTGTTGATACTGACGAACTGGCCAGGATCGCTGAACTGCGTGTGGTTCAGCACATTGAAGAACTCACCCCGGAGCTGGATTCTCACTCGCTCAGTGATGCGAATATTCTTGAGCACGGAGCTATCAAGATTAAAGGTCGTCGGACCGTTAAGGAATGCCCGCTCCAGTCCGCTGGTCGTTCCCGGGTTATTGTTGAAGAAGACTTGACCCGCAAAAGTCGTGTCAAACCCGTTGGCGCCTCTGCCGGTTTGACCCGTACCAAGTGAGCCATCTGAGTTTCGATTGACCGCCGATGGATTGATAAAGAAAATCCCGTTTGGCGTAACGAATACGCCCGACAGCGCTTTGATCTCATCTTTCGTCAGGGAGGTCAAAGCCGTCTGCCGTCCCGAGCGAGCCGCTCGATTAAGGGTTCCGCGCGCATCGACAAGCGATATCGGGGCTCCAGAGGACCAGCGCATAATCGAAGTGACCTGCCAACCTCCGACGAGCCGATCGAGCCAATTACCATCACTCAACCAACGCTTACCCCTGCCGAACGGCAACTCATAAATCGTGGAGAGGTTAAAAACGTGAGCCTGATCGAAATCGGCGCGCGAGATTTCCAACTCTGGACGCAGGTTATCAAGGAACGGTTCAACACGTCCCTGGGCCGTGCCCTGACCGTTGGTCAGGTTTTTCTCGAAGGTGTAGTTAGCACTTATCCATAATCCGCCTGAAAAGCGGCGGCGCAATTCGGCCTGGAGAGAGTGGTATCGGAAGAACGCACCGTTAAAGAGCTCGTCCGCCACAAATATGCTCGGGTTGGGACTGAATTTCACCGTTCCCGCTTGGTTGTTAATGATGTATTGGACAGCCAGATCCGCCGGAGTCCCGCCCTGCACGTTTGAGAGAGTGGTCGCACCACTAAGCGACAAGCCGCCAGTTAGAACCAAATTTGGGAATACAGTTAGCGGGACACTGCCAGGGATCGCCGCATTAAAGGCAATACTGGTGCATCTGAAAAGCGGGTTACCTGTTCCAGCTTGAGTGGCTCCTTGCAACCGGCAGTTATTTACTGCTCTGTTAAAGTCCTCCGCAAAGCCGTTAGTACGGATGTCTACCTGATTGTAGTCAAGCACCCGGAACATATTGCTGCTGCGGCTGCCGACATAGCGAACTTCGAGTACGGAATTGAACCCGATTTCGCGCTGAATGCCGATCGAATACTCCGTAGAACGCGGTACCTGGATGTTTGGGTCAACCGCGAACGCCGCAGCCTGTCGAGCTCCATCCAGATTGTTCTGAAGGAACGTTCGGTTGGCAACGAATGTAGGCACCGGAATTGACCGCAGGTTACTGGCGCGGTCGTTGAGCAATGTGGTCTGAGTTGCAGGATTCAATAGGTTCGAAGTGAGATTCAATCCCGAGTTGTTTGCCAGAGCATTATCGGGAGCACGGACCAGTTCGTCATTGACATAGTCCATGCGGAAACCACCGCGAATCACTGTCTGGCCGTCCCCAAAGAGCTTGCCGAAAAAGCCTCCCTTGAAATGCGGCGACCAAGCGATTCCAATGACTGGACTAAAGTTGTTTCGGTCAGGCTTATAAAACGCGTTGATCCCGCGTGCATTGCCACCGATAAACTGAAAAGCGCCGTTTGGATCCAGGACGGTCTCCTTCGCCGTTCTTCCGGGTGCGATAATGGGTTCAAGGTACAATCCGTTTGTCAGCTTGAGCGGCGTCTGGTAGTCATAACGCAATCCCAGGTTGAGCGTAAGGCTAGGTGTCGCGCGCCACTGGTCTGAAAAGTAGAGGCCGTAGTTCTGGAAGTTAAAGGGCCGGAGTTGCGTCGCGCCCGGAACAAATCCGGATGACGCGGACTCGACGTTGAACCCTTGCGAGGCCGTGCTGACTATTCCACCCAACAAAGCGAGCAGGGAGTTGGCCCCGGCACGCTGTGCTGTAGGTACTCCACCGGGAAAAAGCGCGGCGTCGTTGAATTGGGAGGTAACAATCTGGGGTGTGTTGGTGTTAGTACCCAGATTGTACGTTGCGTTAGTGCCGGCATCATTAAACGCTTCGATATCGACATTTTGGAATTGGCCACCAACGCGCAGCGAGTGGTTACCTCGTATGTAAGTGGCATTGTCCTGAACGTTCGTCGTCATCACGGTTCGTCCCTGATCCAGGAAGGTAACTTCCGGATTGGTGACCAGCGTTGGGATTATGAACGCTGCCGGCCTGGCTTCGGTACGGTTGAATGTAGGCGTAGTGTGGAGGAACCCCCCAGTGAGTTCGTTAGTTAATTTGGGGGACAAAGTCGACCGGTAGCCCAGAGCCAGGAAGTTATTCTTTGAGGGCTGGACGACAACCGGAATTAGATTGAAGGCGTTGTCAATGTCCGCCCGGAGGTTGTCCTCCTTGACCCAATTGTAGACGCCATTGATCGAATGGTTGCTATTGATGTCGAAATCAACGCGCGTGGTATAAGCATTGCGATCCTGGTTCTGCTTTTGGCTGAACCTGAAACCCGTAGTGTTTCTGCCGTCGCCCGATTCGGTAGTATTACCGAGGGGCAGCCTGGAGAGAATTCGGCTTTGAACCGTCGGATCTATTTGACCGATGCCGTTCGGAAGTTGATTCGTTGAGATGTTGGTCAACGGAATGTTCAGAAGATTGACTGACACTGCCTGCCCTGGCTGAATGCCAGGCGGACATGGACTTGCCGGAGTGCCCAAGCAGCTGACGGTGTAGGTAAAGCGACCCGCCAGGGCGGCTGGCATCAAAGTCGTGGTCAATTTGTTGGACGAGACACGATCGCGCAAACCTTCGTAGTATTGGAAAAAGTACAGTCTGTTCTTCCAAATAGGACCGCTCACTTTGCCTCCGAATTGGTTTCGGTTACGGAACGGGCGCGGACTACGAGCTTCTCCGACTTTCTTTAGTCCCGCGACCACCAGCGAATCATTTGGGCCAAATGTACCAAGAGCGTTGTTAAAGAAGCTGTTGGCTGCAAACTTCGAATTCCGGTTGTACTCAAACAGGGCGCCATGGAAATCATTCTGGCCACGCGGAGTGGCTAGGGTGAGCTGTGCTGCACCGAAGCCGGCGTCGGCTCCGTTCTGTGACCCGATGGTGAATTCACCAATGTCGTCGACCGAAGGACGCTGTGGCGCAAAGTCTGTCGCATTCGACCGGATAAAATTGTCATTGATGTTGACGCCGTCGCGCACGATATTTGTGGACGAAGTACGTTGTCCATTAATCGACGTGTTTTGTGAAGGATTCGACGCGGTACCGGGTGTGGTGAGAATAAGTGCCAGCGGATTACGCGTCAGAAGGGGAAGTTCCAATAACTGGCGCGGGCCTATGTTTGTGGCTATCTCGGAATTGCTCGTATTGATTACGTCGACGCCGGCCACGACCGTCACATTCTCAGTGACGTTGCCGACCTCGAGAGTAGCAGTCAACGAGTACTCCTTGCCGACGTCAATCTTCACTTCGGTAGCCGTGTGCGTCTTATGGCCCGCTGACGCTATAGTCACGGTATAGGTCCCAACGTCCAGATCTGGAACCGTAAAGCCTCCGCTGTCGTTTGACTGGACGGTTCTTTCCCTTCCGGTCTTATTATCTCTGACGACTACGGTTGCGTTCTGGATGACACCACTGGCGTCAGAAACTGTGCCAACCAAATTCCCAGTGCTTGACTGCGCTAGCGCCGCAGCCGAAAGTAATGACAGCGCCAGCAGACTAAAGATAAGTTTCTTCATTTTTGGGCTCCTTCAAGTTTGAAAGTGTTGGGATCAGCTTCGAGGAGCAGAGGGGAGATGCGTCCCCTTCACGAGCCTTGAGCTGAGCACGGCTCAGATATAACTGGAAACCCTCGTTGACCGGACTAACGAACCCGTAAAGACGATTGGAACGTCCAAACTTAGCAAGGCTAGTTAAAAAGCAGTTTGTATTTATGCCGCACGCGGGTAAATGCAGAATGAAGAGGTTTGTTTAACGCAAACTACAAGCCATCAACTACCCTTCAATGAGGCTGCGATTTTGCCCGTTACTTCCTAGCTTTTCCGCGAGAGGTCAAATTGGAATCTAGCCAGCCTCCATTTTCTCGGAGGAAAC
>JBOGOU010000608.1:0-13962 GCA_050748205.1 Pyrinomonadaceae bacterium | reverse complement strand
ATCCTCAAAGGTGGCGCGGAAGCTCTTCACAGCAATCAGGCGCTCGTTTCAATCTGGACCGACGCGTTGAGTCATTTCCTCGAGATTCCTCCTGACGCCATCAACTTGCTCTATACGCGCGCGGATGTCGACAAAATGCTCTCACTTGCCGAAGACATTGACCTCATAATTCCGCGTGGTTCACGCGAGTTTGTGCGTTATGTCGCCGAGCACAGCAGTATTCCGGTACTCGGGCACGGCGAGGGAATCTGTCACGTCTATGTAGACCGCGCCGCTGATTTACGCAAAGCGCTCGATATTGCCTTCGATGCCAAGGTGCAATACCCGGCGGCGTGCAATGCAATGGAAACGCTGTTGGTCCATGAAGACGTAGCCGCCGAGTTCCTGCCCAAGTTGGTTCCTCTTTTGCAAGCTTCCGGAGTCGAAGTTCGGGGTTGCGGGCGCACGCTCGAGCTGGAGCCGGCGCCGGGTGTCGTGCGCGCGACCGAGGATGATTGGGGGACCGAATATTCCGACTTGATTGTTTCGATCAGAATCGTCGGTAGCACGGAGGAAGCTATTCAGCACATCGATCGTTATGGTTCTCGGCACACGGAAGCGATTGTGACTGAGGATGGACAGGCTGCTTCGCGCTTCCTGGAGCGAGTCGACGCTGCCGGCGTCTATCACAATGCCTCGACGCGTTTCGCCGACGGCTTTCGGTATGGCTTCGGGGCCGAGTTGGGTATCAGTACCGGCAAGCTTCACGCGCGTGGTCCGGTCGGTCTCGAAGGACTGACCACTTACAAGTATAAGCTGATCGGCGAGGGTCAAACTGTGTCGGGGTACGTCTCAGGAGAGCGCTCTTTCAAGCATCGTCGGATGGAGTGATGGAAGGTTGTGTTTGTCAGGAATCCCCGTTTCCATTTGTCAATGACAAATGAGAAATAATGAGAAATATCAAATGAGAAATGGAAGATGATTAGGTCTGAAGCCCTAAATGGAGTGAAGTTGTCGTTCATTGGCTGTGGTGCCATGGGCGAAGCGATCATCGCTGGTTTGCTTAAAAAGAACCTGGTGAAGCCGCATCAGGTAGTAGGTAGTCATCCGCGTCATGACCGGCGCGAAGATCTCCAATCGAAGTATGGGATTCGGCTCTTTGAAAGTAATCGCGAAGCCGTAGCCTTTGGACACCCAGCAAACGAGGACGGACAAAAGTCCTCGATTGTCATGCTAACCGTCAAGCCGCAACGCATAGGAGCAATACTCCGGGAGTTAAGAGAGGCTGTCCAAAAGGACCAGTTAGTGATTTCCATAGTCGCAGGCACTCGCACAGAAACCATCGCAGAAGATTTGCAACACCGTGCGATAGTTCGTGCGATGCCCAACACGCCCGCGCAAATTGGGGAAGGGATGACCGTTTGGACGGCAACGCCGGAGGTCAACGAAACGCAGCTGGCCCAAATCCAGGCGATCTTCGGCGCGTTGGGGCGAGAGCTTCACGCTGAAGAAGAAAGGATGATTGATATGGCGACGGCGCTATCAGCTACAGGACCAACTTACACGTTCCTGGTGATGGAAGCCCTCATCGATGCCGGCGTGCATATGGGTTTCTCGCGACACGTAGCGCAAGAGCTTGTCTTGCAGACAATGCTCGGCAGTGTCCTCTTTGCGCGTGAATCGGGGAAGCATCCGGCGGAACTGAGGAACATGGTGACATCACCCGGCGGCACATCGGCCGAAGCAATCTATCAAATGGAGAAAGGTGGATTGCGCACCGTGCTTTCGAAGGCAATCTGGGCAGCATTTCAACGAGCGACAGCGCTAGGGAAGAAATAGGTCGAAGAAAGTATAGGTCCAATAGGTCGTATAGGTCCTATTATTATTAGTCATGAGCAACCATCGCAGCAGCTTGATCACCTCCGGAGCCGAGCGGACTCCTAATCGCGCCATGCTGCGCGCGGTGGGTTTCGGTGATCAGGACTTCGAAAAGCCGATCGTTGGCGTGGCGAATGGTTACAGCACTATCACCCCGTGCAACATGGGCTTGAACGACCTGGCAGTTCGCGCTGTTGACTCGCTTCGCAGTGCCGGCACGATGCCCCAAATCTTCGGCACGATCACCGTCAGCGACGGCATCTCCATGGGCACTGAGGGAATGAAATACAGCCTCGTCTCTCGTGAGGTCATCGCCGACTCAATCGAGACCGTGTGCCAGGCGCAAAGCGTGGATGGCGTGCTGGCCATTGGCGGTTGCGACAAAAACATGCCGGGAGCAATGATCGCGATTGCGCGGATGAACATTCCGGCCATTTTTGTTTATGGCGGCACGATCAAGCCGGGACACTACGATGGCCGAGACTTAACCGTAGTTAGCGCGTTCGAGGCCGTCGGACAATACTCAGCGAATCGCATTAACGCGTCTGAACTTTTGGAAGTCGAGCGCCGCGCCTGCCCCGGCGCCGGGTCGTGCGGCGGAATGTTCACCGCAAACACGATGTCTTCGGCGATCGAAGCAATGGGTCTGAGCCTGCCGTTCTCTTCGACGATGGCCGCAGAAGATCTGGAAAAGGCTGAAAGTGCTGCCAGATCCGGTGAGGTTCTTGCCGAGGCAATTCAGAAAGGAATTCTGCCGCGCGATATCCTTACTCGCAAAGCTTTTGAGAATGCGATCGCGGTTGTCATGGCTGTAGGCGGTTCCACGAATGCTGTGCTGCATCTGCTGGCCATCGCTCACGCTGCCGGTGTAGCTCTAACACTGGATGATTTCGAAGAGATTCGCGCCCGCGTTCCAGTTCTCTGCGATCTGAAACCTTCCGGTCGCTACGTCGCCACCGACTTGCATAAAGCAGGTGGGCTGCCGCAAGTGATGAAGATGCTCTTGACTCACGGCTTACTGCACGGCGATGCCTTGACCATCACGGGCCAGACCATTGCTGAGGTGCTCGAGGATCTGCCGGCCGAGCCTCGCGCAGATCAGAACGTGATTCATCCCTGGACCAAACCTCTCTATCCGCAGGGCCATCTGGCGATCTTGAAGGGCAATCTTGCAAGCGAGGGAGCTGTCGCCAAGATCACTGGCGTCAAGGATCCGCGGTTTACGGGTCCGGCGCGTGTATTCGACTCAGAGGAGACTTGTCTTCAGGCGATCTTATCCGGCGATATTAAGCCGGGTGCCGTTGTGGTAATTCGATACGAAGGGCCTAGAGGCGGCCCTGGAATGCGCGAGATGCTCGCGCCAACCTCTGCGATTATCGGCGCCGGGCTGGGCGACGCGGTTGCTCTCATCACCGATGGCCGATTCTCCGGTGGCACATATGGTTTGGTGGTCGGTCACGTCGCGCCGGAAGCCGCGGTAGGCGGCGCCATTGCGCTGGTTGAGGAAGGAGACTCGATCACTATTGATGCTGACCAGCGATTGCTTCAACTGAACGTCTCGGTCGCGGAACTAGAACGTCGTCGCGCGAGTTGGCGACCGCCGCCAGTGCGTTACACGAGGGGTGTGCTAGCAAAGTATGCAAGTCTGGTTTCGAGCAGTAGCCTGGGTGCGGTAACGGATGGTGAGGCGGGAATACAGAACAGGGAGCGTAGCAAGGACTATTCTCCAGTTGTCGTTTGACATTGTCTTAACTGGACTAATTGAATTTATGAGTGAGCGAATCGAAATCTACGACACAACGCTACGAGACGGGATGCAGGGTGAAAAGGTTAATTTCTCCGTTGAGGATAAGTGTCGCATCGTCGAGCAACTCGACGATCTCGGAGTAGACTTCATCGAAGGCGGATGGCCAGGCTCAAACCCGCGCGATGTAGCGTTCTTTGAAAGAGTGAGAAAGCTCAACCTGGCGCACGCGCGGATAGCTGCCTTCGGCTCCACCAGACGCAATTCCATGACCTGCGAAGACGACCCGAGCGTTCAAGCGCTACTGAAAGCGGAAACTCCTGTTGTGACGATCTTTGGAAAGGCGTGGCTGCTCCACGTTACGGATGCGTTGCGCCTTAGCCCTGAAGAGAATCTGGAAATCATTTCTGACACTGTGAGTTATCTAACGGCGCGAGTGCCGTTTGTGGTCTACGACGCCGAACACTTTTTCGATGGTCACCGCGCCGATCCGCTCTATGCGGTGGAGACACTACGCGCCGCTGCAGCGGGAGGAGCGCAAAGGATTGTGCTCTGCGATACTAACGGTGGAAGCCTGCCGGAAATGGTGGGCGAGGTTACCCGTCAGGTTATGGCCCAAATTGGCGTGCCACTTGGTATCCATTGCCACAACGATGGCGATCTTGCTGTCGCCAATACCCTCGCGGCTGTCTCTGCGGGAGCGAGACACGTGCAGGGAACAGTTAACGGTTACGGCGAGCGGTGCGGTAACGTCAACCTGTGCTCTGTGATTCCCAATCTGCAGTTGAAGCTTGGTTACGAGGTTCTTGGTCCCGAGCGGCTGCGGAAGTTGCGAGCTACATCTCGATTCGTCGGCGAAATGGCCAACCTCTCAGTCGATTCACGCGCAGCTTTTATCGGTGACAGCGCTTTCGCGCACAAGGGCGGCATTCACGTTTCGGCAGTTGAGCGCAATCCTGCGACTTATGAACACATTGAGCCGGAAACGGTAGGCAACCGGCGTCGCGTGCTTGTATCCGATCTTGCGGGACGCGCGAATCTGTTCGCCAAAGCCCGTGAGTTGGGTCTCGCACTGAATGACGAGCAGCGCGTGCTCGACGAATTGAAACGACTTGAGCATGATGGATATGAATTTGAGGCGGCGGAGGCGAGCTTTGAGCTGCTGGTATCCAAGCTGCGGGGAACACACCAACCATACTTCGAACTGGTCGGTTTCCGGGTCATTGACGAACATCGAGGGGCGTTAATGCCCATGAGTGAGGCTACTGTAAAGGTAAAAGTCGGCAACCGCGTCGAGCATACAGCCGCGAGCGGCAACGGTCCAGTCAATGCTCTCGACAATGCGTTGCGGCATGCTCTGGAGAGGTTTTATCCTTCGCTAGCCGAAATGCGGCTGGTTGATTACAAGGTGCGTGTGATCACCAGTAGCCTATCAGGAACAGCGAGCCTGGTGCGCGTGCTGATCTCTTCAGGCGATGATCGCGGGACCTGGGGCACAGTTGGCGTATCCGCGAATATCGTCGAAGCAAGTTGGCGTGCGCTGGTCGATTCGGTTGAATATAAGTTATCCCATGATGGAGTGGCGCCGATTTTAGAAGAAGATCAAGACAACCAGAAGAGTCCTCAGATGAAAGAAGCCGTTAGCTGATGAAGGCTGGACTACAGGTAATGAAATTCGGCGGCAGCTCCGTCGGTAACGCCAAATGCATCGCGCGCGCGGCGGCGATCATTGCCGCAGCCGCAAGTGAAGGCAGGGTCATCGCGGTTGTCTCGGCGATGAGCGGTGTGACCAACCGTCTGATCGAAGCGGCCCATCGAGCAGAGACGGGTGACGCAAGCGTCGCGGACGAACTGGCAGCGGCGCTCCGCAAACAGCATGCGGAGGCCGCCGCGGTTCTGGTCGCCGACGAAGATAAGCGCGCTCGACTGGAAAATGAAAACGAGCGTGTTATTGAAGAAGTAATTGGTCTTTGTCGCGGGACGGCTCTTTTGCGAGAATTGACCCCGCGTGCGCTTGACGCTATATCCAGTGCCGGTGAACGTTTATCCGCCCGGTTACTGGCCGGCGCGCTTTGTGAGTCAGGACTCAAGAGCGTGACCGTCGAAGCGACGGATGTGATTGTGACGGATGGCGCCTATGGTCAGGCCGAACCCTTGATGAATGAGACGCGCGAGCGTGCCTCGGCCCGGCTTCTACCGCTGATCGAGAAAGGAGAGGTACCAGTCGTCACGGGCTTCACGGGCGCAACGCCGGAGGGCATGTTGACGACCCTCGGTCGGGGCGGTTCGGATTATTCGGCGACCATCCTCGGCGCCGTGCTCCACGCAACGGATGTAATCATATGGACAGATGTTGATGGTGTGTTGACGGCTGACCCGCGTCTCGTGTCTGAAGCGCGCACCATGCGCGAAATCTCCTACAACGAAGCCGCGGAGTTGGCGTATTTTGGCGCGAAGGTCCTGCACCCGAAGACCTTGCGACCAGTAGCTGACGCGAATATACCGGTTTGGATTCGCAATAGCTTCGCGCCGGAGCGCCGCGGCACCAAGATCACGGCGACCGGACATCCGACTGCGCGGGGCGTGAAGGCGATCACGGCAATTAGCGACGTCAGTCTGATTACGGTTGGCGGGCGCGGCATCGTGGGGTTGCCCGGAGTCGCGGCGAAGACTTTCACTGCTGTTGCCAGTGCGCAGATAAACGTCTTACTAATTTCGCAATCATCTTCCGGAAACGACATCTGTTTCATCGTGAACTCGGGAGAAGCTGCGCGCGCAGTTGAGAAACTGCGTCAGGCTTTCGCGATCGACCTGGCTCACCAGCAAGTTGAACACATCACGGTCAATCCGGAGATCGCCATCGTCGCCGTGGTGGGGGATAGGATGCGAGGAATGCCCGGAATTGCCGGCCGCACCTTCAGCGCCCTGGGGCGGCGCGATATCAACATCATCGCGATTGCTCAGGGATCCTCTGAATACAACGTTTCGTTTGTTGTGGAAGCAAGCATAATGGGCGAAGCCGTGCGATCATTGCACAACGAGTTTGGGCTCGAGCGCCGCGCCTCTCGCTTCGAATCAGTTGAAAGCGAGAGCGCGCTGGCAAGCTTATGATGCTGACAGAGAAGCTCCAAACAACGTCAAGGGCGGCATTCATGCAACGCTGCATTGAACCCGCTTGTGGCGCAAGCTTTGCCCTCGATGAACGTCTGTACGTTTGCGGTATTTGTGATGGACTGTTGGACGTAGCACGAGACGACGTGACAGAGTCTAAACCCGAACTGCTTCGGGCTCTGTGGACTGAGCGTCTCGCGTCATTCGATTCACGCGACCGCAGCGGCGTTTGGCGTTACCGCGAGTTGCTGCCGTTTGCGGATGATGCGCCGATCGTCACGCTGGCCGAAGGCAACACTCCAATTTACGATGCAACAGTTTCCGCAACCTATTGCGGGCTTCACTCGCTCACGCTAAAGCACCAGGGATGCAATCCAACGGGCTCTTTCAAAGACACCGGCATGACAGCCGCGGTCACGCAAGCCCTAATCCTGGGTGCACAGACGGTGGTTTGCGCAAGCACGGGCAATACAGCAGCCAGCCTCGCGGCTTATGCGGCACGCGCTCATTTGCAATGTGCGATCCTCGTGCCGCGAGGACAGATCAGTCATGCCAAACTGGCTCAGAGTTTGGACTACGGCGCGGCGGTTCTGGAACTGGATGGCAACTTTGATGATGCTATGCGCGTGATCCGCGAATTGGCTGAAGACGAATCAACCTATCTCGTCAATTCAATCAATCCGTTTCGCATCGAGGGTCAGAAAACGGTAGCCGCTGAGCTCTTGCACCAGCGTGATTGGCGTGTCCCTGATCATGTGGTAGTGCCGGGCGGCAACCTCGGCAACAGCACCGCATTTGGCAAGGGCTTCAAAGAACTAGCAGACCTGGGGCTGATTGACCGTTTGCCGCGCCTCACTGTGGTGCAGGCCCAGGGAGCTGCGCCTTTCGCTCAGTTGTTTGAGTCTGGGACTGACCTGCTGACACCTATTGAACACCCACAGACATTGGCTTCTGCGATCAAGATTGGTGCGCCAGTATCGTGGCAGAAGGCGCTCAGGGCTGTGCTCGCGACGGGCGGAAGTGTCTTAAGCGTCAGCGAGCAAGACATTGCGGACGCCAAAGCGATTATCGGGCGCGACGGAGTCGGATGCGAACCGGCATCGGCGACGACTGTAGCCGGCATTAAGCGACTTGTGGCTGATGGGGTCATCGACCGCGGCGACGACGTTGTGGCCGTGTTGACGGGACACGTCCTCAAAGACGCGGAGTACGCGATCAATTACCACCGCGAAAAGCTCTACACGCAGGACCGCGCGGCAGATACGCCAAGGGCAGAGCGACGGCTCCTGGGGACTTACAGCAACCCTCCTGAACGAGTCAAGGCGACCAAAGCTGCAATACTTGAGCGGCTTAGGCAGCGCGAGGAAAAGCATAAAAAAAACTCTTGAGTGAAGGGCTCCTATCAAAGGTATGGAGAGTTGCGATCGCTCCTACAAAGTGCGTGTGCCTGCATCGACTTCCAATCTGGGCGCGGGTTTCGACTGCCTGAGTCTTGCATTGCAACTTTACTTGCACGTCACAGTCAAGGTCGTTCCAGACGCAAAGGTGCAGTGTCAGGTGTTCACGAGTGGCGAAGGTGCTGCGGATGTGCCGCCGCGCACCGATGACAATCTGATCTTCCGCGCGATGCGCTTTGCTGCTGAGCGCGAAGGTTCAAGCCTTCCGCCTGTTCAGATCGAGGTGGAAAACGAATTGCCGCTCGGACGCGGCCTTGGTAGTAGTGCTGCTGCCATTGTCGCCGGTATCACTCTAGGTTCTTTTATTTGCGGGCGAGAGTTATCAGCGGAGACCGTTCTGCGCTGCGCCTCTGAGTTAGAAGGCCACGCAGACAACGTGGCGGCGGCTTATTACGGCGGCTGGGTTGTAACTTGTGTGAAGCCGGACGGGAAAGTCATCGCCGTTAAGAGGCCCTGGCCGTCCGATCTCAAGGTAATTATTGTCTCGCCCGAAGCATCATTGAAGACTCTTGAGTCTCGCGATGCTCTTCCAGGTATCGTGAAACTCGAAGATGCAGTGTACAACCTACAGCGGGCCGCTTTGTTTTGTTCAGCACTCGAAACGGGCGCTTACGATCTGCTTTGGGAAGCAATGCAGGATCGCCTTCATCAAGCGCGTCGCCAGTCTCTTGTGCCAGGTCTTGCTGACGCACTGTCAACTCCACCTCAGCCTGGGCTCGTTGGCGTCGCCCTGAGTGGGTCAGGGCCCAGCGTCATCGCTTTGGCCCTGGACCACCTGCCTGAAATAGGCGAGACGATTGCGAACAGCTTTCGCAGCCGCGACATGCCGGCAACCGTGCGTTTCCTTGAGGCGGACAACGAAGGATACAGGGCGCTCTGATTTGGTCTTTCCTGTGACTCTTGCTGCAGTCCCATGAGGTCCGTACCACCACAGCGGTAGAGACTGTGTGAAATCCCAAAGGACCTTACGGTAATTTGCAGGTCAGGAAGGTGGGCTTGCCCCCGCCTCAACTTTGATGAGCCTTCACATCACAAGAATCACTCAAGTCTCCTACGGAGGAGAAAACGAGGCCTTTGTACATGATGATGTGTCGCCCTTTGGACCTTTCCGCTTGAATGGTTGCTTTTGAGCTGAAGTGGTTTTCAAGCTTGTGGCGGGGGCAAGCCCACCTTCCTGACCTGCAAATTACCGTAAGGTCCTTTGAGTTTTCGCACCGTCTCTGCCGCGTGGTGGTATTGACTTCATGCCCCGGCCGCAGTGATAGCGCGGAGGCGCGCTTAATTAAATCACACCTTCTGAAGCCAGGTGTGAATAAGAAGGGGCGGCAAATATTCCTGTCGCCGCTCGGCCCTGGAATCAACCCCGCGACGCGCGAATCGCCTCAAGCACCTCGTCGTCCTTTGGCTTGAAGAGCCCGAGCGGTCGCACGTCGCTATGGCGAATGATTCCCTGCGCGTCGATCACAAAAACAGAGCGTGCAACTTTCCCGGGAATCAGGGAGCGTGCGCCGTAAGCATCCGCAACTTTCCGGCCTACATCCGAAAGCAGCCGCAGCGGCAGACTATGATGCTCCGCGAAACTCTTATGAGACTCTATGGAATCCGTGGAGATCCCGACCACTTCTGCTCCAGTTGCAACGTAGTCGGCCCAACGATTCCGCAGGGAACACATCTGCCTCGTGCATATCGGCGTCTCGTCGCCAGGGTAGAACAGCAGGACCACCGTTTTCCCGCGCTGAGCCGAGAGCTGCCATTCGTCGCCGTTCCCATCACGCAGCTGGAAATCGGGCGCCGCCATTCCTACTTGTAATGCTTTCGCCAAGTGTTTCCTTTAATTACTCCGCGAGGCCAGCTCCTGTCTAAGCAGTGCGGGCAAGAGCCCGCGCTCCAAGGGATGCCGCGCTGCAAGTTATACCCTGGGCACTGTTCGCATCAGCGCCGCCCCGATGAGGATTGTCAGTCCGCAGAGGATGTTTAGCGCCGACCAAAAGGCCCTGTGCTGCTGCATGCCGCGAAGCTTTTCCGCGGGCAGGGCCAACAGGAAAGTGATACTAAAGAGCCCCACGGCGCCGACCATTTTGATTGCAAAGTAAATAAAATAACGTCTCTGGTCCAGAATGTAGGGATAGATCCAGAACCACTGGATTACTCCGGTTACCGCGACCACAGTCACGCCGGTCCATTTTATGAAACAGTAGACCAGTCAGCATCCCTGGATGATGCCAACCAACATGCTCGCGGCAACAGGCGCTCCAGATTTCCTTGGCACAGTAAACAGAAAGAAGTGGGTTACGCCCGCGGCAACCACACCGCTCATAGCACCGACCACCGCCAGGTTAACGGCGAGACCAAATGATCTGGGCAAGAATGCGATCAGATACGCAACTACGCCAAAGAAAAAAGGCTCGAGCCAGTGGGCATCTCTGCCGTAATCTACTGCCTGGCCTTGCTCTTTCGCTTCATTGCTCCGATCGATACGAAGTGCAAAGAACAAAACCCGCAGCAAGACGATTTGGGCCACCGCGGCCGCCGTGCCGAGAAGGAAGAGGTCACTGGCCCGGTGGGAAAGGCCAAGGGCAGCACCAACGATAATGAAGAAGCCGTTCCAGCCAATCAGTCCCGTGAGAAAGCTTGAAGGCCAGGAGCTTCTTCGCTTCAGTGGACCAATGCTCATAAGCGCACCTCATTGGCTGCCAAACTTTAAGGCCCTCTAAATATCTTTTTACATCATAGCACTGGCTCGCCGACGTTGAACCGGGACTCCAGGATTATTCCGGAGCCATTCACGTCCCGTTGTGCAAACCTCGAGGAAGTTACACATGCGACAGTGTGCGGCTGGGGAGACGGGAAACTCATCCGGCTCAGTCGCCGAAACTATCTGGAGCATTGCGTCATCAATCGCCGCGGCACAAACTTGCGGCTCCAACGCTTCGGCGGCCAGCTGAAATTCGATGTCTGGCTGGAGAAAGTGGAGTGTCACCTTAAGGCGACCGGAATTTGTCAGACCCGGCAAGAGCTCACGCACGGCGAGCGCGTAGGCCTGCATTTGCAAATGGTAATCAGCGGCGGCCCGGCGAGCTTGTTCGTCAACAGACAACGGCGCGTCGTCAACCTTAAACAGCGCGCTCTTAGCTTCGACCGCCGCCGAGAAATCAAATGAGAATTGATTTGTGTTGACCTGCGCGCGTCCACTTTTCGCGCGACCTGGAAGCGATTGCGCGGGCCGAGTTGCTTTTGCCGGTTGGCGGGCTTCAACGCTCCGCAACTCCATCTCTCGCTGCGTGGGCACGAGCCGGTTTGTTTTGAAATCGATGATCTCTACGTCAAAGCCAGCTCCATCCGAAGCCGGTGAAACGAGCAACTTATCGATGGTGCCGGTGATGAATCCCAGCGGCCTGCGCAAACGAAAGCTCAGCTCACTCCAAAGCCCGGCTTTGTTGAGTGGGAACTTTCCGGGGGCAGCTTCTCCCTTGGTGGCCAATGATTGCGCTTGTTGAACTCGTTGAAAAATCTTGCTGGCAAGATAGTTCTGCGCTAATGGCCACAACTCGTTAATTGCTTCCTCGGTATCGATGTCTAGCAATCGGTCCGCCAGTTGTGCGCGGCGAGAACTAATGATCTCTGCAAAACTTTTTCGCAGCCGGGCTTCCGGCTGGTCGCCATCTAGATATGTTTCGCAAAAACGGTGAATGACGGCGCCCTTGAGTGTCGCTGTCAGGTTCGCGGGAGGCTCTGGCGCTTCCGCATCGTTCCACACTGCTACTTCATCGGCCGAAGGAACGTGCAAAACTCGATCGAAGTAATATTGTCTGGGGCAGCGTCGATAGTTGATCAGTTGCGTAACGCTGAAACGATGGCCACTGGAAGGTTCGGCGTTTAACGGTTGTAGCAGCGGAAACGCAGCGAGCAAGGATCCGGCAGAATCTACTTTCTGCTCCTCTTCGCCGCCAGGCGCGCCGCGGTTCACAGACTCGTCCGCGAGGTTAAGTGTAACTGCGAGCTGCGTGTTCTCAGCGAGATCCACAACGCCACTCCTGGAGATCTGCAACTCGAGTTTTTGCCAAATGAGCTTTAGCCAGTTATCGGGAGAGCCGCTTAGTCTTGCGAGTTCATCGGTGGCCCCGGCGAGGATCAAGCGGTCCTGTGCTCTCGTGGCAGCAACGTAGAGCAATCTTATGTGCTCAAAATGTTCGCGGAGCCAGGATCGCTCACGAAATGCCTCGAGCGTGCACCCGGCAACCTGTTTGCCTCGCCCATCGGGTACCTTCACAGTCAGTCCACGGTGGCGATCCAGCGCAAACCAGTGTTCCTGCGGCTTCAGCGAACGATGATGAAGATTGGGAATAATTACTACAGGGAACTCCAGCCCTTTCGCCTGGTGAATCGTCATCAGCTTTACGGCGTTTGCTGAGTCGTCTATTTGACCTTCACCCTCGCGGCTGCCAATCGCTTCAAACTCTTCGATGTAACGAACGAGGTCGCGAATCAAGTGGGCCCCGGAATGCTCGAAGCGCTCAGCAAGCGTAAACAACTTCTGGACGTTCGCGAGCCGCTGCGCTCCGTCGAAGTTTGCAGCGATTACAGTGAGGTACTCGAATTCATCGACCGCAACGCGCAGCAGGTCGGCCAACGGCGAGTGGTTGCGTCTTTCGATCAGCTTATCAAGCAAGTCTCCGGCACGCTCGAGTTGCGCATGATCGTCGTCGCTGACGTAGGCGATCTCGGTGTGCCGTCGCAGCGCGTAGAGTAGCTTACGCGGCTGGCTGAAATAGCGCGGAAGTTTCTCGCTCTCAATCGCGGTCTCACTTATCCATGGCGCACAACGTAAAGCCAGCAGGGCGTTGTCTGAGATTCCTCCCAGCGGCGAGCGCAGCACTGCAGCCAGCGCGATTTCATCAGTCTTATTATCAAGGAAGCGAAGCAGCTGGATCAGGTCACTGATCTCTTCGCGGTCATAGAAGCCTTTGCCCTGAACGGTTTGGAATGGAATATTCGCGCTGCGGAGAACGCCCTCGTAGAAGGGCACGTCAGTCATGGCGCGAAACAGCAGAGCGATGTCGCGATACTGAAAAATGGTGGGGGCAGTCAGAGAAAGGATGCGTTGTGCGACTTGCTTTGCGTCACGCTCGGCGGCGTTTTGCTGAGCTTTCGGACTGTCTTCAGCAAGCGACTTCGTGTCGACTAAGAATTCGACCAGCGGGGAAGGGTCGTTCTGCTCGCGCATTTCATTGCTTGGTTCAAAGTCTACGAAACCCAGCTCGGAAAGCTCTTCTCCGACGATATCCTCGTCGAGCCGGAAGAGTCGACCAAAAAGGTGATTGAAGAAACTGATCAGGGCCGGCTGGCTGCGAAAGTTGAGATGCAGCGGCTGTTCGACACCGCCCGCACTCTTAAGTGCCTTCGTCGTTTGCTGAAAAACATCGACATCCGCTCCGCGAAATCCGTAAATAGATTGTTTGCGATCGCCCACGATGAAAAGATTCGCCTGCCTGGCTACTGAGCTAAGAGCGAGTTTGTGCATCAGCTCGCGCTGCACGGTGTTTGTATCTTGAAATTCATCAACCAGGAAGAATCGATACCTTTGGGTTACTCGAGTCAGCACTGCAGGCTGATCAAGGAGCTCGAGCGCGCGAAGCTGCAGATCATCAAAGTCGAGCGCCGACAGGTTCTGCTTCTTCTCGCGATAGCGTCGTTCGACTTCTTTAAGGACGAGAATAATTTCTTGCGCGTAGTCCTTCGCATATGAGTCGAAACAGATCTGGGGCACCAACCCGAGTGGGCCCTGCTTGTCTT
>JBOGOU010000607.1:0-2412 GCA_050748205.1 Pyrinomonadaceae bacterium | reverse complement strand
GTTCCAGTCGGTGTTATACGCATGCGTGCCTTTTGGAAATGGAGTGAACTGCGTGACGCTTCCGGTGAGAGTGCCGGGCTTGAAGAGATTACCCACACCTGAAACGCCCCATGCTCCCTCATATGTTGCCTGCGTGTAATTGTTGTTCTGCGCCGTGAAAGGGAACTGAAGCTCCCAACGAACGCCTGCATTGATTGTTAGGTTGGGCCGAATGCGCCATGAGTCCTGGGCAAAGAAACCAGCCGTGCGCTGGCGGGTACGCTGGGTAAAATCGCCAAGGTAGGTGTACTTACCAGTTTCCTCACTGGTAAAAGCGTTGGCGCTAATCGTTGTGACTCGGCCCGTCAAGAGCGCGTACAGGTTCTTTGCGTTAGTTAAGTCAGTGTTGGAAGCGCCGGGGAAGTTGGCAAGGACAAACATCGCCGAGTTTGCCGGATCATTGGTGTCCAGGCCGAAGGTTATTGCCGGCACCACTCGCTGTACGCTGAACGACCACGAGCTGTGCTGTGCAAGGTCAACACCGAAATTGAAGGAGTGGTCGCCTCGCACATAGGAGAGGTTGTCAAGCAATACCAGGGAAGGTGCATGGTTCCTGGAAGAGCTGCTCCCCGACGCCGGACTACTGGTGTTATTGCCGCCTGGATTGAACACCGTGAACGACGGATTGAAGCCTCCAAGTTGAGCGAAGGGGGCGGGACTGGTTTCAGGGAAGAAAAGCACCGTACCCCCAGCGCCGAGCCCGAATCGCAGCTCGTTCGTAAGATTCGGTCTCAAGGTCGAGCGCAGACCCGTTGAATTGGAGAAGCGATCGGAATACTGTCCTCCTGTTCCAATGCCCAAGCCAGGGAAAATAGGATCCCTGCTGTTTAGTTGGTCTGGAGAAGATACAAACACATTGTAGTTCCAGACATTGTCCAGGTGATGATTGGGCGTCAGGTTGAAGTCTAAGCGCACCGCCGTAAACTTGCGGACCTGACTGGCCGGGCTATTCCAGGTGAAACGCTGCTGGTTATCGCCCAAAGCTGTCAGTCCACCCTTACTAAAGGACGAACGAATGGCGGCCAGCGTCGAAGCGATCGTTGGATCAATCGTGTTAGTCTGCCCCTTTTGCGTCGCCAGGGCCAACAGATCCTTCGTGTTGTTACCATACTTGAAGATTCCCCTTTCGGCGTCCGCCGTAAGCACAATCCTCTGGCGAGCAGTCGAACCGGGAATACGGAATTCTTCGTAGTTTACAAAGAAAAATGCCTTTTCCCGACTCTTTAACAACCCCGGGATAAGTATTGGCCCACCGACTCGGACGCCTGGTTGGTTAAGTAGCATCCGCTGTCGCGGCTGGCCGGCGATGTTATTGAAATAATAATTGGCGTTGAGCGCGGTGTTGCGGTGGTACCAGTAACCGCTGCCATGGTATTCGCTGCTGCCACTTTTGGTGCTGAACTTAATTTGTACGGCGCCATCGCCGGAACTCTCCGCGCCAGGTACGGCCGATGAAAGTGTCACCTCTTCGATTGCGTCAATGCGCGGCCGTACGAAGGTAAAGAACCCGTCACTCGACTTGGAATCGTTGGCCTGATCAGGCAGGCCGTCCATGGTGATAGTTATGGATCCCCTGGGTAAACCATTAATCGTCGAGGAGCGAGGCCTGGCAGGCGTTTGCGTGCCTGGCAAGGCAAGTACGAGGTCTAGAGCGTCGCGCGATGTAAATGGCAATTCGGTGATCTGCCGGCCGGTGATGGTGTTGCCGATGTTGGCAGTCTGCGTTTGCAAGACCTCGCCACCACCTACAATAGTCACCGTTTCCTGCGGCGCACCCAACTCGAGCGTGACGTTGACCGTAGTAGGCGTGCCAACGTTTACGTTAACCTTGGTAATTTCTGATTTCTTGAAGCCGGACGTCGCCTGGACAGTTACTGTATAGGTACCGCGGGGAAGTTGGGCAACTGAGAATGTCCCGTTTTCCGAAGTCGTGGTCGTGTTCTCGACTCCGGTCCCGTTGTTTTTCACGGAAATCGTGGCATTCGCCACTACGGCACCCGTCGGATCCGTAA
The DNA here is from genome assembly GCA_050748205.1 of Pyrinomonadaceae bacterium. Classification (GTDB taxonomy): domain Bacteria; phylum Acidobacteriota; class Blastocatellia; order Pyrinomonadales; family Pyrinomonadaceae; genus PSRF01. The sequence goes on along the minus strand of JBOGOU010000607.1, from coordinate 361 downwards.
CCGAGCCGGAGATAGATCCGGTGGTAGTTACCTGTGCGAGTGCGGCAACGCTGCACAGTAGAGAGATCACTAGCGCAATGAGAATGGGGCTCCTCTTCATGGTTTCTTGTCCTCCAAAGGTTGGTTAGTCCCTCCTAATAGAAGGAGTGGAAAAGTTTCCTGAAATTGAAGGTAAGCTAGTAAAAAAGCAGCTTGGTTTTATGCCGCACGTGGATACACCGAGAATGAAGAAGATTGTTTAACGCAAACTACAAGCCATCAACTACCCTTCAATGAGGCTGCGATTTTGCCCGTTACTTCCTAGCTTTTCCGCGAGAGGTCAAATTGGAATCTAGCCAGCCTCCATTTTCTCGGAGGAAAC
>JBOGOU010000606.1:0-36922 GCA_050748205.1 Pyrinomonadaceae bacterium | reverse complement strand
CAGTGACAAGCCGAACGTCTACAACTGCTCTTCCATGGGAAGTTGTTATTTGTAATGGAATGCCATTTCTCCTCGCTGCTTCTATCAGGCATTCCGTCCACTCTTTTCCCAGCGCTGACCAATCAATCCATTTAGACAGCGCGAGTAGGTGAAGGTGTACATGATATCCATCACGTTTGTGGTCCCACTCTCGTCTCTCGCTTCTCAATCTCTTCTCATCGCCTAAAGTGAACTCAACGCTCTTAATTCCTGCACGCACAAGCGCAAGCCACCATTTGCGTTTACGAAACAACACCCAAGCCAACTGGACCAACTCCATTACAGTTTGGCAATCAACTCCGACTGGGGTGGGTACGGTCAACGTCACAAATCTCCACAACTCCCCAGGCTTTGCCCGAACTTGGCTGAGTGCTTGTAGCACTCGCTTTCGAGTTCGCGTTCTTTCAACAGCACGATAGAAGGGATCAAGGCGCGAACCAGACAACCAGAGAGCACCTTTACCCTCGAAGAATGTTCCATCTTCTCTGTTTAGATTGCTTGCGCAATAAATGTTGCGGTCAAGAGCTGATTCGCGAAGGATGTCAGCTTCAGCTAGTGCAACGGGATCTCCGTTTGCGCGAGACTCCAATCTGTTCGCCAGCTCTATAGCTTTTCTCTGACGATACACGGCAATTCCTTTTTGGCTCCGTGGCCTGGATGTCTTTCTTGTCTTGGTTGCTGGGTGCGGCATCGGCGTTCTCGCTAATCGCCGATGTTGAAAAGGGAAGGTGTAAAACGGTAGGATAGCGTCCAACCGCCGCCTATGTCGGCGTTAACTTACACCTCGCTGTTACACCAGCGAAGTTGTTAGTGGAGGCCACGCAGCGCCTTAATCACGTCCAATGATTTTGCGGGCGCTGCGCGGTCTTTCTTCTACCATGGTTCAAGGTTTATGCATTCATTTCCGCCATGATTCGAACGATCCGAATCGCTTTGTCCATTTCGGACAAGAGCGCATGATCTGCTTTCACACTTCTTAGTTCCGAAGAGGTTAAATGACTCAACGAAAGATCGTGACAAAAGACTGACAACTCTCCACACTTCAAACAGACAATCAAATCACCTGGAACTGGCGAGCCCTTTCCGCTTGCCGCATTCATTTCGCATCCACAATGAAAACAGACTGCCCCCTTAATCAAGGTTGTTTTCATGACTACTCCTGATCGGTTCTGCGCGGTTTAGTTGCGACTTCACGATCAGCTTGTTGACCACCATTCCCTCCATCTGCTTCTGATGATTGACTCTCAAGCAACTCTGAATATGCATCCTGTAAATCTGCAATCCACGTTGCGTTGTGGCGAAGCTTCGCAACGTAGGCGTACTCAGGCCACTGGCATAAAGCGAGCACGATGTTGAATGGGCTATCATCCACAAGACCGTTAATAAGCTCTGCATGTTCCGGGTGATCGTTGACGAAGTGAGTTAGCATCGATGCTCCGAGATCAGGTGATAGATCTCGCGCTAATGCGTCAACCAGTTGATCGAATAGCTGACGCAGTTCTGCCGGAAACATTGATAGCGGGACTTGCGGCGTGCCCCCAGCAGAAATGGGCTCAGCCTGCGCTTGTGTTACTGCTGAGGTGCTGCTGCTGTTTGGAACTTGTGATGCTGGGCTCTTGCTACCGTTCACTTGAGCGCCGTTGCCTTGTGCTACGGCTTGCATCAAAGCAGCGGGCTCCACGCGATCGAGAAGAGCGTTCAACTTATCAGCAAGCTTTGGCGCAACCCGTGGGCCAACATAAGGAACAAATTCCCGCGCAAAGGCCAGAATCTTATCGCTCCAGCTAGTTGGTTCGTCTATCCGCTCAGGGGTAGTGATTACGTCGCGTGTTGCCTTCAACATTTCTTTGAGTGCTCCGGTTTGCTTAACGAAATAAACCGTTGCCTGGGTCTCTGGATCAAGCTGTGGTTCGATTCGCAGGAAGGAGCGCACCTCTTCTCGCGCTTCCTTACGTTCGTCTCGCAGCATCTGATAGATTTCTTTGAAGCCCACGCCGCCAGACTCCGAACGCGCTGGTTGAAGGTTTTGAACTGCGCTCTCAATCATCCGCACTACGTCCTCCTTTGCAATTCCCACGGATGGTTGCTGCTTCGGTACAAGTTCGCTAATCAGACTCTTTGTCTCGCGTACTACTTGCGCCGCGTCGGCGATGCCGTGAGCGGAAGATGTTGCCGAATGCGTGGTCTGTGACTGACCGCGCTGTACAGGCTCAGATTCGACAGAGCGTCCGCCTGGCTCAACTTCATGAACGTCGCCTCCAAGCATCTGGTTTCCTGCTCTCAACTCGACGTAGTACCAACCCGGCAAGGCCATTTGCTCAAACCGTTCCAGATAGCCATCTGTGTAAGGCAGCATCACCGCGTTCTCATTATCGCGTGAACGCGGATCGTACCGCCGGTCACTCGCGTAATTTGGCAATGGGTAGAAGTAGGCTCTGGTCGGTTTGGCCTTCTCCGCTCTCACTTCATCGCGCAAGACCGTAGCCGGTTCAGAGGATTCTCCGAAGCCCGCTTCTAAGAAATCCGTACTTTTGTTCGTAGACACTTTCGTATCGCTTTCGTGCTGGTACACGTACTAATTCGCGGAATTGCGACAAACCTCTTGTTTGGCGCTGGAACGAAAATTTCGGCGAGGAATTTAAGCAGCCTCGTCTTCTTCTTCCTCTTCCTCCTCTTCCTGTTGCTCCTCCGCACGGTCTTCCACGTCGGGCAGTTCCGACTCAATCATGCTTTGAATTTCATCGAGGGCCGCCTGTTGTTCAGCTCGGCTGCCATCACAGTGCTCGGCTTCGCTCCAGATATCGACAAGTAGCTGTTCCAGATCTTCAACGAGTGCTGAAGTTGCTCTTTCCATATCCCCTCCTCTGCTTTCTTTCTCAGTTGTAGAATTGGCAAGCGCGGGATTTGTGAGTGTGTGGCCCTTGTCGGCAGCGTACTCTTAGACGGTGAGTGATTCGATGCGGTCCGCTTCGTCATACAACCCCAGGTTGTCTAGTCCAGTGACCGCTTGGCGTTGCCGTTTCTCCCATGCGTCGTAATCTTGTGCGCGCTTTGCCATAGTGCGAGCAGGTTACGCAGGCCAGAGAAGCCCGGTCAACGTGTCTAAAATTATTTGCGTGAGAAGAATTTGTTCGCTTTGAAAGCGAACAAACTCAGGGCGAGAATCAAGAATTCGTACCCTTTGAGGTGGTCTTCAGTCTGGACCGCGAGGTTCTCAAAGCACGAGCAAAGGCTTGCAGTTGTTCTTTGCCTAAGAGCGGTCGCAGTTCCTTTGCAATCTTAAGCCACCAGCCATTCGACATATATGTTCTGTACTCGGACTTCCCCTGTTTGTCCTTTTCTGCTTTTCGAGCAGCATAATCCTCAGCGAATCGATGATCAACGGAGTCTCGCTCCTCAGCAGTTATCTTGTATTTTGAAGGAGCACCCACAGGTTTCTTTTGCTTTGCCTCTTTGAACTCCCCCCTCGCGATCGGTCGGACGTAATCCATTGCGCCCTTCAACTTCATGGTCGGATTCGTCCGATGGAGTAGGCTAAAGTTGGCTTGAAAACGATCATCAATGCTGATAGTCCCGATAAACATCGAGGTGCTTTCAACCGCATTTGCGAACTGCGCAGGCGGGTGCTGTTCAAGTCTGGTCGAACAGCTTGATTGTGTCGCCAAGGTGGTACTAAGCAGAAAGTCCCATAACTGAATGCCGGCTTGGCCCAGGTCGGTAGGGCTTAACTTTGTTAACAACCGCTCCCGCTCTATTTTGGTTGGCTGCAAGGCGTGCATGTATTCTTTGAACCGGGCCGTTTGACGCTCGGGGCTGCGCCAGCGCTTCAAGATTTCCTGATCGAACTTCTCTGGATCGGTTGCTCGCGCCTCTGCTAGCGACAGCGAACATACTTCGGCCGCCAATACACACACCTGCCGCATGCGCCAGTACCTTGTGTTGGAGTCTTTTAACTGCACTGAAACGAGGTTCACGAGGTTCAGGGCGACCTCAGGAGAGCGCCAAAACAGGAGGCCCAGACGACCAACGGTTACAATCTCGCCGCGTGTTAAGGCTTGTTGATTCATACATATGACCTCTCGTTTTCCTTGGTTTTTGGAATTTTTTGGCTCCGCAGTTCCCACAATTTTTCAGAATCTCGTTGACTTTTAACGCTGTTTTGCTACTTTAGCATTAGAGATGGTGCTCAGCCAATGCTGTCACCAGCATAGACTCGATTCGATGTAACCCCCGGCCCTCACTCTCAACACTCAAACTCAAGCTCTAAGAGTTGAATTTCGAAGCTCCAAACCCTTTGCAGTGACCTCAAACAGAACGCGCTGACAATCCACTTCCAGAACTACAGTAAGGAGTTCATTTTCCATGCTTTCTAAATCTATTGCTTGCTCAATTCTCTGCGGCCTCCTGTTTGTTTCCGTTTCTCTAGGTACTCCGTCAGAGCGCTACATTGTTAATAGCGCATTCACCGTGCGTGCTAGCCAAGCGCGCTATTGGGATTTCTACACCGGACAAGATGGAGCCCGTGTCCTCGGTCGATTCAGGGCCGAAGGTGGAGGCGGAAATGACATCGAGGTATATATCCTTGATGAAGACCAATTCGAGAATTGGATGAACGGTCACCGTACATCGACCTATTACAATTCCGGGCGCGTCACCGTTGCAAATATCAATGTCAACGTTCCACCTGGACATTTCTTCTTGGTGTTCAACAATAAGTATTCGATTCTCACCAGTAAGGCAGTCACCGCGAGCGTCTCTTTTTAACTCCAGAAGATGACGTTACTCACTCTCTCATGACTACTCCTCAAGTTTTCTGTAGCCAACCTCGATTCTGCTCACGTTGCGGTGAACAGCTCCAAGCAGGAGCGAATTTCTGCTCGGGTTGTGCGATGCCGATGAGTTCTCAGCGAATCAATGAGGCTCCAAAGCCAGCTATTTCTCCTGCGCCAAGAAACGTCAGACTTTTGCTAGCTTTTGGTATTTTCTTAGCGCCCTGCGTTTTCTCTTGGTTTACCTTGCGCAAGGGCCATAGCGGACTTGCGAGAATAGTGTCCTTCACCTGGCTTGGTGTTCTGGTCCTTAGCAATGTCTTTGTAACTACGCGAGAGGCTCGAAACAGATCAGCGTCTTCGGAGCAAATAGCCTCAGTTAGTATCTCCCAACTCACACCTGGCCCAAGCAAGCTTCCTGTAAGGGATGCCGCGACATCACCGCCCATCGACGCATGGGCCACCCTAGAGCAACGTGATATTGGTGGCCGGTTTTTTATTAAGCCCTATCTAAGACAGTCGTTGAAAGACCCGGATAGTTTGCAGGATTTTGAAGTTATAGACGCAAGGCCCAACAAGAAGCTAAAGGGTTCGTACAAGGTCGTATTTTACCGCGCACGAAACAGCTTCGGCGCTCTCGTCCGCGAACAGCGCACGGTCGTTATGGTCTACAACCCTAAGGACGAGAATCATCCTTGGGTTATGCTGCCCTGAAGACTACACCAAAATGACTACTTAACTAATGCGGTCGGCAAGACATCGGGATAGGGACCTAAGAATCGTTCGCCGTTGAAGTGAATTAAGTGATCTGGATTTTCCGCAACCCACACTTCTGTTTCCCAAGAGATTTGGGTAAGAAAACTACGCATTGCTCCTCGGCTGGCAAATGCGGTGATGAAGACCAGCCCACTAGTGCATTCCGAAAAGAGTTGCTTGAGTTCCGCTCTTCGTTTTCCATCGACCGGGCCGGCGCTCGTTACTGCTTCAATCAGTAAGAGCCAGTTCCTGCGCGTGTCATGGACGATAACGTCCGGCATTTTCGCAGCCGCGGGAAGTTCAACTCCGAGTTTCTTAAGATATTCTGCGTCCAAATGCAGAAACTTGTCTTCGGCATCTCCGATATAGATCACGATTCCTCCGGGCACAAACCTTGGGCAGAGCTCTTCGATAACAGCTTTTATTAAAGGGTTCTGACCGCCCGGCGAAAGAGCAACCGTTTCTCCGGAGGGGAGTGTGATAGGAATTCGCACCATAGCTCGCTCGCGTCCCAGCTCGCGAAGAATAAGCTCTCGGCTCAGCAAATAAGTTTTCAAATTTCCGGCCCATCGGGAGGTTCCAAAGGACCGAAAGAGCTCAAGCGCCTGCGGTTCAATTTGATATGCGGTCTTACCGCTATTGGTGGGACGAGAAGGATTATCTGGATTTCGAATAAGCATGCCGGACTCGACAAAGTGCTTTACGGCTTCATCGCGTATCGTTTCACGTGTATTGGGCGCATATCGAACACCATAAACTTGACTAACAAAATCAATGATCGGCGTAATTCCGCGAAGAGCCGCGTTCGAATTGCTCCAAGGTTCGACGGGGTTCAAGTCAAGCAGAGCGAGTAGAGAGTAAGCGGCAACTTCATTGTTTTGTCTACCGCCAAAACCCAAAGCCGATAACACGTCAATAGCTTCCTTTAGCCGCCGTGTGCGAGCCGACTTTAGGGAACCCCGTCTCTTTGTCGCCATCAGAAGAGTTCCGCCTCTAGTAGTTCATCAAGTGCGCCTTGGCTAATTGGGTGTTGGATTTTGCGTCCCAAATTTTCTAATGCGGTCGCGGTTGGATAGTTGAGTCTTCGCAGATCCGTTGCGTTTACTTGAGTGTGACCACTGAACTGACGAAAGTAAGAATCAATCATAGTTGAGTTCAGGAAAGCGGCCAATCCTTTCGCGAGAGACATCGGAAGACCATGTCCGCGAATATGGAAATAGTTCAAATGGTTTTCGAATGCCACTCTTTCTGCTGAAACTTGGGCAGGATCATAAATGCACGCGACTATCCGTCTTCGCTCTTCCTTTGAACTGAATCTCTTAACGAGAACATAAATTCCTGCAGGCACGAGCAACTCGCGGGTCTTCTCGTGGATCATTATGGCATTCGGCTTCTTAGAGTTTTTCTTCGGCCAAACAACCGCGCCCCCATTGAAATGACATGGATAGATTAGCGGTGCGGTGTTCGGTCCTGGCTCCTTGCGAAGGAAGCTCTTTGATCGAAAATCTACTACGCGGCCAGTCGAGACAGTTAGATTAAGACTAGCGAGCGTGGCTTCGAGACTGTTTACAGCAACCTTTGCTCGTCTATGCTCATCTCCAAGCCCAAAGTGGATGAAACGTTCCGAGTCATTCGGCGATACCACTTCAAAATAGGGCACACGGTACTCACTCACTGTTCCAGTCGGTCCACCACTACTGCTTGAGATAATTACGTCGCCTACTTGCTTTTCGCCTTTCACCGCATGCACGATCACATTCTCTTGTAAGACATCATCCTTGCCAAATGCTGCTGATCGCGACTCAAACAGATGGAGACGACGTAGCGACATTCTTTCGAGTAACTCCTCGCGAAATGGCTTGAAATAGGGACCATTGCAAAAGCTTCGGGGTGTTATGGCTACGACTTCGCCGCCGTTGGCAAGCAACTTAATTATTAGTGCCACAAATCCCGTGTAGAAGTTGCTCGTTTCTATGCCCACAGACCGTAACCGATGACGCGCACTGGAATCGCTTCGAAGCTTTCGGTAAGGCGGGTTAACAATGGCAGCGTTGAAGACAGGTAGTTCCGGCGAAAAAAGATCGAGACGAAGCATTGCTGCCGCCGCACTGATAAAATCCTCGTTGTGAATTGTTGAGGAAAACTCAATGCCATTGCGTTCACACTCCTGTTGGCAGCGGCGAAGAGTTCTCCGCAACGTGCCAAGGACGGTGACATCTACTTCGTAAGCAGTAACAGAAAGCCGCTTCGGCTGATGTTCTCCCAAACAACAACGTCTCACAAATGCGTCTGTCAGAGCACCAGTACCCGCGCCAGCATCTAACAACTGAATATCAGGCAACTCAAGAGAAAACAAGGAGGCCATAAAATCGGCCACGTGTTTCGGCGTGAGGAATTGGCCGAGTTCATGTCGGGTTTGAGTAACGGCAGAGGTCGTGCGAACTGCCTCATCTGCGCACTGATCGGTGGCCCCGGATATCCGAGTTGTGAGAGTCGGTTCCATTGTATTATGTGGGATTATACATGAGGGGGACTTCCATGTAGACAGTCGCTAATCACAACCAGACCTTTGCAAAAACATGCATCCGGACGCCCCAATTTCTTCGAAAAGTTTGATTTGAGAAAGCCCGCGACTTCTTGTAGAACCTGCGCTCTAAGGGTTTGGGGGCAACTTTGCACAGGCGTTAGAAAAGGTTTTGAAAGCGGGGTTTTTTCTGGACGTAGTCTTCACAGTCATCATGCTTGGTGGCCAAATTGGGGCCGGATGCATCTTGTCAGGCCCCCTGGGCCATCAGCCGTTTGCTATTGGCAGGGTGAGGAGGTTGATAGTGTTCAAGCTAAATGTCCCTGGGGCCAACCGATAAAAAGCCCCGGCCCCATATGATCAAGTTTCCTCCGATGGAAGAAAGGCCGTATCTTTTAACAAATCAACTTCGCTGATTCCTTGCTGGTTCACGTCTGAGAGTATGTCGAGGGGAATGCCCGTTACCTCACCGTAGAAAGTGGCCCACTTGACATATAAGTCTTGTAGAAATGCCAAAGGTACTTCGTTTTCTGGTTTGTCTAAATCTCGCCACAAATAGGTAAACAATCGAGTACGAGTAGAGCTGTTTGGGTGTTTCGTTACCACATTCACCGTCATGTAGACGACAGTATTAATTTCCGAATACTGCTCACCATTAAACAGTTCAGCTAACGACTGTCTTATATTCTTCGGGTCCAGTAGAAAGTTTCCATCACTAACAAGGAGCAAAAGTCCTTTGTAGTCTGAAAGGTGTTTTTCTTCTCTTGTCTTTTTGATTTGTTGGTTAGCTTTTTTAACGTGACCTCTTAAAGCACCAGTGTAAAGTTTTACTATGTCCCGATAACACTCAAGAGGTAGTTGAGAAATTGTTTTTACTCGTTCTAGTTCTTCTTGGGTAACAAGTCCATTCGCAATCCATTTCTTCGTTTTCTGTTCACGCGATGCAAGAAAGGCTTTATTTGAGAAAGGGTCCTCCTTAAGAATCTTCAACTCTGCTACAACTTTGGCGTCATGGAATATGTAATCCGCATTGCTCTCTTTGTCCGGCGCAACCTCTTTATCAGAAACTTTTCCGCCATAAGCTTCAACGAACTCGCCAAACACTTTTTCAACATCAATAATTGGTAGAGACATGAAGCGAAGTATAACAAGGGCGCGGATTTGGGAACCAAGTTCGGCCAACCCAAAGTACGAATCCGCCGGGTATCCTGATGGATGCTCCCATACGGCGAATGGAGAAAGTCAGCCTGGGCGAAATTTGGGTAGTGTCCTAAACTTGTGTTGCTGAGTCCGAAGATTTTTTCCGGCGTCGATCCGTCATGGTACTATCTGCGGCGGCATGGCGAGAACCAAAAAGCTAGAACGAGAAGAGCCATTAGACTACGCCCGCCTCGATCAAGTCATTACCAAGCACGATCCCCGCTACCGAACTGTTGGACACTTCCTATGTCAGAATTCCACTCCCATAAGCGGATAAATTGGCCACAGTTACTCCTTGGCGTCCTGCTGGGCGCTACGCTGTCTTTCATTGCCACTGGTATTCGCGATCACCGTCGTGAATCCGAGCGAATGAAGACAGCCGCCTCGCAGGTTGTAAGCGCGTGGGATGATGAAGTGCGCGTCAATACAATAGCGCTTCAGCTAAAGGCTAGCGTTGCCTCAAAGCTGGCTAGCCAGCCTCCCGAGGATTTAGCAGAGCGTGATCGCCTCATTACACAACTTCGCTCCACTAAGCTTTCGTCTTTTGCATTAAAGACGATGGCGGTCCATTTTGCGAGTTTACAGGCTCTGGGCGCGACTGGTAGTTCACTCAACGAAGCTATGGCTCAGTTCTATCGGTCGCTTGAGCGTGTAGAAAAAGAGGAGGCGGATATTTTCCCCCAACTCGGATGCGAGAATAGTGTCCCTAATGTTCAAACGTACGGATCAGCCCTGAGTACGCAATATACAGCTCTTGAGGCGCTTCGCCGCAAAACCAACGAGCGCGTCGATGCGCTTAGACCACAGCTTCGCGAGCAATAGCAACACAAGAATAGGACACCGAAATTTGTGGCCAATTTGGGGCCGGATGCGTCAACAAACTACCGGCATTAGACAGTAAGGCAAAGTAACGAAACGGGAAACCCTTCGAAATCCGTGCTGGCTGCAACCTGTTTAATTGTTTTGGTTTTAAGAAAATCGCTTAACTAGAACTGGCAGTCATGAGGTCAGGGGTTCGGTCCCCCTCGGCTCCACCAATTCACCAAGGAGAAGATCATGCGTAGAGTCCTGCTTGCAATGGCCGGGCTGGCGCTTCTAGCCATCCCTGTTGCGGCGCAGACCGCCGAAGAAATCGTCAGTAAGTACGTCAAGACTGTAGGCGGCCCGGAGAAGATCCAGGCGGTGAAAACTCTTCGCCGCGCCGGCAAGTTTACTGGCGGCGGCGGATTCGAGGCCGTGATCATGGAAGAGAACAAACGCACGAATATGGTGCGCCAGGAGTTCTCGTTGCAGGGAATGACGCAGATCAACGCCTACGACGGGAAGCAGGGCTGGAAGATCGAACCATGGCAAGGCAAGAAGGACGTCGAGCCGCTGGGCGAAGAAGAATTGAAGCAGCTCGTTGAAGATTCGGATTTCGATGGACCACTGGTCAACTACCAGCAGAAGGGAAACAAGATTGAGTTTGTTGGCATGGAACCCGTCGAAGGCACGGATGCTTTCAAGCTGAAGGTAACGTTGGCAAATGGCGACGTTCGCTATTACTACATGGACACCGATTATTTTGTTCCCATCAAGATCGATACTAAACGCATGGTACGCGGCGCCGAGCGCGAATATGAGACGTCTCTTGGCGATTACAAGGAGGTGGCGGGCTGGTACCTGCCCCACTCGATCGAGACAAACGCAAAGGGCAGTCAGAACAAACAGAAGGTCACCTACGAGAAGATCGAGGCCAACGTTCAGATTGATGACAGCCGCTTTAGCGTTCCTCCGGCTGCCAAGCCAAAGCAGCCTTGATCTCAGCAAATACCTTTCTGGTTCCGTCGCCTGATCTGATTCTGACTTGGACTCATCAGCTGGCGCAGCCGCAGTACAAACCAAAACAGCTATCAATTAGTGAGGATTTCCGATGAGGACAAACTCGATGCGTCGATTCCTGGAACTGGCTCTGAGCCTTGCACTATCCAGCAGCGCTTTAGCGCAAACACCCCAAGCGCCCTCCCCTGTGAAAGTGGATTCCGAGACGATATCCGGCTTGGGCGCGCGCAACATTGGTTCGGCAGCGATGAGTGGCCGCATAGCCGCGCTTGATGCAGTTCAGGAAGGCCAACGGCTTACGGTCTTCGTCGGGTCAGCGAGCGGCGGAGTGTGGAAATCAGTGAATGGTGGCACGACCTTCAAACCGGTCTTTGATAAACAGCCAGTGCAGTCGATCGGCGCAGTGACCATCGATCCGAAGAACCCAAAGGTAATCTGGGTAGGCACGGGTGAGTCGTGGACGCGAAATAGCGTTTCCGTCGGCGATGGCGTTTACAAATCGGTTGACGGTGGTGACAACTGGACGAACCTGGGTCTAAAGGAGTCTGAACGGATCTCCCGGATTCTGGTGGACCCTACCAACACAGATACGGTCTATGTCTGTGCCACCGGGAAGCTTTGGAGCGACAGCGACGAGCGCGGCGTCTATAAGACAGCTGATGGCGGTAAGACCTGGACGAAAATCCTGAAGGGAGCCAATGGATCCACAGGCTGCTCGATGTTGTCGATGGATAAGCAGAACCCTAAGACAATCTACGCAGGAATGTGGGACTTCCGCCGCAAGGGCTGGACCTTCCGCTCAGGCGGCGACGGGCCTGATGCGTTCAGTGGCAGCGGTCTGTTCAAGTCGACAGACGGGGGCGCCACCTGGACCGAGCTTGAGGAAAAGAGTGTCAAAGGCCTTCCGGCAAAACCATGGGGCCGTGTGGCAGTGGCCGTGGCACCCTCGAAGCCAAGCGTTGTTTACGCTTTTATCGAAGCCGAGCCGCCGAAAAATGGTCTCTATCGCTCGGATGATGGAGGGCAAACCTGGTCGGCGCGAGATCGCAGTCAAAACATGATCTGGCGTCCGTTCTATTTCGCCCATCTCATCGTCGATCCGAAGGATGAGAACAAGGTGTTCAAGCCCGACGGTCCACTAATCGTCAGCACCGACGGAGGCAAGAGTTTCAGCAACGTCTCGGGCGGTGCCCATGGAGACTTCCATGATGTGTGGATCAATCCTAATAACACCGACCACGTGATCACCGGAGATGACGGTGGCTTATGGTATTCGTATGACGGCGCCAATCGTTGGTGGAAGGCCGAGAACCTGCCCGTCTCTCAGTTTTATCACGTGAGCGTGGACATGGATGTTCCTTATCACGTCTACGGCGGCTTGCAAGACAACAGCTCCTGGGTGGGCGACTCGCAGTACCCGGGCGGGATCACCAACAGCCGCTGGGAGAATGTGTATGGAGGCGACGGGTTCTGGATGTTTGCCGACCCGTCTGACCCGGATTACATCTACGCCGAATCTCAGGGCGGCTACATCGCCCGGATAAACCGGAAGACACATGAGTCTCGCAGCATCCAGCCCCTGCCTCGTTACAAAGAGGGCAAGATGCGCTACAACTGGAACACGCCCATCCATCTCAGTCCCACCCAAAAGGGCACAATTTATATTGGCTCGCAGTTTCTATTTCGTTCGCGCGATCACGGTCAAAACTGGGAGCGCATTTCACCCGACCTTTCGACCAACGATCCTGAAATGCAGAAGCAAGAGCAGTCGGGAGGCGTGACCGTTGACAACTCGGCAGCGGAGATGCACACGACGATCTATGCGATTGCCGAATCACCAAAGAATCCCAACACCGTCTGGGTAGGCACTGACGATGGCAACGTGCAGATCACTCGAGACGGCGGCAAGAACTGGTCGAACGTCGTTAGTAATATCCAGGGGTTGCCGAAAAACGCCTGGGTGTCTTCTGTGGAAGCGGGCCACTTTGACGAGGGCACGGCGTACGCAACTTTTGATTTGCATATGGTTGGCGACATGCGCCCCTATGCCTACAAGACTACAGACTTTGGCAAGACCTGGACCGCCGTAGTCGGCCAGGGTGGTCCGGTTCGTGGCTATGCCCACGTTGTGAAAGAGGATTTAGTCAACAAAGACCTGCTGTTTGTGGGCACCGAGTTTGGACTCTGGGTTTCCCTTGATGGGGGCAAACAGTGGGCGCAATACAAGGGTGGTGAGCTACCGAATGTTGCGGTGCGCGACCTTGCCATCCACCCCCGTGACAACGACCTGGTCATCGCCACTCATGGGCGAGGAATTTGGATCATTGATGACATCACGCCCCTACGAGCATTGACACCGGAGAACCTTGTCAAAGAAGCCGTTTTCATCCAGACCAGACCCACAGTACAAAGCATCTCGGGAGGTGGCGGATGGGTTAACGGTGATGCTGCATTCGTGGGTGACAACGCGTCGGACGAAGCCGTGCTCGTCTATTACCAGAAAAAGCGGCACATCTTCGGCGATCTGAAAATCGAGGTTCTTGATGCAGACGGTAAGCTTCTGGGCACTATTCCCAGCAGCAAGCGTCGCGGATTGAACCGCGCAACCTGGTCCATGCGTCTCAAGGCGCCCAAGGTTCCCCGGGCGGCTACCGCGGCATTCGGCGCCGCGGTGGGACCACGCGTGTTGCCTGGTACTTACACCGTGAAAATGACTAAGGACAAACAGGTCTACACCACGCAGTTGCTAGTGCGGAGTGATCCGCGAGCGAAGCACACTCCACCAGATCGTAAGGCACAGTTTGATCTCTCTCTAAAGCTCTACAACCTGCTCGGCGACATGACTTATGCCGTGGAGCGCATTAACGGAGTGCGCCTTGCACTGGAGGATCGCGCGGCCAAGTTGCCGGCAAACGATCCGCTGGCAAAGCGCCTTCAAGCAGCGGCGGCGCAGGTCGATGAGTTGCGCAAGAAGATTGTTGCCACAAAAGAGGGAGGTGCGATCACCGGTGAGGAACGACTGCGTGAATTCCTCACCGACCTTTACGGAAACGTTGTTTTCTACGAAGGTAGGCCGTCGCAAACACAGATGGAACGGACGGACGCGCTGAGTCGCGAGCTTGCCGACGTGGTGAAAGATTTCGATGCGTGGATGGCTAAAGAGCTTGGCGGCACAAACGCCGAACTGGGGAAGAAGCAACTTGAGCCAATCAAGCCGCTTACCCGCGAAGAATGGGAGAAGCAAGACGGGGCGAAGTAGGCTATTGGGTCAGCTTTCAAACTCTGCAGCTACGCGCCGGCTCTTCACTGGGACCGCGGACGTCTCGTCCGCAAATGAGCGCGAAGCGCGAACTCTGAGTCCACGAATCCACACGAACGAACACGAAAATCTCTCTTCGTGATGTTTCGTGTTATTTCGTGGATCGTTCTTTGGCGTGCATTGACCTCAAGCAAGTTGAAGTTTTTGAGTTGAGCCCCCGCTATTATCGCGAAAAATCATTCGCGCTTACGCGCTCATTTGCGGACGAGACGTCCGCGGTCCCAGTGAAGAGCTTGTGTGTAGCCCAAATGAGCTGAATGCCGCTGCCGAATTGCGGACGAGACGCCCGCGCTCCCAGTAAAGAACTGACGCGCCGTAACTACGGGCGCTGAAAGGTGACTCAAGCGGGCGGACGAGACGTCCGCGGTCCCAGTTAAGAGCCTGTACGTAACTGCGGGCGCTGAATGCTGACTCAACTAGGGCGGACGAGACGTCCGCGGTCCCAGTAAAGAGCTTGTGCGTAATTGTGGGCGCCGAGATCTGGCCTGCCTCTAAACCAACTCATAACCAAGAGGTCTGTTCGGATTGCTCAGAGCGAGAAACTCGTGAATGTCGAACGGGTGGGTCCCTCCCGAGAACTTGTGCTTGAAAAGGTCCATCAAGTGCTGAAACATTTTACCGTTCTCATCAATGTCGGCATCGAGGATGAGCAAGTCGTTGCCAGCCGAGTCCTTGCCGGGCGCCATTGTCAGTTGCAAATTGCCATGATCTTCGCTTGATTTGATGCTGAACATCTTGGATTTCTGGGGCTTAAATGCAGGCGGGATGTTATTGAAGTGATTCTGCGCGGGCGTGTTCTCATAGTCCTTGAACTTGTCGATATCTTTTTTGATGGCCCGAACGATCTCGCCCATTTTCGGGTCGACAATACCAATGAACCTCTCGCGGCCGATTTCGACGACCTCCTTAACGAACGAAAACCAAGGCTCCTTCCCTTTAGTCGGCTCCTTCAAGTCCGTGAGCTTGGTATAAAGATTCAGAAGTGCGGCCTTGGCGAATACTTCCGTCTTCTCCGTGACGCCGTCGTAGGTTGCCTCGGTGAACTTGCCAAGCAGCTTGCCACCCTTCACCTTTACCGCTGAAGACTCTTTAAGAACGTCCTTAAACGACAGGAAGTGGCTCGAGAGCTGGTCCCACGTGGTGAAGCTCGCTGACCACTTATCGGGACGGCGAAACAGTGAGATGTTCCTGGTGATTGTCTCTCCATCAGTAAGCAAGAAGACGTCGGAGCGACGCATGCGGTAGCGCGGAGGAGTCACCTCGCAGAACAGTTGCTTCTCCTGCGGGAAGGCTGGTACGGCAAATGTGTGGGGCGGGGGGAAGTCGAGATTTGCTTCGGAACCGATTGTCTTGTTGTCCGCAACCCTAACGAATGCGACCTTAACCTTCGATTCGTTAATTGGCCGGCCCCTCACATCAATCAGGCTGAGTTGAAAGAAACCCTCGTTGCTCATCAGGCTCACTCCTTTCGGCGGTTCAGGGTCAATGACTCGTTCTAACAGTAACTATGGTTCGATTGGTCTCGGGTCAGTGGGCCGCCACGGGATTGGTGGAGGCTGGTTAAGAATCTCCGGATGATCCACGCTCACGCCCGCGTAACCCAGATCGGGCCATGTCAATTCGCTGGCGTAGTAGGTTGAGGCCGAAACGTTGACGAAAGCTGCGTAGATGTTCCGGCGCAACTGCTGCTTGCTCGAACGCAGCGTGTCGAGAATCTGCCTGCGCTCTGCGACGGACAAATGCGAGAAGGTCTTGAATTTGCCGCCGATGGTGAGACCGTAGGTAGTCTCAGCGATCAGCAACGCGAACAGGAACTGATCGCGTTGCGCCGGTCGTTGGTAGTTCAGATAATCGTCTACGGTCTCGATGAACTTCGGCGCCTTGAGCAGGAAGTTCTCACCAAGTACGGTCTCGCCGACTGCGAACAGGATCAGTGCGGTCTTCCTGTTGAGGTGCTCGAACGTGCTGAGCGTGACCTCACTGCGCTCTTTCGGATTCGCCAACAAATTCAATGCTGAACTTAGTATCCCGGCCACGGCAATTCACCTCCTTGCTGGTGATTGAGCTTGAATGGTTTCTGGTTCTGCTCGCAGATTTCGCGGGACGCCCAGAGGGCCAGCGAGTAAATAGTCACCTGCGGGTTAGCGCCCAGGGCCGTGGGAAAGATCGAACCGTCCACGACCCATAGGTTTTTCTTTCCCTTGAACGTGAAGTCATTGTTGACGCAGCGGCGCTTATCGTCCTTGTGCATCTGGCAGCCGCCCATAACGTGGACCGTGAAGATCGTCGCGCGCTGGGGCTCAGTGAAGTCGATCTGCCTGATTTCGTCGAAGGTGGCGCCGGGCTTAACTTCCAGTGGCGGGTTCCGCATGATGTAAACCGAAGTGGCGCCGGCGGCGAGGTGAATCCTGGCCATCATCACCAGGCTTTCCTGCATAGGCTTCACGTTGGCTTTGGGGATATTGTAGTCCAGTTGGGGATCCCCGTTCTGGTCCAACTCGACCGTGCCATACTTCTCCTTATCGTCGAATCCAGTCGTGTGGTGAGCGTAAGAGATCGCGCCATTCGGATAATAATCGCGCATGATGCGATGCAACTCATCGCCGTGCTGGAGCGTCGCTGAGGCGGATAGAACGGGGAAGAAAGATCCCGTTTCAATTAGGTAGCCGGTCGGGCCGGGTGCGAACTTTGGCGTCCACATGTTGTCGGGCACGCCGTACGCAGGCAGGGTCTTTTCCGGGTATTTGCCGATGCTGATGGTGACGGGATGGATGTGAGTAAACTTGCCGACGCGCTTATCGAGATCCAGCTGCGAGCGCAGGAGGACACTGGGAGTGCCGATTGCGCCGGCCGCGAGCACCACTCCCTTCGTGGGCTTAACGACCAGCTTGCGCTGAGTCGGGCGCGTCTTGCCGTCAATAAAGTGGGCCTGCACTTCGCGAATGCGGTCGTCGCTGCCCACGAGCCGGTCGACTCTCGTATCAGTGTAAATCGTCGCGCCAAGTACGACCGCATCCGGCAGCCACTTCACGAAGCCGCTCATTTTGCGATCATAGGGACAACCCACACCGCAGCTGCCACACTCGCGGCATTTGTGCGTGTTGTTAGGCAAGTTTTCGTGAGGGAGATCGTGGCGGTCGCACCCTAACATGAACTTCCGCGCTGAAGTGTTGTATTTGTCGTTGCGTACGATGGGCAGGTAGTTCACCACTTCGCGCAAGTAGGGCTCGAGGTTCTGGCGCGTGAAAGGCAACCCGCGCTTCTGCCACTCGTCCAGAGTCTCAAGCCGCGGAGGAAGACACGCCGACCAGTTCACGGCAGTCCCGCCGCCGAGGCAGCGTCCCTGCAACACCTTGACGCCCCCGTTTTTGGTCAGCCGTGTGGCCCCTTCCTGGTACAGCAGCTTATACATCTCGGCCTCGTGCTCATTGAGCATTTTTCGCTCCTGCCCTTGGGCCGGGCCTCTCTCCTTTGGGATGTTCGGCCCCTCTTCAAGCACCAGCACGTCAAAACCAGCCTCCGCCAGCTTCAAAGCGCACACACCTCCGGCAGCGCCCGATCCAATGATGCAAAAATCGGGTGTCAGCGTTCGGTTCTCAGCAACATGGCGACCTTCAACAATCCCAGCCATGCGTTGCCTCCTTCTTTGCGGATCAAAAATCGCGCGAGCCGGCTTACTGTTTCAAGCCAACTTCCCTCTGAGGGCTTTTGACATGGACTTTGATAACAGACCCGCCCGCACTGCCGCCAGATCAGCAGTCGCAGCCGGCGCCGGATCTACGAGCTCAGCGGAAGACTCTGGAGCGCGCATCTTTCCTGGAGATAAGGCCGCGGCAAACTGTTGGTAAAGTAGCGGGTCTGCGGCCAGATGAAACGCGAGCTCTTGTCCTATTTCTTGCAAACGAGCGGGTAACTCTTCATCCGCCACGTGCAACAACTCGGCAAGCTTCGAGGGAAGATCGCCATCGCCGCTGCCCGCCTCGATGAAACCGCGCCCGCGAGTAGTTGGCTCGATGGCCGTTTCAAACAGGTGCCGGAAAGTGGCGAGGCCTCCGTTATCGATTGCGGGATGTTCCTCCAGAACGGGCGCCATGTGACGAATCGGATCGGCGGCGCTCGGCAGACGTGCAGCCAGCGCTTTGTCGGCGTTTACCAAACCGCGCCCAAAACCTGCGTTCCAGCCTGGCACCGGATCACAGGTATCACGAAGGATCTGGTTAAAAATGATAGGGATCTTTTCCGCGCCGTAGCGCGTTACTAACTTGTCTCGTCCATGATGGGAAAGCCACAGAGCCGCTACTCCGGCTACAGTCGCAACAGCGTAAGACGTGCCTGATCCACGTCCGACGGAGAATTGGTCTGGCGCACTCACACCCGCGCACCATACCGACTCACCCGGAGCCGTAACATCAACGGCGCTTCCAAACGAAGAGAACTGCCACGTTTTGCGCTGGGCATTGCTTGCAGCAACAGCAATTACTTCATCGTATGCAGCTGGCCACACTACGAAAGGGGTGTAATTACCCGCCGCGGCAAGCACGATAACCCCGCGCCTTTGGGCATACTGCACAGCCTTCAGCAGGCGAGAATTCGGGACTCCTGTTCCGAGGCTCATGGAAATCACATGAGCGCCACGATCGGCGGCAAGCTCAATTGCTTTGGCGAGATTGCTGACTCCGCTGCCCGCCCACGGAACACCCAACACAACGGAGCGCGAGACTCGCAGCGGGATGAGTTTGGCCCCCGGCGCGACACCCCAAACGGCAATAGGCACTCCGTGGCTGCTGCCGAAATCGCCCTGCGCATCCTTGGGACTAACGATCACGCTGGAGGTTCCTGTGCCGTGTCCCGGAAAAAGCAAGAATCCGCTATCAAGGTCGTCCTTCGCGTCTGCGTCATCCTTAACGTAGTCGAAGCCTTTGTTCTTGAGCAGTCTGGTGGCGATCTCAGGATGCTCGCTGTATCCGGTGTCCGGATGCCCGATAACCACTTGCTCGCCTGGTTCCTTGTTTGCGGGAAAGCGTTGCCATGCTTCCAACACTTTGACTTGTTTGATACTCCACTGCGGATCATCACTCTCGGGCAATGGCTGCGTGGAGCCACCTGATTCTGCCGCTCTCATGTCATGCGAAGCAGTTCTGTCGTGGCGTTTTCGACTCTTACCCGTGCCGGCTTCCAACGCTTCTTGCTTAAACTCAGGAGGGGCTGAGACAGGCACGGTAAACATTGGCTCCGCGAACACCACGCCGGGCTGCGCGCGCAGACGATATGTTTTCTCCCAGGCCCAACCGGCAGCAGCGGCACTCTTTCTCTTTGTTTTCCGGGTTACTTCAAAGTCAGTGCCGCTGTCACCGAATGCTTTGACTTGCCAGCTTGTGCCGAGCACGCGCGTTGCCGCCGCTTTTGCTTTTCGTTGTTGGCCTGCTTGCACCATCTCGAGTACAAAGCCCTCGAAGAGCGGAGCGGCATGCTTTATTTCAAGCTGAGGATTTTGACTATTCATATAGCGACCTCTTCAGAGACGAGCCACTTTCTCCAAGCGATAGACCCCCAGGACTTCGCTGCCGAGCGCAGTCGCTCAGAAGCAGCGCGATCAGAGATTCTCAGATAAGAAATCGATCTTGCATGAGCGCGGAGAAGACGCTCATAAAGGAGACTCCTGCAGAGGTAAACGAAAGATCCGCGAACGAGAGCCATGAATACGCGAGGACAAGAACGCGCATACCTTATTCCTTTCCGGATTTAATTGTCAATTAAGTCGGGAAGTAGTGAATCAGTTTAGGGTTTCAACTCCAAGCGTCCTATTGGGTATCGCTGATGAGGACGACATCGTTGGTCCAGAAACCACGGGAAAGTACGACACGACCATCAGGGGAAAAGTCAAAAGAGTAAAACTGTTCTTTGGTGAATCTTGTTAGCTGCCTGGTAGGGCCCGCATCCAGCGGTTGGAGCATAAGATTGGTCACACCGTTGCGGAAATCAATAAAAAGAATGCCTTTGCCATCCTGGGACCAATGGATCACACTATTCGAGCTCGCGGGACTCTGGGGCACGTCGAGGACTTGAGTGGCTTGCCCTCCCTCGATGGGAGTAATGGCAATGCGCCACGGCGCCCCTGGTTTGTCTTCTTTCTGCCAGTGCGCCACTAACTTTCCATCGTGCGAAACCGTGGGTCGCATGGAAAGCAGTGTGGTGATTTGCGTGGCCGCACCGCCATTGATTGGCATTTTCCAAATCGTTGGAGTCCCCGCAGTCGTGTGCTGATAGACCAACCACTTCCCATCCGGCGACACTTCCGGCCAATTACTCTCGTCCTGGTCCTTTGTCATCTGGACAGGATTACTACCGTCACGATTCATCCGCCAGATCTGCCAGGAGCCGGAGAGGTTTGAGTGAAAGAAAACGTAATGGCCATCCCGCGAACTTACAGGCGCGTAGTTTCGTCCGGCTCCTGCGGTTAGTTGCTTTCGGCCTGTTCCATCCGCGGCCATTTCCCAAATGTCTGACGCGCCGCTCGCATCTGATGCGTAGACGATCTTGCCTTCGGGTGTCCACGAGAGATCGAAGAACCGGCCTGCTCCGGTCGTTACCTGCCGCGGATTTCCCGGGTCTCCTTTTGGAGCAATAAAAATGCTTGTCAGCGTCTGTCGCTGCACGGTCATGAGCACGTCAGAGCTCGCCGGCAAACTCAAGCTCCGGTAGTCGCTGGGGTCGTTTGTAATTCTTCGCACTTCACCGTCAGGGAAACTAACACGCCAAACGTGCAGAAACCCTGAAGACTCGTCCTGACCGGTGATCATCAGCGCGGTCCCGTCTGAAATCCAGGCGGTCTGCCCAATCTCCGACCATCGTTTTTTCGCGAACTCACGTTCCGCCCGATCAGACACTCGTACCTCGGTCAAACTCATATAGAAGCCTTTTGTATCGCTTGTCTGCGTAACGCAGACTATCGCGGAACCGTCCGGCGACCAGGCCGGCGCGGTACTCATCGAGAAGTGAGCGGGATACTTCCGCACGGCGAGTTTCTGTTCGCCGGCCTGATCAGACATCATGAGCGTGTCTTCGCTCTGTGCGGCATTGCTGCGAATGAAGGTGTATTGTTTTCCATCCGGAGAAAAACTGATTGGACTGTCAACGCCTCGCTTTACCTCTTTGACTGAACCACCCAAGGCGGGCACCTGATAGAGCATTCCGGAGCTCCCGTTTGCGCCAGGGATTACGTAATAGATGTAAGTTCCGTCTGTGGAGAAAGTTAGTCCGCGATACTCAGTTTCCGCCGGGGGCACAACACGAATGCTGTTTGCAACGGCCATTTGCCTAACCCAAATCCCCTGTTTTCCCGACTCGTCCATTACGTAGGCTGCGTACTTTCCATCCTGGGATATTGCCGCGTTCACAACGTTACCGCTGGCGGTCAACCTATCGAGCTTTGTTGTCACGAAGCGTATAGCCGGTTTCTGCAGCACCTTGTAACCGATCAAAACCGCCGCCAACAGCACAACTCCCGCTGCCGCGCCCAGCATCCAGGCACGCTCGCGACGGTGGTCTTTATAGACCGCAGTCACGGCAGCAGCGAGACTTGGAGCCTCTCCTGTGGGTGCGGTAGTGTGCGCTCCCACGAACTCAGTAGTTCTTGTTGCTGGATGAGGACCAATATTGCGGTCTGCTGAGTAGTGGATCGCTCGCGCTGCTTCATTTCCTTTCAGGCCAACCCGCTTGAGAAGATCGCTGAAACGCGGATCCGAGCGGAGGTCGTCAAGCTGGGGGTCTGTGCCTAACCAGATTAGCCATTCATCTCGCACTTCAAAGGCTTTTTCCAGAGATTTAAATGCTGCTTCACGGTTTCCGAGAGCGGTGTAAAGATGGGCGAAAAAGTAAGGTGAGACGTATCTTTCTTCACTTAGCTTCTTCAGGCGTTCTGCAACAGCTAAAGCTTCTTCTCGCCGTCCACTTGTTGCCAAGGCGCACCCCTGAATCGACAACGGAACCACCGATCCGGACATCAATTGCAGGCACCGGTTCAAAGTATTCATGCATTCTTCAAACCGGCCCATTCGTTCATAGATGAAACCGAGCACCAGATGACCGTTGCTGAAGTTTCGATCTATCTCTATTGCAGCTTTCGCTTCCCGCTCTGCCAGTTGGTACTGGCGCGCGTGATAGTAGGTCCAGGCCGCGATTGATCGATCCATCAGCGACAGTGGATTGATCTCGAGAGCGCTCCTTATCTCGGCAATTGCTTCATCGAATCGGCCTTGCGCAGCGAGCAGGTTGGAATACCACTGGTGTGCTGGTCCATAGTTCGGATTGAGCTCCAGGGCGCGTCTGAAGCGTTGTTCTGCGCCTTGCCAGTCCAAGTCGTAGCAGAGGTTTGTGAAGGCGAGCGCCGCATGTGCCTCAGCGAGAGATTCGTCCAGCTCCAGAGCCCTGATTGCCGCTTCCTTGGCCTGTGGAAAATTGTCGTCGGGCGCTCCAATACCGAAGATCGCCGTCCAGTTATAGTAATCTGCAATGCCAACGTAAGCCTGGGCGTATTCAGGATCGATACGAATGGCCTCGCGAAATTGCTCCAGGGCCTTCGCAAAATCCTCGGGTGTGAACCGGTTCCAAAAATACCGGCCTTTCAAAAAAGCTTGATACGCGTCGGAGCTTTCCGTCTCGCGGTGGAGGAGCGCCTCGCGTTCTTCGCCCGTCAAGCGGGGCACCAGGGCGTTCGCAACCTGTTCGGAAATGGAATCCTCAACGGTGAATATGTCTGTATAGTTCTCGTCAAACTTCGCCGCCCAGAGTGGGTTTCCGTCTCGCATCCTGACAAGTTGCACCGTGAGTCGCAGCCGATCACCCGCGCGCTGAATTCGGCCATCCAGCACATAACCGACATTCAGTTCGTGCCCGGCGGCCAGAATGTTGTGCGTGCCATCGAAATATTTGACGACCGCGCTGGTGGGCCGCACGGTAATGCGTTGAAGATTGCTGAGCTTCGTAATAAGGGCATCCGCCAATCCCATTCCCAGAAACTCATCGCGCTTTTCTTCGGTGCGCAATACCTGAAATGGCAACACAGCGAGCGAGCGCGATCCCATGGCTGGGTCGGCAGTGTCTGCTTCAGACTGAACATTTGAAGGGTAATAGGAAGGAGCTGAGACGGGATGACCGTCAAGATAACGGCCGATGTCCGCGGACAGCTCTTCGACGGACTGATACCGGCCTGCAAGCTCCTTTCGCATGGCTTTCAAGACAATATTGTCCAGGCTTCCGGAGAGTTCTCGCCTCAGCTGCTCAGGAGTGGTGCTGCGTGATCTGCTTACAGTTTGAGGTGTGATCTCGACTGGTTCTCGACCCTCGATGGGCAAAACTTCTATGAGATTGACCGCGACGCTGGGCAAGTCAGGCTCACCTTCGCAAACGATACGCAGCAACTCCTCCGGCAGATGGCTCTTAAGCCGGTATGGGCGATGATCCGTCAATAATTCGTAAAGTAGAACCCCGAGGCTGTAGACATCGCTGACGGCGCCAATCGATTCCCCCCGCACTTGTTCTGGACTTGCGTACTCCGGCGTCATCAGGCGCACTGCAGCGGTCGTCGGATCCAAAACCTGGGATGACAAGTCAGGATTCAAAAGCTTGGCGATACCGAAATCCAAGAGTTTGGGCACACCCGAGGCCGTAACCAAAATGTTGCTCGGTTTTAGATCGCGATGGATGACGAGATTCTGATGCGCGTAGTGGACCGCCGCACACACCTCACGATATAGCTTCAGGCGGTCGATGATCGAGAGCTTATGATCGTCGCAATACCCGTAGATAGGCTGGCCTTCGACATACTCCATGACGAAGTAAGGAAGGCCGTCTTCGGTCGAGCCCCCGTCGAGTAGCCTGGCAATGTTGGGATGATCAAGACTGGCAAGGATCTGCCGTTCGTTGCGAAAGCGCCGGACAATAAAATCGGTGTCCATTCCGCGCTTGATGAGTTTGATTGCCACCTGTTTGCGGAATTCGTCATCGGCACGAACCGCAAGGTAGACTGACCCCATTCCGCCGCGACCGAGCTCGCGTTCAATGCGGTAGGCTCCCAGGCGCTTGCCGATGACGGAGGTCGTTGTCTCCTCAACCATCGTGTCTGTGAGTGCGACACCGAATCTGGGCGAATCCATTGAGTTTCCCGCTCGTTCGAGAGACTGGAGCAGGGTCTCAACCTGATTGCGCAGCGAGGCGTCCTGAGCGCAGATGTTGTCTAAGAACGCAGGTCGATCTTCGGGTGGCCGCTGTAGGACCGCTTCAAAGACCTCTTCAACTTTTTTCCAACGTTCGGGGGTCAACTGGTCACCTTTTACCCGATATCCGGCTCCTGCCGAGGGGTAGCTAAGAGCAAGAAGCAATACAAGTCTTCCAGTAAAAACATAAGGGGTTTAGGAAGAACTCACGGAGTCGGTTAAGCAACTGAGACTGTAGTTGAGAATAAGGTTTGCCAGTGAATGAGTCAAACTGCCTGATTAGCAGACTTTCAAACCTGAATCAGCGCTCGCACCCGGCGCGACGCCGAAGCGAGAAATTTTCGCCTCACTAGCTGCGCAGAAGCTTTGCAACTCGAAACACTGGATAACTCGCTGCCAGCAGAATCAATGCGTAAATACTGTTTCGAGTGTCGCTGGCAATAGCGCCAACCAGGAATAGAATCGATCCAAGTAGTGCCAGCCCCGTCGTCCAGGGATAACCCCACGCGCGATAAGGACGCTCCTTGTCCGGCTCGCGATGCCGCAAAACAAATACAGAAATGAAAGACAATGCGTAGTTTGCCACGAAGAAAAAGGCCAGCACCGTAATCACTTTCTGGAAGGTTTCTCCAAACGCTATGAAGAGCAGCGCCACAGCAGTGCTGAGGAGCAATGCCACGGTGGGAGTACCACCCTTGTTGACGGTGGCAGCTCTACTGATGAAGAGATCATCGCGGCTCATCGCAAACAACACCCGCGTGGCCATCAGATGCAAAGCGTTAATCGCGCTGAGCATGGAAACAATGGTTAGCGATCTGAAAACTGTGTCGCCGTATTTGCCGAATATCACCTCCGCCGCGGCGCCGGCAGCAAATTGTTGTCCGGCGATCTTAGAAATCGGCAGGACGTAAAGCAAAGCAATGTTTACCAGTAAATAGATGGCGATGACGCAGAGTACACCACCGAATAGAGCGCGTGGGATGTCCCGTCCCGGGTGTTCGACTTCCTCGGAGAAGTAGACGACGCCGGTCCAACCGTCGTAGGTGTAGATCACTGATTGCAGTGACAGGATAAAGGCTGTCAGTAGCGTCAGCCCTACTGGTGTTGCGACCGGCTCGAAAGTGCGGCCCTGGCCCCCGAGCAGGAAAGCCGCGAGGATCAGGGCCATGAAGGCAAGAGCCTTCAGCAGACTGGTGATGTTTTGAACGCCACTCCCCCAGACAATGCCCCGCCACTGCACGACCGCAAAGAAGACCGCGATCACGGCGGCGACAAGGGCTGCCTTACCGTTCAGAGCGGGAAACAGGGCGCCGGAGAATTCGCCTACGACGATTGCTACCGCCGCAGTGCTACCACAGGAAGAGATCCAATCGCTCCATCCGACGATGAACCCGGCGTATTCGCCCAATGCGTAGCGCGCGAAGACGTACTGGCCGCCAGACCGGGGGATCATTGTCCCCAGCTCGGCGATAGAGATCGCGCCGAGGAGCGCGTACAAGCCGCCCACGACCCAAACACCAAGAAATAGCCAGGGATTCGGCAGGTGTGCGGCAATCTCTCCCGGCGTGCGAAAAATACCGGCGCCGATGGTGTTGCCAATAATTACGGCAAGACCGAAGCCGACGCCGAGAACGCGGAGTAAACGACCGCGCTTTTCGGAAGGAGAACTTGACTCCGAAGCAGTTTCCAAAGTGGTTCGTTAGGCGAAGAGAAAAGCAAGCAGCACTAAAAGTTTTAAATATATGTTACTTCGTGCCCATCTTGCCAAAGCCTTTCAACGATCTGTTTACCAAGCCGTAGTCTATTCATGCCTGGTGCCTCTCGAGGCTGGCTCTCAGATCTTCATAAAGCAGACGATGAAATAGATGCTCGCCCGCTTCGCGCCGGACCGAAAGTCGGCCAGCCTGATAAGCGTGCGAGCTCAATCCGCGCTGCACTGATTTGCAGATGGAGACATCTTCATGCTGGATGCGATCACCAATTTCAATGCTGGCGAGGTTGCGTTCCCGAGCCGCCTCTGAAACGTCAGGAAAGTAGAATTCGAAAACCACGTCAGTCTTGTTGACACTCCGAGGGATTACAAGGTTCGTATCCATCACGCCGTCGTACAGGTTGATCATGAAGTTAGGGTAGATCCAGTAGTAAAGCGCGCGATCTCCCTGGCGTACGGCGCCCGTCTCCTTCTCGGCGCCTTCGCTCACCATCGGACTCGATTGCAAGCAAAACCTTGCTCCATTTTCAATAGTGTAGTTGCTGTAATCGAGAACGCTGTCGAGTCCCTTGTGCAGATAGGGAACGTGATAACCGCCGTCGAGATAGTTGTCAACGAAAACTTTCCAGTTGCAGTCAAAGCTGTAGTAGCGTCGCTCCATCCAGTGAAGATTCTCGATCCCGAGCGGGGCTATCTGGCTGATCAGATCGGAGCCGAGAAAATTCTCCAGCGTGGGATTATTCGCTGGAGTGTTCTCATTCGCGACTTTCACAAACACCCAGTTTTGCCATACAGCCGTGTCGACGGGCAAAAGTCCGTTAGCCGATCGATCAAAGTTGCAGACCCCGGAGAAATCCGGCGTGCCTTTCAGCTCACCTTCAAGCGAATAGGTCCAACCGTGGTAGGGACAACGAAGATGATTCGCCTTTCCCTCAGGCTCGGTCATCACAGCCGCTGCGTGGTGGCGGCAGACATTAAAGAAACCGCGCAGATTACCGTCATTTCCTCGCACGACAACGATCGGTTCCTCGGCAATTTCACTGGTCACAAACTGTCCCGGCTCACAAACCTGATCCACACGACCTGCAAGTTGCCACGAATTCGCAAAGACAGTTTGCAGTTCAAGTTCATAAAGCTCCTTGTCGGTGTACCAGGTCGCAGGAATGGTAAATGCCTCCTCCAGCGGAGCGTTAGGGTTGTAGGTGTCGATAATTTCGTGCAGGGATGGCTTCATGCTTAATCTTCGAAAGAATTCTTGGAGATCTTTCCACTCAGATTACCGGTGTTGCTGTTTTCCGCTTAGGATTAAAGAAAGGAGTCTTAACCACTCTCGCTCCCACGCGGTGGCGCACCGCTTCGACCGTAATCTCAAATTCCAGTCGCGTACCCGGTTTTGTGTGTTCCCGCTTAACTGTCGCCAGCGCGATCATTTTCTTCAAAGTGGGCGACCAGGTGCTCGACGTTGCTTTACCAACCTGGCTGCCGCTATGAAACACGGGGACAGCAACTCGCGAAGCAATCGGTGACACTGCGGGCGGCAACCCTACTTGTTCGTAAAACTGCTCAACCTCGGGCCAATTGATCTCCAGGCCGACAATCTCGCGCGCGGGCCCGAGTTTTTGCTCAGCCGTCAAAGCTGCCTGGCCCACAAATCTATTTTTGTCGAGATTAACCAACCGTCCGAGGCCCATTTCAAACGGAGAGTATTTCTGCTCTTCGATCAAGGCCTTCTTGCTGCTGTTGAAATCAATGTCAATCAACAGGAGCCCCGCCTCAATACGCGCGACGTCGAGGGCCAGCATGCCGGCGGGATGAATATCGAAGGACCGCCCTGCGTCCATAAGTGCGTCCCAGACCTTCAGGGCCTGTTCGCTCGGCACCCAGATTTCATAACCGAGATCGCCTGTATAACCTGTGCGAGAGATCTCAACCGGGACGCCGGCGATCCGGCCTGCCGTCACACGAAAATACTTAAGGTCTACAATATCCGCTTCTTCGACAATCGTTCTTAGCAAACGCCCCGATGTTGGTCCCTGTAATGCCAGGGCCGCGACAGACTCCGAAATATCTTCCAGCTGCACATCAAGACCGCTGGTGTTGTTGGTGAACCAACGCAAGCTGGGATCAGCTGCGGTCCAGCGATAAGTGTTCTCCTCCAGACGTGAGACTGTGCCATCGTCAATCACTTTGCCACGCTCATCGCACCAAGGGGTGTAAATAACCTGGCCCACCGAGACTTTGCGGATGTCGCGCGTGATTACGCGATCAACGAGGCGTGTTGCGTCTTTTCCCGTCAGGCGATACTTGAATAATGGCGAGATATCGATTAGCGCCGCAGCGTTGCGAATAGCGTTGTACTCGTGTTCGTGGTGCGGCTCGTATGAGCTGACCGCGTAATACCCTGACCACTCGCGATAGTTCAGGCTTTCGCAGAGGGGAAATGTTCGCTCGTGAAAGGCTGTTCCGATAGGCACTGGTGAACCTCGCCGCGGATTGTCAGAGCGAGCGATTATAGGTATCCTCGATGAACTTCAGCAAGCTGATTAATTGTGATATATGTATAATCCAAGTTGGTTCTTGCCCCGAGGAGAGGCGATGGTTACGGCAAAAGAAGAAGTTGAATCGCTGCTGAATAAGTTGCC
Source organism: Pyrinomonadaceae bacterium (assembly GCA_050748205.1). Classification (GTDB taxonomy): domain Bacteria; phylum Acidobacteriota; class Blastocatellia; order Pyrinomonadales; family Pyrinomonadaceae; genus PSRF01. Next base: position 7,927 of record JBOGOU010000606.1, on the reverse strand, counting down.
CGACGACTGCTCGCTTGAGGATATTCAATACCATCTATATGTAATCGAAAAGGTCCGCCACGGACTGGAAGCTGCTGACCACAGGGGAACTCTCACGCAAGACGAAGTAGAGAGCAAATTGGGCAAATGGCTTACCAAGTAGCGTGGTCGCCTGCAGCTCTCGAAGACGTCGAGGCTATAGCCACCTACATCTCCCACGATTCCGACGCTTATGCTGCGGCGGTGGTCAAGAGAATTCTTGATTCCACACGCAATCTACAGGACTTCCCTTTCTCGGGCCGAATTGTGCCGGTAACTTGGTGAAAACGGAATTCGCGAAGTCTTCGCACACAGCTATCGAATCGTCTATCGTGTGGAGGACCGATCTGTAACAATTGCCGCGGTTATTCATGGCAGACGACTACTTGATTCGATTTCTCCGTATTGAGTTCGTCTGACTGTCTGGACTTGGAAATGGGTACAAAATACGACGTCGTCGTCATCGGCGGCGGACACAATGGCTTAGTCAACGCTGCATATCTGGCACGCGCGGGCAAGAAAGTGTTGGTGCTCGAGCGCCGGTATGTCCTTGGCGGAGCTGCAGTAACCGAAGAGGTTTTTCCCGGTTTCAAGTTTTCCGTCTGCTCCTACGTAGTTTCCTTACTCCGTCCCGAGATCATTCGCGAGCTCGATCTACCTCGCCACGGTCTGGAAATACTTCCGCTTGACGGCACATTTACACCGATGCCGAACGGCGATTATCTGTGGCGCGTAAACGATCACGCCAAAACCCGCCGCGAGATTGCCCGCCATTCAAAACTCGATGCCGAAGCCTATGATGAGTATGGCAAGGCGATGATCGAGATGGCCCACTTCGTGAAGCCGATCATGAGCATGACGCCGCCTGATCCGACGTCGCTAAATCCGAAAGGTCTAAAGGATCTGCTTTTTCTTGGACGTCGTTTTCAAAAGCTGCCTGCTGAAGACAAGTACAACCAGGTGCAGTTGATGACCATGAGCGCGGTCGATTTTCTCGACCAGTGGTTCGAGACTGATGTGCTCAAAGCGACAATGTCCGCCTCGGGGATTATCGGCACGTTCCTGGGTGTGCGTTCACCCGGCACCGCATACGTCCTGTTGCATCACTACATGGGTGAGATTGACGGAGCTTTTCGTTCCTGGGGCCTTTCGCGCGGCGGTACCGGTGCGATCTCAAACGCGATTGGCGAGGCGGCGCGTGAGGCAGGCGCAGAGATTCGCACTGAAGCGCCGATAACAAAGATACTGCTAAAAAACGGCCGGGCAATAGGAGTTGTGCTCACGAACGGTGATGAAATCCATTGCGAAGTGGTCTCCTCAAGTGTCGATCCCAGGCTAACATTTATGAAGATGATCGGAGAGGAGCATCTTCCCGATGAATTCGCCGCCGACCTCAAGCGATACAAGTATCGCGGCTCTTCGGGCAAGGTGAATCTCGCGCTCGACGGACTGCCAAACTTCACTGCTTTGCCCGGACCGGGCCCACATCTGCGTGGCGCGGTTTCAATTTCGCCCAGCGTTGATTACATGGAACGTGCTTACGACGAAGCAAAATACGGGCGCTTCTCGCGGCGGCCGTACATCGACATCGTTATTCCCACGTTGACTGACCCTTCAGTCGCACCACCGGGAAAACATGTAATGTCCTGTTTTGTGCAATACGCTCCTTACAATCTGAAGGAAGGAAACTGGGACGATAAGCGTGAGGAGTTTGGCGACACGGTCATTGATACGATTGCCGAGCACGCGCCCAACATCAAGAATCTGATTCTGCACCGGCAGGTACTGACGCCGCTGGATATCGAACGCGACTTTGGTCTATCCGAGGGCAACATCTTTCAGGGTGAACTGACGCTCGAGCAACTCTTCTTTCTGCGTCCCGCACCCGGCTGGGCGCAATATCGCACTCCGATTCGCAATCTCTACATGTGTGGCTCAGCGACCCACCCCGGAGGCGGGGTGATGGGCGCGCCGGGACGCAACGCCGCCCTGCAACTATTGAAGGACTGGAAGAGGGGAAAGATCTAAAGAAAATCAGCCACGGATCTGCGCGGATGAACGCGGATCAGAACAACAAAGAAATGAGCCACAGATTTCACGGATGGGCACGGATCAGAACAGAAACTGACAATTGATCTAAGTAAACGCTTTTTCAGATCTGTGTCATCCGCGTTAATCCGCGGCTAATGTCGGTTGGATTTCTAGAACAAGAATGGCAGCACACGACATCATCATCATCGGCGGTGGGCATAATGGACTCGTCGCTGCGTGTTACCTCGCGAAAGCAGGCTTGTCCGTACTGGTGCTCGAGCGTCGCGAGATCGTTGGTGGTGCTTCGGTGACTGAGGAGATCCATCCCGGCTTTCGTTGTTCGACGCTTGCTTATTCGACTGGCCCATTGATGCCCGAGGTTGTCAAAGATCTCGATCTTATGAGTCATGGGCTTGAGACAATCAATCCGCAAGTTCGTGTGCTGGCTCTTGATCCCAATGGCAGATCGTTGGCTATCTATGCTGACCCTGCCCGGACAGCGCGGGAACTAGAGCAAGTCTCACCCAGCGACGCTCGCAGCTACCCGGAATTTTCTGCCAGCTTCGCTCGCATCGGGCGCGTCCTCGCGCCACTGATTTCGATGACGCCGCCTTCGATTGAGAAGCCGGCAGCCGGCGAGATCTGGAACCTCGGAAAGGTTGGTCTCTCGTTTCGAGGGCTCGATAAGAAGGACGCTTTCCGGCTGTTGCGTTGGGGACCGATGGCCGTCGCCGATCTTGTAGCGGAATGGTTTGAGACTGAACTCTTGCGCGCAGCGATCGCTGCTCGCGGAATCTTCGGAGCGTTTGCCGGTCCCTGGTCAGCTGGGACAAGCACGGGACTATTGTGGCAGGCGGCAATGGATTCACGCGCTGAGAACACTGCCTCTTTTGTGAAAGGTGGCATGGGCGCACTTACTACCGCACTCCGGAAGGCGGCTGCTGCGGCCGGCGTGGAAATCAGAATAAAATCTGAAGTCGAGCGAGTTCGAGTAGCCGACGGCAAAGCCTCAGGAGTTGTGCTCACGACTGGAGAGGAGATCGCCGCGCGCGTGGTTGTCTCAAACGCCGACCCTCGCACTACGTTACTGAAACTGGTTGACCCGGTAGATCTTGACCCAAACTTCCTGCTGAAGATGCGCAACTACAGGGCGGTTGGTAGTGCCGCAAAGATCAATCTGGCCCTCTCGGGCCTTCCCTCTTTTCCGGCGCTAAAGAACAATAACGCCGAGAGTAATCTTTCCGGACGAATCCACATCGGACCCGAGATTGACTACCTCGAGCGCGCATTCGACGCCGCGAAGTATGGCGACTATTCACCTGCTCCTTACATGGACATCGCGATTCCTTCTATTAGCGATGCTTCCCTGGCGCCAAAGGGCGCGCATGTCATGTCGATTCATGTTCAGTTTGCTCCTTACAATTTGAAGCAAGGTGACTGGAGTTCGCGCCGGGAGGAGTTTGGTGACTGTGTCGTAAATCAGTTGACGCAGTACGCGCCAAACCTTAAGGAGTTGATTGTGGCGCGACAGATTATTACTCCTTTAGATCTTGAACAGACCTATGGCCTGGGCGGTGGACACATAATGCACGGCGAGCAGTCGCTCGATCAGTTCTTTACCTTCAGGCCGCTAATTGGTTGGTCGCAATATCGCACCCCAATTAAGGGCTTGTATCTTTGTGGCGCCGGCACCCATCCTGGGGGTGGAGTAACCGGCGGTCCGGGAGCCAATGCTGCTCGCGAGATAGCTAAAGATTTGAGAAAGAGCGGAAGAGCAAATTATTAGCCGCAGATGAACGCGGATATACACAGATCTGAAAAAGCTTTAGTAAGGTCAATTTGTTCCTATTCTGATCCGCGCTCATCCGCGTAAATCCGCGGCTAAGTATTTGATCCGCGTAAATCTGCGGCTAAAAAACCATGGCAACCCGAATCAAACCCAAGCGCAGTTTCGCCAGCGACAACAATGCCGGCGTACATCCAAAGGTCCTGTCAGCGATAGCCGGCGCAAACGAAGGCCATGTGGTTGCTTACGGTGACGATCCTTACACTGAGGCAGCGGTTAAGAGCTTTCATAAGCATTTCGGTAAACAGACCGACGTTTACTTTGTCTTCGGCGGCACCGGCGCGAATGTTCTTGGGCTGAAGGCTGTCACCAACCCTTACCACGCAGTCATCTGCGCAGAGACGGCACATATCAACGTTGATGAGTGTGGGGCGCCGGAGAAATTTACCGGCTGCAAACTTCTTTCCGTTCCCACAGATGATGGAAAGATCAGAGTCGAGCAAATGACACGATTTCTCGACGGGGTGGGCTTTGAGCATCACGTGCAGCCGAGAGTGATATCGATCTCGCAATCCACGGAGATGGGAACTGTCTATACGCCCCAGGAACTAAAGATTCTGTCCACCTTCGCGCATAAGAATAATATGTTGCTGCATATGGATGGCGCGCGTATAGCAAACGCCGCGGCCAGCTTGAATACGACCTTTCGCGCGATCACCGGAGATGTAGGAGTAGACGTTCTCTCGTTCGGCGGCGCGAAGAACGGGATGATGTACGGCGAGGCGGTGGTTTTTTTCGACCGGGACCTTTCCCGGGACTTCAAGTACACGCGAAAACAGGGAACGCACCTGCCTTCGAAGATGCGCTTTATCTCAGCTCAATTCGAGGCCCTTTTGGCGAACGATCTTTGGCGCAAGAATGCGACCCACGCGAACCGCATGGCCCGGCTGCTCGCTACGGAGCTACGAAGGATCCCGTTGGTAGAGATCACGCAACTAGTGGAATCAAACGGAGTGTTTGCGCGCGTGCCTAAGAAGTATGTTCCCTTGCTACAGAAACACTACTTCTTCTACGTTTGGAATGAGGAAACATCCGAAGTCCGCTTCATGACCTCCTTTGATACTACTGAGAAAGATATTGGCGATTTTGTGACACTGGTCAAGAAGACGCTGCGTTGATGGTTACCCTCTCATTCACACCCGGCTTCAGCCGGGTCGCAGAATCGCCCAAAAACAGAAACCGTTTAAACGGTTTCCGTCTTGATTGCAGTCTTCAAGTCACCCGGCTGAAGCCGGGTGTGAATTAGATGCAACCCTTAATGATGCTCGTTTCGATCACGAGCTGTTGCACTTCCAAGTTGAATCCACCAATGACAAATGAAAAATTATGAAAAATGGTAAATGACAAATGGAAAATGACCCGCCCAAGTTGTAATAGTCTTCAGGGTCACAGGAGACTTTCAAGCTTGAGTGATTTCTTTTGAAGTGAAGGCTGATCAAAGTTGAGCGGGGGCAAGCCCACCTTCCCAACCTGTGAGATTCCCAATCTTTAATGGTTTCCCTGTGAGCTGAAGGCTGTTCTAACTCTGACTATTTCTGCGGCAGCGGTGGCTTCGTTAGTTTGCAATCCACGTTCAAAGCTTTCAGGAAATTGAGCAAGTCTGTGCGCTGATCCGGCAAGACGTTGTGCTTCTCAAGGTTCTTTCTGTCGAGATGCTCATTTGGCTTTCCTCCGGCAAGCATGAGGTCTACCGCCTCTTCGAGTGTTGGGGTGCTGCCATCGTGGAAATAAGGAGCCGATTTTGCGATGTCCCGCAGCGTCGGTGTCTTGAATGCGCCGGTGTCTTCCGGTTTGTTGGTTACTTTAAACCGGCCAACATCAGGTTCTTTCTGGTCCATGCCGATGCCTACGTTGTGATACTGCTGGTCGGTGACCAACGCACCGTCATGGCAGTTGGTGCACTTAATCGCTTGAAAGATATTCCAGCCCCGCACCGCGCTTTCATTGAGCGCCGACTGATCTCCCGCCCGATAGCGATCCCAGGCAGTGTCGCCACTGATGATCGTCCGCTCGAAGGCCGCAATCGCCTTCACGATGTTGTCAGGAGTGGCGTCGCCGCCAAATACCTGGTGAAACTGCGAGTGGTAACCTTCAATCGCATTCAGCTTCGTCGCAATTTCTTCCGCCTTGGCGCCCATGTTGGCTCCGGTCCAAGCCGCCATCGCCTGCTTCTCAAGTGAGGGACTTCGACCGTCCCAGTAAAACTCTTTGTGATAGCCGATGTTCCAGAGTGTCGGACTGCTGCGCGGCAACTGTTTGCCAAAAGCACCAACGGCTTTTGCTAAGCCGTCAGTCAAACCCTTTTCGCAGACGTGGCACGAGTAGCATGAGCGCGTGCCATCGCCACTTAGCCTTTCATCAAAGAACAACTGGCGACCGAGCGCCACTTTCTCGGGTGTCAGCGGATTGTCCGCGGGAATCGGCATGGCTTCGTAGGTCGAGAGTTGTTGTGGTAGCGGCAGAATCTCCGGCTGAAACTCGGCTGTTTGGCTCTGCCTCTTGCAGCCGATAAGCAGGACGGCGACCGTGAAAAGGATGATTGCTATCAAGTAGCTTACGCGAAGTGTTTGTTTGCTCATCAGCTCTGCGCTTGAAAACAAGCTGCGCCTCCGTATGGATGAGATAGGAATAGCTCCGATTTGGGCGGATTCTTACACCGCTAAAGCGAAAAGTCTAGGTAGATTTAGTGTTCACGCAAACCGTTCGGTGGCGCGTACAGAGGAGAGTCCGGCCAATTAGTGTCATTTCGTGGATCGTTCTTGACGCATTTGCCATACTCGTCGCCTAACCTGCTAAATACTTCAAGCGCGAGGGCATCATGAGGAATCATAGAAAGCAATCAGTAGTCATGATCATCAGCACGGTTGCGGCTTTCTTTGCCGGCTGCTCTGGTGATAGAGACAACGCCAACACGACTGCCACCACAACAGTCACGCCACCAACTGTGCAGGTGTTACAGGTCGTTCCGCGTCCCCAGAAAATAGTCGATGAGATGAAGGCGCGCGGCGAACAAGACCAGGCTACGCCCCAACTGAAGATACTTTCACCGGTCGCCGGTTCGGTGGCCGAAGGCCCGGTAGTCGCCGTCAGGCTGAGCCTGTCGGGAGACCTCAAGGGTTACCGGCCGCACAAGGATCCAGTAACTGAGAAGGGCAATCACATCCACGTGATTCTGGACAACGAACCTTACGAGGCTTACTACGATTTGGACCAGCCGTTTGAGTTACGGAATGTGGTAGCGGGCAAACACACACTGAGTGTTTTTCCATCGCGCCCCTGGCATGAAAGTTACAAAAACGATGGCGCCTTTCAGCTGATTGCGTTCACGGTCAAAGGCGGTGGAGACGCCCGTAAGCCGACCACAACGAACACCGGTCAAATCATGGCTAACAACAATGCCGCCGGAAGTTCCGCAAGCCCGCGTGAAGGTAAGCAGGTGGGACCCATCACGGCGGCCGATGTCGATCCCACCAAACCTTTGCTCACGCCGCCTAAAGGTGAATACAAAGGCCCGGAGGCCGAGGCGATCATGATCGACTTTTGGCTCTCGAATGCGAGGCTTAAGGGTGATGGCGGAGAGTATCGCGTCCGCTACATCGTCGATGACGATGAGCCACGCTTCATCGATAAATGGGAACCCATTTGGTTATCAGGCTGGCTCAATGGCAAGCACACCGTTCGGCTCGAGCTTCTCGGCGACGACCAGTTCCCTGTGAAGAACGGCGACTTCAACGTGACCACTCGCGAGATTGTGGTGACCAAGTAACCAAACGTCACTCGCACCCAGAACCATTTGCGGTAGCCAATGGATCCTAAGCTCAACCTGAATAAAGGACTCAACCTCGATATGCATCACTCACTAACAGAACCATTTGCGGTAGCCAATGGATCCTAAGCTCACCCTCGATGAGTACCTCTCACCTTGTATCATTTCGTGTTGTTTCGTGTAACTTCGTGGATCGTTCTGTCCCGGCGCAATGCGAAACGATCCACGAAATCACACGAAACAACACTAAACAAGCAGTTGAGCTT
>JBOGOU010000605.1:0-11005 GCA_050748205.1 Pyrinomonadaceae bacterium | reverse complement strand
CTACCGGCCCGACGAAGACATTATCCGCTTCAACTGCGCCAGCGAAACATTTCAGGTCAAGGCAGGCGACTACGCAAGAGTCGTAGACACCGACCACGCGCGAAACAAAATTACCGTTCTCTTTGATGATGGCCGCACGCTCAGATACAACCCGAAGCGGCTTTCCGGTGTGAGCGTTTTTAGTGATGACTACACACTTCGATTCAGCGACAGCAGGCAAACGGCCACAGCTTCTAAAAGTGTCCGATGTTGCTCAGCTACTGAATGTCAGACCACGAACTATTTACGAGATGGTGGCGCAGGATCGCATCCCTTATCGCAAGCCGCCCGGCTCTAACATTCTGCGTTTCGATCTCGAAGAAATTTTGGAGTGGACGCGGCGAAAATAACTAATGACTTGAGAGATCGATGTTGCTACCATGCGCCGCGTTCTCTTGGTGGCTGCAACGCTCAAGGAGAACAACATGTCTGTTTACAAACGAGGGTCGCATTGGCATTACCGCTTCCGAGTGCGACGCGTGCGTTACCGGGGAGCACTCTCCGAGGCCCGCACGAAATGGGAAGCAGAACAAGCGGAGAGCAAGATCAAGCAGGAGATCTTTGAAGGTCGCTTTGGTCTAGTCGATCTTGGCAGCGAGAAGTTAGTGGATTTCATTAACAAAATCTTTCTGCCCTGGTCGAAAGCAAATAAGCGGTCGTGGAGACACGACGTGTTTCGCGCCCGCACCATCTGCGACTATTTTGGCAGCAAGACTTTCCGTGAGATGTCGCCACTGTTGATTGAGAAGTTCAAACGCGATCGACGAGAGTCCATCACGCGGAGAGAGAGCGTCCGCAGTCCTGCATCAGTCAATCACGAGCTGACGCTGTTGAGTAAGATATTCAACCTCGCGATTGACTATAAGGTTACGGATACGAATCCATGCACCAAAGTCAAGAAGTACAAACTCGACAACCAGCGTTATCGCTATCTGCTACCGGAAGAAGAACCACGACTAATGGCGGCACTCAGTGGGCCACGCGCTCATTTGAAGCCGCTGGTAACAGTTGCTATCGGCACTGGTATGCGACAAGGCGAGCAGTTGCGTCTTACTTGGGATCGGGTGGACTTCTCACGACGGGTGCTGATTCTGACCAAGACAAAGAGTGGTAAGGATCGCGAGATTCCGATGAACCCGGAAGTCGTAAAGACTCTATTCGCGTTGCGGTCCCGTTCAAAGGGACAGGAGTACGTGTTCACGAACGAGCGAACGGGAACGCGCATCAAAGAGGTTAAGAGGGCTTTTGGAACCGCGTTAAAGATCGCCGGAATTAAAGGTCTGGTCTGGCATGATCTGCGGGCTACATTCGGAACTCGATTAGGAGAGGCAGGCTATGACGCTTTTACCATCGCCTCGCTGATGGGTCATTCTCAGATCCAAACCACGGCGCGTTATGTTCGAGCCACTGAGAGAAACAAGCGAGCGGCTGTGGAAGCCGTAATGCTCGATTCCGAGGGTGGACACAAATTGGACACAACGCAAAAGCGGCCAGGTGCGCTGGCCGCCGTAAGTTATTGACTCCATTGGTAGCGGGGGGGAGGCTCGAACTCCCGACCTTGGGGTTATGAAAGCGCCCCTTGTTTTGTGCATCGAGTGACATCTAGTCACACAACTTTAACGTTCATTACAACTTGCCGCCGTTACAGAGCAGTTTTGATTTGCATCACTTGTCATCGTTTCGCATCGATTTTCATCGAGTCACGTGACCATAGCGTGACAAAATCTGATGGACCACCATCACAGGTTGATGTTGCAAACGGACGCATTCAATTCAACAGTGCTTGACGCACCTCGTCAGCAAGCTTGGACAGCGGATCATCGAACGCTTGGGGAGTAAGATCCGCCTCTTCCACTTTGGGAAACGTATCGGGTTTCCAGAACGTGAGCGGATCAAATCGAAACTTAGCGACAAGACGACGCCCGAAGTCTATCTCGTATGCATGGTACAGCGCTTTTTGGCCATACTTGCTGATGTCTGGGTATTCGCCGAGTAGGTATCCCTCTTGAATATGAGGTCGAACCACGGTCGGTGGGCAAACGCTCGAAAGCCTCACAATTTGTAAGCCTGCTTCAGCGCTCGCAGTTATTGCTCCACTCAGGTTCGGAACGCCCAGCACAAAGACGAACGCATCGGCCGTAGCTTTGAGCGAAGCAAATGATGCCGCTATTCGAAGCGAATGCGTTACATCCAATAAGGGAGTACCGCAGACGTGGTAGTGCTGTAGTATCGACCATCGCAGAATTTTTTGGCGCTTAAGGAGTTCAGGTTTGAGCAAGCCAGCATTCTCATATCGATACACCAGTTCTCGTTCAGCGCTTTTAAGCTTTTCGAAGCGACGAGTAAGTTGAGCCTCACCGGGAATTTTATGCGGGACGGTATGCCGAAAAATACTTGGCCTTAGCATCGTCAGATTCTTGCCACTCAAATAATCGACACCTTGCCCTCTGAACAACAGTACGTGTTCGCGATTCCTGAACTGTAGATCAGCGACCTTTTTAGCCAACTCCAGGAATGAAGTTACTCTGTGACCAAGGCCAGCACGTACCGTCGCAATGTCCTTAACTCTTTTTGCTCCACCTGAGGCAGCGTAGTACGACCATATTTCCTGATGCCCGATCGTTTCCATGACAATGCGGCCTCCTCGCTACAGTACTAAAATCAGTATTTTCCTTTCTAAGATTGAAGGCCGCTTCCCGACCCTCCATGATGCTTTTCATCGCGTCGCGCACCTCGACCGCATGAGTTCTGAGCGTTCGCCTTCTAGCGCGCGCTTCAGCGAGAGCTTCAATACCTTCTCTCAGTTCAGCAAATAGATCACGCGCATGTCGCACTTGGCGCTTGGCTCTTGGTTTGGCCGAATCTTTCATGGGATGATCAACCGTCAGAACTCGTTGGGCTGAATCTTATCTATTGCAGTTTCAATCAGCGAACTGGCCGCTTGGATGCGACCAATATCGTTAGTTGATAGTTCGAAAATTGCAATGCGTCGATCCGTGAGATTCTGCTGGTAGCGGAGATTTTGATCGGAGGTAATGAAAAGGTCGAATTCACCTTCAGCACGTTGCAGCAAGTCGCCGTTCTTAATCCCGCCCCAACTAAGTCTTCCCGCAGATCCTAAAAGCTGGATCTTCGAAGCCTTTTTCCAGTTCACTTGCACGACGCCTGACCGTCTAACGGCTCTACCGGTACCGGTTTGAGAGGAGAACTAAGGTTAACCTGAAACGGCTTCGATGTCACCGTGTCGCCTCTCGCTGTTTTCACGTGAAAGACGTAATCGGCCGTCGGCACTTGCTGCATCAGCGGACCAAGCCAGATCACATTCCAGATTTGGCAGTCTCCCACGGGTGCCTGCTCCAAGATCTTGATGAAACCGAAATCCGTTTCATCAACGATCTCGTTCGCTGCCGTTGTAATCCAGATACGACGCTTTGATGCGGCGGTGTATTTGTCATCACGCGATACGTGCTCGGACCACTCAAAGAACGGCAAGTGCCGCACTGGCATTTGGCTATCATCACGAATGATTTCCTCTAGTTCTTCATCCGGCAGATCGCGCTTTTGGCCGATAATGGCTGCCCCAAACGGGTCCGTATGGCCCAATAGTATGTCTGGAAATTTGAATTCCGTTTTCGGTTTCCACGCCCGCAGGTTTGCTAGCTGGCAGCGGAAGAACTCGGCCTCATCGGGCCCCCAGAGTGTCGAAGCGCCCATATAATCCTGCGCAGCGTATTCCGATGCTGTCGCCGTATAGGAGGCATAGCCGTTGGTAAGCCCGAGCAGTTGGAAGACCTCTCCCGAAGACTCCATGTCTTTGCGAATGCAATACCCCGCGGTTGTGCTCATCTCCAGCGGCACTGCCCCGAGCGAGAAGTTGCCGAGCTTCAGATAGGTGACAGGCAGTCTGCTGGGAAACGTCAGCGACCCCAAACTTGTCAGAAGACTGAAGCCTGGGAAGTCCCTAAGATCAAGGGCGGGCTGTTTGCTTCCCTGATCGTGGGCGGCCGTGAAGCTGCGCACACCGGGTCTCCAACCGAAATCAAAGAACATCGTGCGATCAAGCTCGGCACCGCCGGGCTGGGCGGCGCCCAATAGCGGCGTTTTCGCCAGCCTGCCGCGGATATTCTCCTCAATGTAAGATGGTCCAGCAGTGTCACATCGTCGTGCCGCCAGCCGGTCGCTGCCATTCTTCTCAATGCAGCACCGGTCGCCCGACGATCTCGTGTTGATCAGGCGCGCGCGCAGGATGATCCTAGGCTCCAAAACCTGCCCGGGTTCTCTGAGTACGGTTTCTGCGCCTGTCAGGAACTGCTTCCCGCGCTTTACCACCTCCAGCACGTCCCGGGAGAAGCGCCGCGCCGTGATGTCGCCTTCGGCACCGTTGAAGAATCCCGCAACCAGCGTGGGGGTTTTGCTTTCCAGCACATCCCTTTCCAGCGCATCCATTGCGTAACCCGTGAAATCGGAATTGAACAGCGGCGCGTTATGGATCAGCACCGTGGGGTGCACGGCGAAGAACACGAGATCGGCGATACGACGACCCGAGCCAATCTCCTTCGCCTCCAGAATGACCATGCGCCGGTCGACGGCCCTCAGCCGGGGGCATCTGCCAAGGTTCCAGCCATCATCCGGTTCGCCGGGCATGTGTTTTTCGGGGCACGGTTTGTCGTCGGGCGCGAAATCGCCCAACTCATGCAGGACCGTGTCTGCGTTCCAGTTCTGCGCGAATGTCGCCGGCGAGCGATTCACGAGAAACGGCTCGTCAAAGCCATCCTTGACCTTAGCTTGGTAAAGCCGCAATTCCGACGGGCGCATTTGCTTGGCTGCCGTCTTCACCGCTTCACTCACCTGCCTGACAAGAAAGTCGAATAGAGGTCTGCTGAAACCTGCCCTCGGTGAACCGAAAGCGTTATAAGCAGGAGCGTCCATGTAATTGCCAGCGCCCTGATGGGTATGTGTCGCCGCAATTAGCAAGCCCTCAGCCTTCAGCTTCAGCCCCGCGAGTTCAGGCGTGTCCTTGACTGTGTCCCACACATGCTTAGTAAGGCTCAGCGGCACGGCAAACGCGTCGCACGAGACCAGAACTACTACGGCTCCGGCTGGGTCCCTGATGACGAACGCGCGCGCCCAGTTGCGGCTCCAGGAGCCGCGCGCGATGTTGCCGGCCGGTCCATGCCCACCTGTTGGGAATCCCGGCGGCGCCGTGATCTCAGTCTTCGCTGCGCCTACACAGAAGTTCTTCTTGTCACAGGAAGCCGGTTGCGCAAGGCAAACCGCGGAAAGCATGAAGGAGACGAGTACGACAGACACAGCCGAAGTCATGGTTGTAGATTCTACCGCAAATCTGCAGCACTATGGCTTTTCGTAGTCAGGCTTGCTGATAAGCGATCCTTTGGGGTTTTGCATTTTGTGACATCGAGTCACACAACTTTAACGTTTATTACAACTTGCCGCCGTTACAGAGCACTTTGAATTTGCATCGATTGACACGCTTTGCCATCGATTTTCATTGAGTCACGTGACCATGGCGTGACAGAAATTTTGGCCCCACCAGTCTTGTTCTTCGGATGAGTTCGGAGCGTTCTCTTTCCCAGCCTCTCTTCGGCCAGCGCTTTCATGCCTTCGCCCAGTCAACGAACAAGTCACGCTTAGCATCGCGCTTCGGCTTGGTTTTTACTGATCGCTTCAAGTTTTCTCTCTCGCCTTCAAAAATGTGACTCAATGCTGTTTAGGATTGATAACAAACGGTTCGCGGAAAACCCCGAAAGGTGCCCGCGCAAGATGAGCGACAGATTAGGTTCGTCCAAAGCCATTTGATTAGCAGCTCGAGCCTGGGACCAACGCTTCTTTCCGATTAGTTGGGCGATTTGAGTTGCTAGATTTGCCTTCAAGAGTCGCTCTTCCGCGTCGTGGAAACCAAGATCGGCAAAGACATTGTCGCTGCTCGCGTAAACAGTATTCTTCACTTCGGTCGATTCTCCTTTCGCAGCTTTGATCTCTCGTTCCATCGTTCTTTAGGGTCAAAGGAACTCGAATCATTTCACACGTCGTTCGAGTCATGCCTTGAGGATTCCGTTAGGTATACACTTGAACCGACTCGATTGCTGAATGATCTGTTCTCTAACGAGTGATCCTTCACGCTCGACCTTCTGTTGAGCTTCAATAAATGGCATCACATAAGCTGTTCCGTCGATGTTTCCGCGCTTATATTGCCGCTTGTGTTCTGACTTGATCTTGTTCACTTGCTCTCTAGCAGTCGCCAATTGGTCGAATGCTGGTTTTATTTCAGGAAAGTATAGATCAACCAGCATCTGCAATCGCTTGAAATCAACGGTTCGATTTTTATTACTGTCTATGAACAAATCGAGAGCGTCATTATACGTAATCTCTCCCTTCATTACGGAAATGAACGGGAGGTTCGATGACGCGAAGACATTTAGCCATCCTTCATTCAAGAGGTACAGTTCTTCTAGCTTATCTCGGATGAGTTCTCGCTCTTTTGTTTCTCGTTCAAGCTCGAACTGCAACCGTAGTCTTCGGATATTGCTTCGATTCGTAAGATAGGCGCTAATTAGCGCGATCAAGGCCCCGCCGATAGCTGTGTAAACCGCCACAGGTATGATTTTCAAGAGTTCTACCACTTTGCGCGTCGGTTCCTTATCTTCTCGTGCTGCGGTTTTACCTACTGGGTTCGGAATCGACTAGTCACATCGTATCAAAGAGTCTTCTCGCCAGTCTGATGTTATCTTGCCGCCTTCCCACAACAAATTCTCTCGTTCCTTCCATTTCAGATGCTCGCCCCCATCTTCATCAATCCATGCTTCAAGGTCATGAACAATGCGTGCCCAAAGCCATGGATTTCCCCCAATGATCATCGAGTCGGAAAATGGTGCCTGAGGTGGCAACGACGCGACCTGTTGAAGTTTCTCGGAAACGGCGACGGTACAATGTTGAACCTTATAGGGGCAACCCTTTTTCGATTTGACGTATGAAAATTGTTCGGGTATTGAAAGGTAGTTATTCACATAGTACTGCTCAAGAATTGTTCTTACGCGCGTATCGCTGTATCGCGAACTGACAATAGCGACGAATCTGTTTAGGGCTCTAGGGCGGTGAGTCGCATGTTCCCACGTTAAGAGCCAAGCCTGTTTGATCTTCTCGCGAGATCTTGCAAGATGAGCAGCCGAGTGTGTTGTCATTGGCCCCCCTCCCTTTAGAAGAATTGACTCTTTTCCTATAGGTTGTTTCTTGATCGACGCCGCTATTATTGTGCGCCCGCTACGTTATTGCCAAAGCAAGTCGCCCCCGAACCAATAGCTCAACTTGCGGCTTCACTCAATGAACCAGCTAAAGTGAGCAACGGCGCGCCACTGTGCTATTCTCTGCCTCGCACAAGCTAACAACCAATGCCAGTCAACTCCGACAAGCCACAAAACTGGAAGAAGGACATCGCGCGCTCCGTCGATCTGTACAACGACTGGTTCATCAATTTCGCCCCTCAGGCATATCGGAATGCACGCGCCGACGCGACCGTGGCGGTTGAGAGTGCATTGAAATTAACCAAGAATCTCACCGACCTTCGGCCCGCGATTCTGCAAGAGAACCCTTCGGTGCTTCCAATGCTTCGAATGTCAACCGCGCCACCACTCGCTCGTGACCGACTTATCGGTTTAGCGGGCATCCCGGCTGGGCTTGTATTTAGCATGGAGATCAATAAACGCATCCCAAAGAGAGCAAGCGGTCTTGACTCAAATCTGAAGAAGATCAGCGCCACGATTCTTAAGCTCTGCGACCGAGACATATTTCCGTGGCTCGACAGCGGGTTGAAGCCCAAGAGAACCGAGATTCATCGGGCAGCAACAATTGTCGCGGATCGTCTTTGTGGCTCAGTTAGCGATCCGATAATTCGCAACGCCCAGGAGCGAAGACAGCTCGCGGCTATTAAGAAATGGTTGGAATCTCGCGGTTACACCTATGCGGGAACGGGCTCGACGTTCGATCAACTTGCGCCGGCGACGTTTTCATTTCGGATGAACGCGCCAATAAAGCTTGAAGATGGAATAAAACAGATCAATATACCGATCGACGCGGTCATCATGCCAAAGAAGTCCAAGGCCGGAACCTTCCCGTTGATGATTGAAGCGAAGTCCGCCGGCGATTTCACCAACACAAATAAGAGGCGGAAAGAGGAAGCCGTTAAGATTTCGCAATTGCGAAGGACATACGGCCCACAAGTGCAGTTCATTCTTTTCCTTTGTGGCTACTTTGACAGCGGTTATCTTGGCTACGAAGCGGCAGAAGGAATAGACTGGGTCTGGGAACATCGCATCGATGATCTAAAGAAGTTTGGATTGTAGAAATGCAGCACGTCGAACACATCGAAGCCTCACGTCTCAAGGTACAAAAAGACCTTGATTCTTCCAAAACACAAGCAGAGCGGAACAAGCTGGGCCAATTCGCAACTCCTGGCGTACTGGCTAACGAGATTCTGGAGTGTGCCAGAACACTTCTTCGGCCAAACAGTAAGATTCGATTCCTCGATCCGGCATTCGGAACCGGATCATTCTACTCAGCCCTGCTCAAGACTTTTCCTCGTTCGCGCATCAAGTCCGCAGCGGGATACGAAATTGATCCACATTTTGCGGCGAGCGCGACTGAACTTTGGAATGATGAATTACTGCAACTAGAGAATGCTGATTTTACGAAGCAGATTGCCCCAACATCCGAAAAGGATCGGGCGAATCTCTTGATCTGCAATCCGCCATATGTTCGTCATCATCACTTTTCAATGAGCGATAAGAACCGATTGAACGTTGCGGTACGGCAATCAATCGGAGTCAATCTGAGCGGACTCTCAGGACTTTATTGTTATTTCATGGGCCTAGCGCATTCGTGGTATGCGGAGGACGGGCTGGCAGCATGGTTAATCCCAAGCGAGTTCATGGACGTAAACTACGGACGTGCGATCAAAGAGTACTTGCTCAACCAAGTCACACTTCTTCGGATTCATCGGTTCGATCCTGCCGATGTTCAATTCGACGACGCTTTGGTTTCTTCAGCAGTTGTCTGGTTTAAGAAAGCCAAGCCTGTAGCTGATCACTCAGTGGACTTCACTTTTGGCGGAAGTCTCTTAAAGCCCGCAGCGTCTTCCCATGTTTCTTTGAACGTCTTGCGTGAAGCTACTAAGTGGACCCGGTTTCCTCAAAACACTAGCCATGAGGAAAAACCAAAAGATGGGATTAAGCTATCGGACTTATTCACCATCAAAAGAGGAATCGCTACGGGAGCGAACAAGTTCTTTATCCTGTCACGCGAGAGAGTTGCCGAGTTGGAGCTGCCGAAGAAGTTTTTAATTCCGATTCTGCCGAGCGCCAGGTATCTAACCTCCGACGAGATACTAGCCGATGACCACGGCGACCCAATAGTTGAACGCAAGCAGTATTCATTGTCTTGCAAACTACCGGAGGCGGAGGTCAAAGCCAAATATCCGTCGCTCTGGGAATATCTGGAGACTGGAAAACGCGAGGGCATTGACGAGAAGTATCTGTCCGCGCATCGCTCGCCTTGGTATTCGCAGGAAGAGCGCCAGCCGCCATTATTCCTTTGCACCTACATCAGTCGCAAAAGCAAAACAAACGGCGAAACATTTCGCTTCATCCTCAATCGCTCAAAGGCAATCGCTGCGAATGTTTATTTGCTGCTCTATCCAAAGAAGCCTCTAGCGGATGCAATAGAGGCCAAACCGGAACTGATCAATTCCTTGTGGCAAGCGCTCAAATCAATAAAACCCGACATACTCCGAGGCGAAGGCCGAGTCTACGGCGGGGAATTGTACAAGATGGAGCCCAAGGAGCTTGGGAACGTGTCTGCCGCGAGTATCGTTTCTATCTTGCCAAACCTTTCCGTTGGCACAGGCTCGCAAGCATCATTGTGGTAGGGTCCACCGTCTCTATCGAGCTAACTAAGCAACTTCTAGCATTGGATCCGACTCTTCAAGTCGCAACCTTTGCTTCGAAATCTGCAATCCGAGATTCACAATCCGAAATCAGACGGCTCTTCGCACTTTGCGCTTTGCCCCCGTCGGACTATTCGTTTCGCAAATCACCAGCGCCGTTGAGGATCGTTCCGATGCCGGTAGCCACCGACGCAATAGCACCCCAGGTTTGCGTTTCGGCAGAAACGGGAAGGTGCAAAACACCGATCGCGAGAGCAATGTCCGCGATCGAGAGCGCTGAGCCTTGGGCAATTTGCCCGATACCCTTAAACCAGCGGCGAGATTTCTTCGGCACCTCCTTGTTGGACTCCGGCTCTTTCAACTCTAGAGCCGTTTGGAAAATCTTCTCTCCCTGTTCTAATTGCGTCTCACAGTTCTTCAATTCCTGGCGGACTGAAACGTCGCGGTATTGCCGTTCGACTCTACGGATTCGCGCTTTGGCTGCATACACGAGCCCTCTCAGTTCGACATCTGGATTAATGCTGCCTATTTCGCGCAGGATTTGTTTGTCTTCGTCTGGAAGTTGATCGGGCTGCAAACCGTCGAGAATCTCCGTCTCATGCGTTTCGTATGAATCAAGGAAACCACCTTCTTCTGAGATCCTGTTGCTGAAACTCAGACTGGAACGAGTGTCAGACACAGCACGGTTAAGCCGCTCAGTTGTGAATGTGCGATAGATTTCGTCGTCGTCATCACAAGTCTCAATGAAGCGAAGAACTCGCGCTGAATTTTCGGCTTGGTCGAGGTGGTAATGGAATTCATCCTCCATGTGGTGAAACATGCGACGACGAAGCCGTGGCAAGCGTGGTCGCACGTAGCGCTCGAAAAGGTAGCTCATGAATTCCGAGTATTCTTGGTCGGTCATAGGGTGTCTCCGATCTCAGGCTGTGCTTCTACTTAAGAACGATGGCAGCATGCGTTTTCGTGATACTTTCGTATCGGAACGAGAGAAGATAGAACACTAGTCGTTTA
>JBOGOU010000604.1:0-1484 GCA_050748205.1 Pyrinomonadaceae bacterium | reverse complement strand
CTACTACGTAGTCGATCGTGGGTTCAAATGAGGCGGGAGTCTTCTTTGTAATGTCGTTGGGAATCTCGTCAAGCGCGTAACCCACTGCGAGTTTTGCGGCGATCTTCGCAATAGGGAATCCAGTGGCCTTGGACGCCAGCGCCGAGGAGCGCGACACGCGTGGATTCATCTCAATGACGCGGATCTCGCCGTTTTCGGGGTTAACTGCAAACTGAATGTTAGAGCCACCCGTCTCGACGCCAACTTTGCGAATGACGGTGATGGCCATGTCGCGCATTGTTTGATACTCGACGTCGGTGAGTGTCTGCGCGGGCGCAACAGTAATCGAATCTCCCGTGTGCACGCCCATCGGATCGAAGTTTTCGATCGAGCAGATGATTACGACGTTATCCGCCAGATCGCGCATTACCTCGAGCTCAAATTCTTTCCAGCCAAGGATCGACTCTTCGATCAGGACTTCGTGCATTGGCGATGCCACCAGACCAGCGCGCACGATTTCGTCAAACTCCTCTGGGTTATAAGCGGTGCCTCCGCCGCTGCCGCCGAGAGTGAAGGAAGGTCGAATGATTGCCGGGTATCCTGTTCTGGTTACTATCTCCTGTGCGTCCGGCCTGGACCGTGCGAAGCCTCCCAGGGGCATGGGCAGGCCTGCCTCATCCATCGCTTTCTTGAACAGTTGTCGATCTTCTGCGATCTTGACGGCCTCGAGCTTCGCGCCAATCATTTCCACACCGTATTGATCAAGAATTCCCGCTTCGGATAGCGCGACCGAAAGGTTTAAGGCCGTCTGTCCGCCGACAGTAGGCAACAGCGCATCTGGCCTTTCCCGCCGAATAATCTCCGCTACCGATTCGACAGTAAGCGGTTCGATGTAGGTGGCGTCGGCAGTCTCGGGATCAGTCATGATCGTTGCTGGATTTGAGTTAACCAGCACGACCCTGTAGCCCTCCTGGCGCAGAGCTTTGCATGCCTGCGTGCCCGAATAGTCAAACTCGCACGCCTGACCGATAACGATAGGACCCGAGCCGATGATTAGGATTTTGTGGATATCGGTGCGTTTGGGCATTACCTTGAAGCGCAGGCACCGCTCAATTTCCAGCGGGTCGTGCCCTGCTGTGTGGCATTCTGCCTGCGATAAGGGTGACTATGTGCAATTGCCAAAAGAATTTGTAATTTCGAGTCGGAGCATTATACATAACTCACTTTGAGCAGACGAACCCGCCGCACAACCCGGTCGTGGCTCAGTTTGTGAAGAAAGCGAGGACTTGAGGACCTTCAGCCTGGTGGAGGCACTCAATAAACAACCGTGAGCGGTAGGGACCGGGTCATTTTCCATTTGTCATTTTCCATTTTTCATTTGCCATTGGTGGATTCAATTTTGAAGTGCAACAGGTCGTGATCCCCACTTATGAAACACATTTGGGGATTGTTTTTCGACGCGTAGCGTCCGCATGAGTTTAGCCCGGCGTTTCAACGCCGGGATC
>JBOGOU010000603.1:0-14349 GCA_050748205.1 Pyrinomonadaceae bacterium | reverse complement strand
GCCCCTTTGCGTCTTTGCGTGAAACTGCACTGATTTGTCGCGTATTCCGTCCTGTGTGATCCGTAGTCTGTAGCTGATCTTTGCTGAAACGTTTTCACACACCGTAGAGATTGAGTCTCTGTCTTGTGAGATTGCCCGATGAGCACGACCACAGAAAAGCCGTCGCTAAGCGAGCGCGTCGCTGCCGGTGATGTTCACGCCGTGGCTCGGGCAATCTCGAAGGTGGAAGACGATCCTGAAGAGGCAGCGCTCTTAATGAAGCAGGTTTTTTCGTATACCGGACGTGGACTGGTAATTGGAATAACCGGCGCGCCTGGTGCGGGAAAGTCCTCTCTTGTCGATAAGCTCGCTCTGTTTTACCGCCAGAAGAATGAGCGCATAGGAATTGTTGCTGTAGATCCTTCGAGTCCGTTCACGGGCGGAGCCATTCTCGGTGATCGCATCCGCATGCAGGCCCTCGGTCTCGACCCGGGAGTGTTCATTCGTTCGATGGCCACGCGCGGTAATCTTGGCGGTTTGGCGCGGGCAACAGTCGATGCGGTTTCTATTCTCGACGCCGCCGGATATGCACGAGTCATCGTTGAAACCGTGGGCGTGGGGCAGGACGAGGTTGAGATCGTCAAGGCTGCCGACGTCTCAGTGGTTGTGCTTGTGCCCGGAATGGGCGACGATATTCAGGCAATTAAGGCCGGAATCATGGAGATCGGCGATATTTTCGTGATCAATAAGGCGGATCGGGAGGGTGTTTATTCGGCCGAAAAAGAGCTCGAGGCCTTACTTACCCTATCCCCGCGTGAGGATGGTTGGCAGCCGCCCATAGTCAAGACGATTGCGACTGAGGGACGTGGTGTTGAAGAACTAGCGGGCGCAATTGAAGGCTATCGTGCTTTCCAGTTCAAAGCAGATTTGGGAAACCTGCGGCGGCGCTCGATAGCTCGCTGGCGCATACTCGAGCTTTTGCGAGAACGACTGGTTTCGCAAACCCTGGATTCCGATTCGGCATCTGAGAGACTCGACCGGTTAGCAGGTGAGGTTGCAAGGCGAGAGCGAGACCCCTATTCTGCGGTAGAGGAGATGATTGGTAGTCGAAGATGAAGATTGACCATATAGGCATCGCAACCCGCCAACTAGAGGAGGCAACCGCTGTTTGGCGCGATGCCCTGGGTCTCAGACTCGAGTCCACGGAGGAGGTAGTCGAGCAAGGCGTCCGCATCGCGATGTTACCTATAGGCGAAACCCACATTGAGCTGCTCGAGCCGCTGACGCCCGATTCTCCTGTAGGAAAGTTTTTGGAAAAACGTGGCCCCGGAATTCATCACATCGCGATCAGAGTTAATGATGTTCAGGCGGCCCTGGCGCAACTAAAGGAGAAAGGTGCTCGTTTGATCGACGAGGCGCCGCGCCTCGGTGCGGGCGGCTGTTTAGTAGCGTTTGTTCATCCTTCATCCACGAATGGAGTGTTGCTCGAGTTAGTGCAGCACCAGTAGGTTTTCATTTTTAGAAAGGAAAGTATTTTGACATCAACAACAAAAGCATTGATTGCCGGAGCTGTCGCAGTTGTTTTTTCAGTTGGATTGATTGCCTGGCAGGTTAAAGCCCGGCGTGCCGAGGCAGTTAACCTGAACGCCGAAGATATGGCCTTGATCGCTGAGGATCAGCCTCCCCAGTTTCGCGCGCGTCTTGCCTCGGATGAGGCAACCCGCAAAGACTTTGCTGAGAACCTGCGTAGCCTGCTGGCTGTTGCCGAGGAAGCCCGCGCCAAGGGAGTGGCGAACAAACCAGAGTTCAAACGGCAGCTCGACCTGGTTAGGGCTGTGATCATTGCCGAGAATTATTTTAAGTCGCAAGGACAATCTGCTGCCCCTAATATTTCGGAGCAGGAGGTGGAACAGTTTTTTCAGGATCCAGCCAACCAGGCAAAGTTTGATCAATTCATAAATGATGCCAAGGCGAAGAACCCACAACTCGCGAGCGGCCAGATACCGGAAGAGCAAATCAAGCAGGTACGCAACCAACTGGGTCAGGTCCTAATCGGACAGCGCAAGGGAATGGCCGCTGGTATTGACAAACAACGTAACGTCGAGTTGCAAATCATGCTGGAACAGTCACGCATGCTTGCGCAAACTTATGCGCAGGAACAATTGGCCGAGAAGATGAAGGCGACTGACGAAGAAATTAAGGCGTATGTGGCCCAGCACCCTGAATTGGATTCAAAGCAAAAACGAGTGAAAGCTGAAGAGATTCTCAAAAGAGCGCGAGCGGGGGAGGATTTCGCGAAGTTGGCTTCGGAGTTTTCCACCGATGGGAGCAAGGCAAAGGGAGGCGATCTGGGTTGGTTTGGCCCGGGTCAGATGGTGCCTGAGTTTGAGCAGGCGGCGTTTGCACTCAAGCCGGGCGAGATTAGCGACATTGTTGAGAGCAAATTTGGATACCACATTATTAAACTCGAAGGGCGTCGTACGGAAAACAAAGACGGCAAAAAAGAAGAACAGGTTCACGCTCGCCACATATTGATTGGTGACAGCGCGCAGGCCGACAATCCCCTCGCGCCGCCAAAAACGGGGCTCGAACAGGCGCGGGCAGCAGTCGAACAGGAGAAACAGAAGAAAGTGCTGGAGGATATAGTAAAGCGTTCGCACGTTACCGTTGCCGAAAACTTCCAGGTGAAGATGCCAGAAATGCCAAAGCCTGCTATGCCGCCACAATTCGCCCCCGGCCAGGAAGGGGCCATTCAATCTCCACCGGCGGA
Organism: Pyrinomonadaceae bacterium; assembly: GCA_050748205.1. Lineage (GTDB taxonomy): Bacteria > Acidobacteriota > Blastocatellia > Pyrinomonadales > Pyrinomonadaceae > PSRF01. The sequence continues at coordinate 11,600 of JBOGOU010000603.1, read as the reverse complement.
GTCCCCTCAGGACAAAGGGAAGTCCAAAGCTAGCGAGCCGACCAAGGGCGGATCCAAGCAACGCAAAAAGTGATCGCGAGGCGTAAATCTATAATTCCCCATGCAGTTTGGCGATTACCGCGTCGAGGTTGTTCCTGACACAGAGTTTCGCCTCGATGGAGGCGCGATGTTCGGTGTTGTGCCGCGCAATCTCTGGTCGCGCGTGTGCCCTCCGGACGATCAAAACCGCATACTGATGAATATGAACTGTCTCTTTATTGAGACGGGTTCGGAACGAATACTGATCGAGACCGGCATCGGTGAAAAATGGTCAGCCAAACACGCCGCGATGTATGGCATAGAGCGTAAACAGTCGCTGGCGGAATCATTGCGTTTAATAACAGGCAATGCTCCCGAAGACATCACGATTGTCCTCAACACTCATCTGCATTTCGATCACGCCGGCGGTAACACGCGGCTAAACGAGAGTGGAGAGACTGTTCCGGCTTTTCCAAATGCCCGGTATCTTATCTCTCGAGCGGAGTTTGAACATGCTGAAAACCCGAGTGAGCGAGACCGAGCCAGTTACCTGCCGGAGAATTGGCAGTCAGTTAAAGAAAACGGACAATTAGAGCTGAAGCCGGCAGACTACGAAGTTGTACCCGGTCTGCGCATGGAGACTCACGCCGGACATAATCGGACTATGCAGTGTTGGCGTTTGCAGCAAAATGGAGGCACACTCTTTGGCTTTGCCGATCTTGTGCCGATGCGAGCGCACGTGGCCTATCCGTGGATCATGGGATACGATCTCTTCCCGGTTGAAACACTTGAGGCGAAGAAGAGACTGCTGCCTCAGGCCGCGCGTGAAGGCTGGCTCTGTCTCTTCTATCACGATCCTGACATGCCACTCTGCAGGCTGGTCGAGGACAACGGCAAGCTCCGGCCTTTGGACTATAGACAGTAGCCTCGCAATCCGGGTAGACACAGGAGAACTTCTCCTACGGAAACCATGAACAGAGTCAAAATCGGAATCATTGGCGGCAGCGGCCTTTACCAAATGCCCGAACTAAAGGACGTTGAGGAGGTCAAGGTCGATACTCCGTTCGGAAGTCCGTCTGACGCTTTTATTATCGGCACACTGGAGAATCAAAAGGTCGCATTTCTGCCACGACATGGGAGGGGGCACAGCTTCCTACCCACCGAAGTACCATTCCGAGCGAACATCTACGGCATGAAACTTCTGGGTGTGGAGCGTCTACTCTCTGCTTCCGCCGTTGGTTCGCTTCAGGAACAGTATGCGCCGTTGGACATGGTTATCCCGGATCAGTTTTTCGATCGCACGCGCGCTCGAGCACGCGAGTCGACTTTCTTTGGAGACGGCATCGTGGCTCACGTAGCATTTGCGCATCCAGTCTGTGGCGAGCTGGGCGACGTGCTGGAGGAATCGTGCAAGGCAACTGAGGTCAAGGCCCATCGCGGCGGCACTTATCTTTGCATGGAAGGCCCGGCGTTTTCCACCGGGGCCGAGTCGAATGTCTACCGCTCCTGGGGCATGGACATTATCGGCATGACAAATTTGCAGGAAGCAAAACTGGCACGGGAAGCGGAGATTTGTTATGCCACGCTGGCCCTGGTTACTGATTACGATTGTTGGCACCCGGGTCATGACGCAGTGACGGTCGAGACTGTCGTTGCGTATTTGAACAAGAATGTACGGAACGCTCAGATCATCATGAAAGAGGCGGTAAAAAGGCTGGGCGAGAAGCCCTCAAACTGCAAATGCCGGTCAGCTTTAAAGAATGCCATCTTCACTGCGCCTGATCTTTGGCCAGACGCGACAACGAGAAGACTGGAAGCGATCATCAAAAAGTACGCGCCGGCCTAAGATTTGGAAGCCGTTGTCAAAGCGCCGGCGACGTATGCACGCCACGATGATGCCAGATCACGTTAGCTTTTGAGGTAAACCATGAGAAAGAATCTTTTGCCAATCCTATTTCTCTTGTTAGCTTTCATCATTTGCGCTCCCGCGGCACTTGCGCAGGCGGGAGCCAAGAGTGGCCCAGACCCCTCCACCATCCGCGACCCGGATGTGGAGAAAGACTCATTGCACAATCTCGAGGTCGCCAGATTGTACTTCAAGTTGAAAAAGGCGTATGTCGCGGCGCTACAGCGTTGTGAAGAGATTGTGGCCGGAAATCCGAATTTTGCGAGGATTGATGAAGTGCTCTTCATCGCCGGGTCAAGCAGTTTGTACCTGGCGGAGAACAAGGGAAAGCAGCCTTCATCGCAGTACGGCACTCGCGAGGGCAATAAGAAGCGGACCCTTACACCGGAAGAATTCCGGGAACTTGGACGTAATTATCTATCGATGCTCGTGAACGAATACCCGCAAAGTGATTTCCGAAAACAGGCGGAAGAATCGTTACGCAGCCTGGGTGGTCCGAAACCAAAAACCGAACTGCCCTGACCTGGGCACGACCAATTAGCAGTTCGTGGTTTAGAACAGCACCCCAGCCTGGAGCCAGCTGAATTCAAAGTCCCAAGCTCTAACATCTTACTTCTGAAATTCGCAATTCGAAATCCGAAATCCGAAATTCAAAATCATGTCTCTCCTTGTAGTTGGTTCTGTTGCTTTTGACGCTGTCGAAACGCCTTTTGGGAAATGCGAGAAGATGCTTGGGGGCTCAGCGTCTCATTTCTCAATCTCCGCAAGTTATTACACCGACGTACGGATTGTCGGCGTGGTAGGTGGCGATTTCAGTGAGGCTGATCGAGAAGTATTCGATAAGCATGGCATAGACACCAGCGACCTCGAACGCATTCCTGAGGGGAAGACCTTTCGTTGGCATGGTCGTTATGAGTACGACTTGAACGTCGCCCACACGCTGGACACGCAGTTGAACGTTTTTGCGGATTTCAAACCAAAACTTTCTGCAGAATCGAAGCAAGCTCGTCTTGTTTTCCTGGGTAATATTCAACCCGATCTGCAGCGCGAAGTCCGTGAGCAAATTCCTGACGCCGAGCTTGTGGCCCTCGATACGATGAATCTTTGGATCGAGACCGCCCGACAGTCGCTGCTGCGCACGATCAAAGGCGTGGATGTCATGATCATCAACGATGCTGAAGCGCGGCAGTTGACGGAGATCCCGAATCTCATAAAGGCGGCCAGGACGGTTCTTTCCTGGGGACCTAAGGCCCTTATCGTCAAGCGTGGGGAATACGGAGCCGCTTTGTTTACTTCGCAGAGTTATTTCGCGATACCTGCATATCCGCTGGAGTCGGTTTTTGATCCTACCGGCGCTGGCGACACGTTCGCCGGCGGCTTCATGGGTTACCTCTCGAGCCAGGAGAAGCTTGATGAAGCGGCGATGAGACGGGCGATGATCTTCGGTTCGGTTATGGCTTCCTTTAACGTGGAAGAATTTGGGACTGAGCGTGTGCGACGGCTAACCCACGACGAGATCAATGACCGCTTTCGGGCTTTCAAGAAAATGACTCACTTTGAAGAGATTCCGTTTGAAAGAGTCGCGAGTCTAGAGTCGCGAGTCTAGAGTCGGGAGTCAAGAGTCGATGAGTGAGTGCTGAGTGCTGAGTTCTGAGTGATAATTAATTGGTAATTAACTTATACTCACCACTTGTGACTCTCGACTCTCGACTCTCGACTCTTTGATTGGAGACGCTATGTTCTGTCCTGTATGCGAAGCTGAGTACCAGCCGGGTATTACCCGCTGCCCCGACGACAACTCCGAACTTGTGGAACGTCTAGATCCCGCTACTGGGCATGACGATAGCGAGGCGAGCCTCTTGGCTTTGCACACGTTCGGCTCGCCCATCGAAGCGGAAATGGTCAACGACATCCTCAAGCAGAATCGAATTCGGTCGGTGGTGAAATCGGGGGGTGCGGATGCGCTCTCTCCTCTTTTATCTACGACCGCGGAAGGCAGCATCATTCTTGTTGATGAGCGCGATTTCGATCGCGCTCAGGAACTTTATACCGCTTTCTTCGGTAATGACCCGACGCCACTGACCGGAGGGACGTCGGAAGAAGAGAACAAAGACACGGAGTGAGATTCAACCGCCAAGACGCCAAGAGCGCCAAGCCCTATTGGAATTTGAAATCAATTGGGTACGGCATCGTTAGACAGCGTTACTTGACTTTGTTCTGTTTCCTGGCGAACTTGGCGCCTTGGCGGTTAATAAGCGATGGAACATGAAAACCAACCAACCGACGCCATCGTAGTCTTGATGACTGCTGCTAATGGCGAAGAAGCTGCCAGGCTTGCAGATATGCTCGTGGAGCGACAGCTCGCCGCGTGCGTGCAGATCTTGCCGCAGATGGAATCAGTTTACAGCTGGAAAGGTAAGATCGAACACCAAGTCGAGATTTTGCTAATTGCTAAAACCATGCGGTCGAAATTCGAGGAGTTAGAGCGGGAAGTGCGCGCGGTACACAGTTATGAAACCCCCGAGATTGTAGCCTTGCCCTTAATAGCAAGTTCTGTCCCTTACTTCGAATGGCTCTCAGCCAGCCTCCACGGGGAAGAGAGTCTCACCACAGACTAAAGTCGCGATCCTTTGCTACATCTGCCGCTCCTCGAGCGCGCGGTATTCGTCTGACACGCTCTTGTCCAGCTCGTGCAACGAGCTCTGGCTATTGACTACGATCTGGACGACCTCGGAAGGCGAGTCGGTCACGTGCAGAAGCTTTAGATCCTGTTCCGATACCTTGCCTCCAGTTAGTGCACAATCACGAATCCAATCGAGCAGTCCTTTCCAGTACTCTGAGCCAAAAAGCACAACGGGAAAGTTGCGGATTTTGCGGGTCTGAATCAGTGTGAGTGCTTCAAAGAGTTCATCCAGGGTGCCGAAGCCTCCGGGAAAAATGATGAAGCCGAGACTGTATTTGACAAACATCATTTTTCGCACGAAGAAGTAACGAAACTTAAGGGACCGCGTTAGATAGCGGTTGGCGAACTGCTCAAATGGCAGCTCGATGTTGCAGCCCACGGACAGTCCGCCGGCTTCAAAAGCGCCCTTATTCGCTGCTTCCATCATTCCGGGCCCGCCTCCGGTAATTACGGCGAAGCCTTCGCGTGCGAGCAATGCGGCCGTTTCTTCTGCGGCTTTGTAATAGGGATCATCCGGCGGCGTGCGAGCCGAACCGAAGATCGACACGCCACGAGTCAAACTCGCGAGTTCATCAAAGCCTTCCACGAAACTCGCCCATGATACGAAAGACGCGCCAGGTGTCAGTATGCGTGAATGCGTCGGTACTCGGACTCTCGAGAAGTTGCTCGTCCTGAGTAGGGTGCAGGGAACGTTTATCCATCGCGTCTCCTTAGTAGCACAGACTTCAGTCTGTGTTCTCACTAGCACAGACTTCAATCTGTATCCTATCTGATCGCCAGACAGCATTCACAGACTAAAGTCTGGGCCACTTAAATACCCATGATGTTGTAGCCGCAGTCTACATAGATAGTCTCGCCGGTGATTCCGGAAGAGAGGGAACTACACAGGAAAAGAGCGGTGTTGCCGACTTCTTTCGCCTCGACATTGCGTCGCAAAGGTGCACGCTCGGCATGATGCTTCATCATCGTAGAAAAATCGGAGACTCCCCGAGCGGAAAGGGTTTGAATCGGACCGGCGCTGATGGCGTTTATACGAATGTTACGCGGCCCGAGATCGTTGGCGAGGTAGCGTGTGCTCGCTTCCAGCGCGGCCTTGGCAATTCCCATGACGTTGTAGCCGGCGACAACCTTTTCAGCACCGTAATAAGTCATCGAGACAATGCTGCCTCCTTGAGTCATCAGAGGGGTGGCGGCTCGGGCTAGCTGGGCCAGGGAATACGCACTGATTTCAAGCGCCGTCAGAAATGCTTCACGGCTTGTGTCGAGATACTCACCGCCCAAAGCCTCGCGCGGGGCGTACGCGATGCTGTGAATGAGAAAATCAAGCCGGCCAAATTCGTCGCCAACACGACGAAAAGTGTCGTCAACCTCTTCCTGTTTCGTAACGTCACAGGGCAAAAGCAAAGAGTCTGGCATCGCTTCGGCGGTCAGGCTCTCGACGTTCTCTTTTAGCCGTTCCCCCTGATACGCAAAGGCGAGACGTGCTCCAGCTCCGTGCAAAGAAAGCGCAGTTGCCCAGGCTATCGAGCGTTTGTTTGCAACACCAAAAATGATTCCGAATTTTCCCTCAAGCATAATTGGTTAAGTTTGTCAGCCTCTATGATGGTTTGTGTGCAAGGGTCAAAAAGCCCACGGGCGAAGAGACGCACCGAAGAAATCCGTCAAGAGAGTCGATCCGGTCTTCGTTTGCTCAGTCCGCAAAGAAAAAACAGGCAGATTGCATTAAGTAAGGCGCCGGGAACGAAATAATAGACGACCGGATACTCGCTATGGACTATTGACCATGCAGCCACGTAAAGCACTACCATCGACCAAGGGTACGACAAAAGAAAAGTCCCGCCCCAAATGTTGCTGTCTGGCATCCTTAGACTAAGAAAAAAGCAAAGGAAAAAAATTACCAGGTAAGTACCCGTCACGAGGAGTGCCGCATTAGATCTGAGTGAGAACCTTGAGTTCATTAACTTAATCACTCGCGTGCTACGCCGCCTCACTTTGTGACGCGCCGGTTATTAGTTCCTTGTACTGACCACTTTCCACCCATTTCAAAATCTCTGACACTCGCCATACCGGAAAAGGGTGGCTCAGGCCGGCAGTGATCACATCGGCCCAAAAGCGATCGAGGGCTTTTTCATCGTAGTTCTTCTCGAAATCGCGAGCCTGGGAAAGAAACAAGTCGTAGTCCACTTTTGATGCGTAGGTTCCTCCGGCCAACTTCATCATTGTCCGGCCAATGACGTTTGTGTCCTGAGTAACCAGCAGGGCCGCACGGTCACAAGAAAGCTCAGCGCGTCGGGCCCACGCCAGCAGCGCACTGCGCATGGTTAGGGTCAGAAGCTCTTTGACAATTCCTGTCAACGGTGATGCGAGAACCGCTGTTTTAGCGAGATATTCAATCAGGCGTGCAGCCGTTAGATATAAGACGTGTTCTGAATGAATGTGGCCCACTTCGTGCGCAACCACAGCGAGTACCTCTTCATCGGTCAAGCGCTCAATCAGCTGCGAGTAAAGAACAATTACCGGACGCTCAACCCCGCCTGTAAAGGCGTTGGCCACCGGATTCTGCTGCACGAAGAGATCGGGCATGTCCACGCCGAGCGTAGTGCAGGCGATTTGCAACTTGGCGTGGAGGTCGGGACACTGCTGAGGTGTAACCTTCACGGCGCTCGCAGTAAAGATCACGCGAATGGCCGATTCGCCTGTGACGACCAGTAGTTTTTTAAGCGCAGAATCGATTCCGGGTATGGCTTTCAAAGCGGCGAGCGCGCGCCTGTCCGCCGGGTGAATGTATTGTTCCTTGTCGAGCGAAGCAAACTTCTTGTGGGGATCGGCAGAAAGTAGTAGGCGACAGCGGCCGCAGCGGACTTCTCCGTTTGTGGGTCGAACCTGGTTCCGCTGGCCGCAGTAGCGGCAACGAATGAATTCGGTGGATTCGACAGGTAGATCTGTTTCAGCCATATTCCCTCAATCTCTTCTGCTAACTTGTAGGGTGGACCTCCGTGTCCGCCCCTTCGGCGTGCAAGGGGCGCCCGTAATTTGTAGGGCGGAACTCCGTGTCCGTCCCCTCTCGGAGTGCAAGCGGCGCCCAGTAATTTGCCCGTATGGCGGCGCAAGGGGCGCCCACGGAGGGACGCCCCTACAGTTATTTTTCGAAGTATCGTTGATCGGTTGATGCAAGAGCAAGCCAGAAAAGTTCCCTTACCGAATCGTAACCTCGAGCGTATAGGTGGCGTTTCCACGCATCGGAGACACCCAGATTGAGTAATCCCCTGTCAAGGGCAGCTCACCGGTCCAGTCAGACACATCGAGTCCTTCCTCTGTTCCCGGCAAGGCAGTCGCATCAGGACCAAGTATGGTGAACACCGCATTTTTCTCCCGCGAACTGAGGTGGACGATCATCGTCTGGCCGCTGCGCGCACCGAGAATGTAGCGATCGTTGGTGCCGCGCACAACCGCACCGTGAAGCACGGCCGTGGTCCGTCCGCGCGGAAAACGAACTCGCTGTGTCTTACGCTGGGCGAATACCGTAACACTCAGCACAAGTAGCGCAATGATTAGGGTGAAAACACAAACGCTGCGTACATTTCGCATGTCTTCCTCCGAATACTTAATGTTTGAAATGACGAACTCCGGTGAACACCATCGCCAAACCGTGATCGTTTGCCGCGTTGATGACTTCCTCGTCTCGCACTGACCCGCCTGGCTGGATCACCGCCGTGATACCGTGTTTTGCGGCTTCGTCAATTCCGTCGCGAAACGGAAAGAATGCATCGGAAGCGAGCACCGAACCCTTGAGAGGCAATTGTGCGCGCAGGGCGCCAATTTTGACAGAGTCCACACGAGACATCTGCCCGGCGCCCACGCCGACAGTTTGTCCTTCGCGCGCATAAACGATCGCATTTGACTTCGTGTGTTTGCAAACAGTCCAGGCAAACAGTAAGTCACGAATCTCATCCGGCGTAGGAGACCGCTGGCTCACAACCTTCAAACCCTCTGCCGTGAGTTTGTGAACATCGCGGGTCTGGACCAACATCCCGCCGCTGATCTGTTTGTATTCAAACCCTTGCTCGCGCTTTTCGTTAGACACCCTCAGCACCCGTAGGTTTTTCTTAGCTCGTAGAACTTCAAGGGCAGCCTTTTCGTAGTCTGGCGCGATCACAACTTCCGTAAAAATTTCAGTTGTGGCGCGGGCGGCCTCACTATCCACCTGTCGATTGAACACGACAATTCCGCCGAAGGCCGAAACCGGATCGGTTGCCAGCGCTTTGCGATAAGCCCGTTCACTTGTTGTTGCTAGACCGACGCCGGCAGGGTTCGTGTGTTTGATGATTGCGCAAGCGGTTTCTTCGAAATCGCAAATCAGTTGCCAGGCCGCATCAGCATCAACGTAGTTGTTGAAAGACATTTCCTTACCGCCAAGCAGTTCTGCTTGGGCGATGCCGGCGGCTTCATCGACAGAGTAAAGGGCGGCTTGTTGATGCGGATTCTCACCGTAACGCAGGTCGCAAAGCTTATTCAAATAGATTGAATCGGAGTCGGGCAGACTGATCTCGGATACTTCCTGCCCTGGTTTGATTGGGAAAGCGCGATCAAGCAAGTAAGTCCAAATACTAGAATCGTACGTTGATGTTGCCATAAACGCGAGATTTGCTAACTGCATTCGGCTTTCTACTGTTAATGCGCCATTTCGCAGATCTAGTTGACTGATAACCTCTGGATACATGTCAGGGGAAGTGATCACTGCAACATCTCGATAATTCTTTGCGGCCGAGCGAATCAATGCTGGGCCACCAATATCAATCTGCTCAATCGCGTCTTCGAGAGTAACATTATCTCGGGCGATTGTTTCTTCAAATGGATAAAGGTTTATAACCACCAAATCAATCGGCTCTATTCCGTGCGCGGCCATAGCGGCCTGGTGCCGCGGATTGTCCCGAACGCTCAATAAAGCACCGTGAATTTTCGGATGGAGAGTCTTTACACGCCCATCCATCATCTCTGGAAAACCTGTAATATCTGAGACGTCGAGGACATCGATCCCGGCCTCGCGTAGCGCAGCCGCAGTCCCGCCAGTGCTGATGATTTCCACGCCGAACCGTTTTAGTTTGCGTGCGAATTCGACGATACCTTTCTTGTCCGAAACACTGATTAACGCTCGTCTAATCTTACGCAACCCCAGTTCGTTGTTATCGGTCATATTCATGATCCGTTTTAGTCTTTGTCCTTTACGCGCCGCAGTGTGATGAAGTCAGTACCGTTACGCGGTAGCGTCGGGTCTGGCCATCCACAACTCGACCTCTAGGTGTTTAGAGCCCTCTCGGCATCTGCCTAATAATACTTAGATTTGTGGTTCGAACCGTTAACCCGACGCTACTGCGCTACGGTACTGATGACCTCATGACACTGCGTGGCGACAGGCCGAAGCGGATCCACCCACTAGCGCCTGGTGGTACTGAACTCATGTCACTGCGTTGCGACACTAGAGCAAAGCACAAAGAACAAAAGTACAAAGAACAGTCAATTCTGTACCTTTGTAGCACCAGCAGGCAGATTCACGTAGAACTCATGAGTCCGCGAATAGCCGAGCCTTCCAACCGAATACTCTATGTTAGGCGGCACCAGACTAAGTGAAAAACGATGCTTGCGTCCATCGTGCGCGGACGCACTGATGTAGAAACCAAGCAGGTATTGGCTTTTCAGATCGGCTTCGATGGCTTGAAAGACAGGCGTTAGGTCGACGCTTCGATTTGGTTGCAGGGCGGACTTGGAATCACCCGCCAAAAAGTACCTTCCGCCAGTCTTCTCGGCGAGGTCGCGAAATCCCTTAGCTGGAACACGCACGGCAAGTCGTCCATCTAGCGGCTCAAACAGCGGCAAATGAATCACATAAAAAGACACTCGCCTCTCGAGCGCTGACTCGATTACGACGCTAACTTTGGAACGACTCGCGTTGTCGAGACCGTCGCTTATCAGAATTACAATGCGACGCTCGGACCGGACTCGAACGCGATCAGATTCCATTTGATCAAACATCGTGACGGCCTTCGCAGCCGCATCGAATATAGCCGTATGTTGATTTGCGCCGGCTGCAAAGCTGAAAGCCGCGCGGGCTGCGTCTGGATCTCTCCCGAAAGGCACAACTAGCGAGGCTGCCTCCGCGAACCGCAACACAGCTACGCTCGACTTGTCGCCAAATCGCGAAAACAGACCCAGCGCCGCATCGCGCTGTTGCGAAATGATCTCGCGCAAACTGCCAGACTGGTCGAGAGCGAAGATCAGTACCACTCGGTCCGCGCCTGGCGAGAAATAGAGACCGGTGACAGCGTGATCATTGTCCCTTAACGACAGGTCGCTCTCCGTCAGCCCCTCGACATTGTTTCCCCGCTTATCTCTTATGCGAACAGGAAAGAGTAATAGGTCTGTACTGACACGTATTACCTCTTCGTCCGGGTCTTGCGCCAGCGATGAAGCGGGCTGACAGAGGGTAATTGCAAGAAAAAAGAGGATGAGGACGACGGAATAACGGCCGGGCGCCAGTGAACAAACCACACTTAAAGAAGGAAGGCTTTTGTTGCGCTTTTCCGCGGGCACCAGCATGCCGCCTGAGCTAAATGAAGAAGCGCCCGAACAGCAGAATGCTCAGGATTATCAGCACTGTGATGACGATAATTTTAACCAGGGTCACGATCGATACCTCAGTGGCTAAGGAGCAAAGCGGAAATCAAAAGGGCGACGGAATTGGTATTCTACGGACGCCCATCGCCGGCTGTCAACGAAAGTGACGAGTACCGTTATCCTTGGAGTGCGGCGGCAAGCGGAGCGCGACGCCGCTTTCGAGGCGCCAGCGCGGGACTACAAGCAATCCATAGCGCCGCCGTTGTCTGCGCACTCCAAAGTCTCCTTGACATAAACGACCAGATTTCCATTCAAGTTCTGACTATTTGAATCTTAGTGTGAGCCGGCCACTAAAAAGTCGTGGGTAGCCCACGTGTGTTC
>JBOGOU010000602.1:0-54286 GCA_050748205.1 Pyrinomonadaceae bacterium | reverse complement strand
TTTGCGAATCTTAGCGCTCCCGTTCTCTCTCCCCTGGCGCGCCCTAATAACTCACTCTCTCAATTATTTATCTACTGGCTTATTTGTTTTTTACTTTCGACTTTCGGTCAGGTCTGGATTTTTGGTAGTGCTACCAGATTTTTGATTCTCTTCTCACACATCGACACGGATACGAGTAGATTTCTTGCTTTTCTACGCGTCCTTTTTTGCTTCAAAACTCGGGGAGGGTGCCATCTCCTCTGTTGATTCGCGAGCTTCAGACGAAAGAGGCGGGGCGAGTACTGGAAGCACTCAACACTCCTAAACGTCGTCATACGCTAGTGGGATCGCTGTGCCCAAAAGAGCCGAGCAAGTACCGGCAATCCATACCCGCGTTTGCCATATTGGTTCAAACGCATGTCGAACAGCAAATCGCTTGTTCGTTTTGTACCGGCTTTGGTGGAAGCTTCTCAAGTTGACCTTCGCCTCTTGAAAAACCAAAGGTGTTCTAACAGCGCTTATCCTGCACAGCAATGAAAACTGGTATGAGTTATCGGTACTACAACCTGACGAAGGACACCATCGATAAGGCCCGCAACATTCTGAACGAACGGCGGGTTGCGGTATAAGAAAAGTAATAAACTCTTTGAGAAGCCGTTAGGGACTTTCAAGCGAGCGAGATCTTGAGTCCTTCCGTTGCTGGGAACCGATAGGCCGATCAAAATGTCGGCCTTTTGGTTCTTGGGTTGTTTCATTCGGGCCAGGTTCCGAGCGTGGCCTAAGATGGTGCCAGGATCATCCGACCTTGACGATAGTATGACAACAGTAGTCTTGTGTTAGTTCGGTCTTGACATGAGAGATAGAAACGGAATAGCAGTTTCATTTTACCCCTTGCTCGACCCTTTCCAAATACTTCGTGATGTGTTCTTCAGAGAACCGCAACGTTCGACGTGCTCGATAACAGGCCAACCGCTTACGTCGAATCTCACGCATCACTGTAGAGCGGGAGATGCCACCACAAAGCTGCCTGACATCCTCAACGGTGTACTTCGCTCGCTTGCGCTCCAGCGTCGGGCTAGTCTCCACATGCTTCGATACCATCTCTTCCATACTTCTCTCGCGTGCGAATATTACGAGTCTCTTACTTCAGTGACGTATTTTATTTTGTGTCGAATTCTTCGCGTTCTTTTGGGCTCTTTGGAATTGCGGTAAATTCTTTGGAGGGCATAGATTTACTCCCAGCGCTCAGATAATCCAGCGCACACGGCGCCGCCGTTCAGGATTGCCTTTGTGGAACATCCGATAATCTCAGCGACACGTTTGGCACCAATGCGGGTCTTCTTACTTATCAGGCTCATGGGTCAGACGCGACTGTGGATTGACTCTTCTTCTTGGTCTCGCGGCATCGTGTCTACAAGCCGAGTCTCCGGCGGCAATGTTAGAAGCACATGTTGTGCCATATTTTAATGGACCGGGATTCGGCTCATATTCTCTAGTTTTCCCAAAGAATCGTATGCAAGAAGTGGGTGGCAACGAATTTGACCATCGAGACCTGTTGCCTTTTTGGCAGGGTCGAGAGATTGAGGGATGACGTGGATCTCGCGGAGAGCTTCTCTGATTGTTCAAGAACAGTTCGAGTTAGTTGAGTACCGAAGTGGGTTGGTATCGCGTCTCGTTCCAGACCTTTTTGACTTCTTCTAGGGGATCACCGGCCAGAGTTGAAAACCACTCAGCGATCGAGATAGTGCTAAAGGCCACATTTGCTGCTTTAGCGGCGTCGTCTATGCCTTTATATCCTTCCCAATAAACTATTCTGGTGCTTGTGGACAGATTGCGAGTAGCCGCATCTTGTTCTCTGGCAGCGATCAGCCTGGCGAGCTGCCGGCATACGGCCGGGTTGGTTTTGTGGTCAGAGTCGAAAGCAATCAATGCGTTATATGTGCGAGCCACTTCGATGATTTCTTCGTGTGAGCAGCTAACGCCGCTGGTGGCGATGGCGCGGACCTGCGGTCTGAGACTAACGAGCGTTTCTGCTTTCAAAGCGCCTTCGGTGATGAGAACGGTTTTCCCTTTGGGATAAGTTGACGGTTTGAAAGTGAAATGGATTGGAGTGCCCGAGCTACAGCCGCAGCGCTCAATCGGTGAAGCCAGCCAGCGATATCGTTTTTCTCCTTCCGAAATGTCGCCTCTATGGAGGCGAAGCTGGCAGGCCTGAATTCGGCCGTGATCGTCTTTGTAAGGAATTACGAGCATAGGCATTTTGTATGCGCGCGGCTTCCATAGTTGGACAATGCCGTTAGCGTCTTGCCAGAACCCGGGTATGCCGACGACCCCGGCGTATGAATAGCGGCGACCGTATTCGGGAAATTTGTCGATAACAAAATTCCGCAGTTGCCGGGCGAGCTGGGCGCGTTCTTTCTGCGTGGGAGGCAGAGCGCCGTAGTTTTGTGTTTCTCTTTCCAGCAGTCCTCTGGATAGCAGTCCGTCCGGGCCGTCTACCACGTGAGGATAGTATTTCTGCGCTGGCGAGATGCGAATAAGTTCGCGGTAAACGGCGTCGCGGATCTCGATTGGCGCGATCTCGATTGAAGGCGGAGCCGGCTTCGTTTTCTTTCCTGGGCTGCTGGTTGGGGGAACATCACAATGAACGTGAATGTTGCCGCCATTACGAGCCGTGCCTCTGGCGCAGCGTTTTTGATTGCGGCGCTTAACAATGCCAGTACTGGTTTTCGCTATTCACTGGCTTCGGCGAACAACAGTGTCCCAAAGTAAATGGAGACTGAGAGGGAGAGTGATCATCGCGACGAAGGTGTGGATAGCGAGAAGTATGAGGAGCTCCGCACCGCCGTGCAGGGTTCGTCGCAACGCAGACCTTAACTGGCCATCGATCAGACTAGCTTTAATGGCATCGCAGGCTTAAGCTAGAGGAAAGAAATCACCGTCAATCCGCCATTTGAGCATCACCGGTGTGATTCGAAGCGAGGTTCTGATAACTCAGCGACGGATAAACACCACGAGGGAAGGGACTCTTGGCGGCATCAGCGTCGCATCGAAAAGGAGAAATCGAATTATGACTGAGAATTCAGAAAAAGGGACAACGAACATTGTTCTTGTCCACGGAGGTTTTGTGGACGGATCCGGTTGGGAAGCCGTCTATAACATTCTGAAGAATGATGGCTACAATGTCGCCGTTGTTCAGAACCCGACGATATCGCTGGAAGACGATGTCGCCGTCACAAAGCGGGTGATCGCGGCACAGGATGGCCCGGTAACACTGGTCGGTCACTCGTATGGCGGCGCCGTTATCACGGAAGCGGGCACTGATCCAAAGGTAACTGCTCTCGTATATATCACGGCTTTCGCTCCAGACAAGGGCGAATCAGTTAATTCACTTATCAAGGATCCGCCTGCAGGCGCTCCAGTTCCGCCGATCCTGCCGCCGGTGGACGGATTCCTGTTTCTCGACCGTGAGAAATTTGCTGCATCCTTCGCTGCTGATGTAGATGCGGCCAAGGCAGCATTTATGGCGAACTCGCAGGTTCCCTGGGGGGTTAATGCGCTTGCCGGAGAAATCACCGAACCAGCGTGGAGGAGCAAGCCGAGTTGGTATCTGCGGGTGACAGAAGACCAGATGATCCCGTTCGTAGCCCAAAAGTTTATGTCCGAGCGCGCCGGATCAAAGGTGACCGAGGTTGCGGGCAGCCACGCCATCTATGTATCGCAACCGCAAGCGGTGGCATCAATCATTAAAGAAGCGGCCCAAGGCAAGAAGGCAGCCGCGCAGAGTTCGTAATTCTTCGAAGCTCTGCGAAATCGGCAGCGTTAAATAGGAAGGCTTCGTTCAATGAACGAAGCCTTTTTTGAAAGGTGGAACGACACAGAGTCAGGGCGTAAAGCTCGCAACCAGGATACGGCTTTGGCGAATTTATATCCGTGATCACGCGGTCCAAACCTGGCAGCGGTCAACCACACGAACGCTGCGGAAAAGACACACTTGCCCGACACGGAGGCGCTCGCGAGGCGCTTATTCAACGAGAAGGAGAGGACCCGATGGGCATCAATATTCTTACAGAATTCAAGACCAAGGATAATAGATCAGAGGATCTGATTGCGCTTCTCAGGAAGCTGCTGCCTGAGAGCATGCAGCATGGGGGAGCCGAGAAGGTATCGATCCGGCAGAACCAGGATGATCCTAACGATATTGTCTCCGCGCAGCGTTGGGAGACGCGGGAGGCTTATGTTTCCTACTTTGCCTGGCGCACGCAAGGGGGCATTACGGCCCAAGTTGAGGAGATTTTGAAAGCGCCGATTTCCATTCGGTTCTTCAATGAAGTTCCTATGGACGTAGCTGGATCAAACCAATGAGTAAAGATACCAATCGTTCCGTTCATGGTTGTCACAGGCTCGCCGCCGACTGGTTGCTGAAGAGAGGTAGCCTTAGCTGTTCTTGCTTGGCGCGGTACATCTTCGTCAGTCCCAGACTCAAAGCGATAGCCTATCCATGAAGCCGGCAATCTGGCGAAAGGCGGAACTGTCTACGTCAATTTGGGGCCCTGTTGTCACCGAGGTGGTAGTAAACGGACTCCTCCACGCACCGATGCTCTGATTGCCGCCCGGTGAAACGAGTCGTCTGCTGCATCACAGATCCGAATCCCAGGGTAAGCGAAAGGGTTTGGCCGTGCTCCGGAATGCCGGTGTAAGCGTCTCAGCCGGCCACAGGGTCCGCGAAGCGCAAAATCTTAATGAGGAGTATGTGAAGTTATTTCTGGTCCCGAACAGAAGTTGGTGAAGGAATCAGGTTAAATGGTGCCCCGAATTTTTTGAGTTTAGCCGCATGCTTGATGGGCGGATGGCCGAACATGCGTGAGTACTCTCGGCTAAATTGTGACGCACTTTTGTACCCAACCCTGAAGGCTGAGCCTTCAGCCGTTTCACCTTCATCTACCATCAGACGTTTGGCTTCTAATAGACGAAGACGTTTCTGGTAATGAATCGGGCTCATGGCCGTCACTTCTTTAAAGTGCTTGAAGAAAGCCGAACGGCTCATGTGCGCTGCTTGCGCCAGCGCAGCTACATCAATTTCCTCGCTGAGTTCGGAGTTCAGTTTGTATATAGTTTCCGAGATGCTGTGCATCTTACTTCCCGAGCGTACGAACTGTCGGATCGCCAATCCCTCCGGCCCCTTCAAGAGATAGTAGAGTATTTCCTTGACGACCAACGGCCCTAGCACCTGAGCATCTTCCGGGGTGCGAAACAGTCTCGCTAGTCGAATCACAGCCTCCAGCATTTCCGTGCTCGCTTTTCCGCTAAACAGTGCACGCACCGGACTACCTGTTCCGTTCAGCGAGTCCTTGCCGAGTTGCGCCGCAATTTCACTCAGAGTCAGTGGATCAATGTCGATCAATAAGGCGAGAAATGGCTGCTCGGGCGTGGCCGAAGCGACTCTGCTGATCACGGGCAATTGAATCGGCGTCGCGGTGTAATGAGCATCGTCGAGCCTGTAAACTTGACGGCCCAGCATGACCTCCTTGCTGCCCTGCGCGACAATCGCCAAACATGCTCGCCAACGTCGCTTTGTGCGACGATCTGTTTTCGAGTATTTGACACAGTGCACACTTGTGACCGGCGATTGATTAAGACCTTCTGCGGGAGAGAACGAGTCTATTATTTTTGCCAGATCATCCAGCAGGTTTCTCATATGGCACTCCGGAGACTAACTATATCTTACTCTTCGAATGGCACGCTGTGATAATGGACTTTTAGGCAATAAGTACGGACGATTGGGGATTTACGTGACAACAACACCGTCGCATACTGAATGCGAAAGAGAGGATTCCAATATGCGTATCTTTGTTACAGGTGCTACCGGCTTCATCGGATCTGCGATTGTTCAGGAACTCATTAATGCGGGCCATGATGTGCTCGGTCTTGCTCGCTCAGAGGCATCGGCCGAGTCTCTGATCGCCGCCGGCGCACAGGTGCATCGAGGTGATCTCGAAGACCTGGAGAGCCTGCGAACTGGAGCAGATAAGTCGGATGGCGTGATACACACGGCCTTCATCCATGACTTCTCGAAGTTCAAGGAAAATTGCGAGATAGATCGGCAGGCTATCGAGGCTCTCGGTTCCGCACTTGCCGGCTCTGACCGGCCCCTGGTCATAACCTCGGGCACTGGAATGCTTATGCCGGGTCAACTGGCGACTGAAGAAGACGTGCCGACTTCCAGCGCCACCTCGATCCCGCGAGTGGCATCGGAAGAGGCAGCAGTTTCGGTCGCGGCGCGTGGCGTGAACGTATCCGTGGTACGTTTTCCGCCGTCGGTACATGGCGACGGCGATCACGGTTTCATTCCACTCTTAATCAGTATCGCGAGAGAGAAAGGCGTTTCCGCGTACGTAGGTGATGGGCTCAATCGATGGGCCGCGGTGCATCGCTTCGATGCTGCCCATCTCTTTCGGCTTGCCCTTGAGAAGGGTTCTGCCGGAACCCGGTATCACGGAGTCGCCGAAGAGGGAATTCCATTCCGTGACATCGCTGGAGTGATCGGACGTCACATCAATGTACCGGTCGCCAGCCTGACGTCCGACGAAGCGGCAGATCACTTTGGCTGGTTCGCGCATTTCGCGGCGCTCGACGCCCCGGCTTCGAGCAAGCTTACGCAAGAGCGCCTGGGATGGCGTCCACAACAGATCGGACTGATTGCCGATCTCGAGCGGGGAAACTATTTCGAAATCGCAAAGGAGCGTTCGGCATGACCACATCGAACAAAGTGAAATTGGGTGAAAGTGGTCCTTCGGTTTTTCCGATCGCTCTCGGATGCATGGGAATGGGCATCGGAAGTTGGTACGGAGATACTGACGAGTCCGAAAACATTGCGACCATCCACGAAGCCATCGAGCGCGGCGTGAACGTCCTCGACACCGGAGACTTCTACGGTATGGGAAAGAATGAACTTCTCGTCGGCAGGGCGATTAAAGATCGCCGCGACAAGGTGCTCCTCAGCGTGAAGTTCGGCGCGCTCCGTCGACCGGACGGCGAGTTCCTCGGCCATGACGCTCGTCCCGCTGCAACCAAGAATTTCCTCGCTCACAGCTTGTCGCGGCTTGGCGTTGATTACATCGACATCTACCGGCCGGCGCGCCTCGATCCGAACGTTCCGATCGAGGATACGGTGGGTGCCGTCGCCGACATGGTGAAGGCCGGCTACGTGCGCTACGTCAGCTTGTCCGAGGTTGGCGCCGAGACGATTCGCCGCGCAGCACGGGTGCATCCGATCTGTGACCTGCAGATCGAATACGCGCTGGTGAGCCGCAACGCGGAGGTTAGTATCATTCCGGCTTTGCGCGAACTCGGGATTGGGATGACGGCGTACGGCATCCTATCCCGGGGACTGCTGACCGGCGCGAAGGTTTCTGGTAAGAACGACATTCGCGCGCACATGCCGCGCTTCTCCGAGGGCAACTCCGAGAGGAATGAACCGTTGGTCAACGAGCTGGCGCGCATCGCGGCGGAGAAGGGCGTGTCCTCCGCGCAGCTCGCGATCGCGTGGGTGCGCGCAAAGGGCACGGCTCAGAACGTAACGATCATCCCTACCATCGGTGCTCGCAAGCGGAGACAGCTTGCGGACGCGCTGTCGAGTCTCGATGTCTCGCTCGATGCGTCAGAAATCGCCGCTCTGGAGACGGCGGTGCCGGCGAGCCAAGTCGCCGGAACGCGTTATGCGGAAGCGCAGATGGCAGTGCTCGACAGTGAGAGGTGAGTGCGAGTGCATCCTTCACACTCACCACGACGAACGTCGGCAACGCGATTTACGCTGCCGCAGATCGTCCTTGAACGGCCTTTGCGGCGGTACGGATCACGTCGATCACCAAGCTCGGATTCGAAAGCATGGGGACGTGGCTGCTCTCTACCTCAGTGGTGGTGGCACCCATGCGCTTCGCCAAAAAGCGTTGCAGCTCGGGGTGCACCGCGCCGTCGTTCGTAGCCCGGATGTACCAGCTCGGCTTCGACCTCCATGCAGTACCATCTAGCTTCTGCTCGAACAGATCCGCGGCCGGCGCGAAGTGAGTCGCCCAGACAACCTTCTGCTCCTCCTCAGAGAGGTCTCCCGCGAAATACTTGACGCCGTCCGGGAGCATCCAGACGCGTCCGTCGGCGGCTTCGATGTGGTTGAATATTTCCGTGGGGAACTTGCTCAACTGGCTCTGCACCGTCTCCCCGGCGTCTGGGGCGACAGCGGCGATGTAAACGAGCGCGGCCACCCGGTCATCTGTTCCCGCGGCTGTGATGACGGCTCCGCCATAAGAGTGACCGACGAGGATGGCAGGGCTGTTGACCCGCCCCAAAGTGCGTTTTACTGAGGCGACGTCGGCTGCGAGCGTGTCAAGGCCGTACTGCGCGGCGATCACCTCGTGCCCTTCGGCCTGAAGCGTCGGGACAAGCTTGTTAAAGCAGGAGCCATCGGCCCATATCCCGTGACAGAAGACGATGCTCGGTTTTCCATGTTCTGCGTTCTTTGGTTCCATTGTGTACCTCTCCCTTTATTTCGATTTTGGCTGCTATCGTCCGATCAGCAATCTCGAACCCACCTGCTTTTGAATATGGTAAATCGAAGGACTAACAGGTTCTTGTAGAATCCTGCCGGTTTTGTAATTTCCAATCCAGTGATCCGAAGAAAGCAGCGATATTTTGGAAGCGGAAGACGATGGTCAGCTTGGCGACCCGATGAGCAACTGATTCAATGTAATTTGGAGGCGAGTCTATTCGTTGCCACCTGCGCCATTCTGATTGAAGCGACGCCAACGTGAAGGAGTCGTGCGCTCGATCCGGTTAAAGGTCCGAGTAAAGGATGCCTGATCGTAAAAGCCGGAGTGCAACGCGATCTCTGCAAGAGGTTTACCGGTATCGGCGAGCAAGTGTTTTGCATGATCGATCCGAAGCTGGATCAAGTATTGATGAACGGATGCGCCGAAACTATGGCGAAAACGGCGCGCGAAGTGACTCTCCGAAAGCGAGCACGCAGTCGCCAATTCGTTGACCGAGATGTTTCCCTGAAGACTTGCTTGCAACATCTCCTCGGTGCGGAGCTTTTGCCACGCTTCCAGACCTTGTCGGGGACTGGTCGCGAACTCCGGCGCACCGCAATGCTGCTGCAAAATGTGAGCGCCGAGCACCATCGCGATGTGGTCGAGTGCCAGCCGATCGAGTGGCTCACTGTGTCTGACAGGGGCGAGAATGCTCTTTGTCATTTGCGCCACTACCAGATCTTCGATGAAGAACACTTCCTGAAGGTGAAATGCAGGCGATACGCCGTTATCCAGTGCAATCCTCTTGAGAAGCTCATTGGAAAAGTAATAGTGCAGATAATCGAACGGGCCACGAACCCACATTTCCATCGGGCAATTCAGATCGATATATGTTGTCGCAAACGGGATTGCTTGAGTCACTCCAACATTGCGCCCGTCGTATCGTGCTCTCCATTGTCCCACCGCTGACGGGGTTAGCGAGACGCAGATCAGAATCGCGTTATCGGCGGGGTACTGTGGGGCTTTCTCCATCTCTCGCGGGCCTGAGCGGAGCCGCGTCACAGCGAACTCAGGCTTTCGGTCGTGACCTAAGACTCGGCAGTCGTAGGCTGGCGCACTAAACACATCCGCCAGTGACGAGCCAAACATCAGCGGGTCCGACTTGGCTCGGCGAACCGCCTGGGCTCCGGATTGATCATTGAGGGAAATCTCCTTCAAGACCCCCATCTGCGCCTCCTCCGATTCACCACGTTTCTTGATACCTTGTTCAGTTACAACGCCGCGAAGCGACCGATCAGCCTCCGACAGTCTAAACGTTGGCGAAGCCTGGAATCAAGAAATGCTCACTCCGGAACTCGAAAGGTACACGCGCGCCATTCACAAGAAAATGAATCTGACGTATGACATCCTGACCGATCTTCATTTGAAGACGGCGGAGCAGTTTAGGATTGTCTTTACACTGCCGGATTACTTGCGCGACCTTTACAAGTCCTTCGGCAGCACCCTCGACAGGTTCCATGATGAATCTGAGTACCGGCTGGCGATGCCCGCCCGGTATGTGATCGACAAGGACGGGATAATCCGCACCGCTGACGTGAACGCGGACTACACGATCCGTCCTGAACCTTCCGAGACAGTCAACCAGTTGCGGGCGCTAACTATTTGATCGAAACAACGACTGCGTTAGCGCTGTGAAGAGACTACTCAGCTAAGACTTGATGAACGAACGAAACTGCGATCGATCAGTCTCTGTAAGTGATTGAAATGATTGGTGCCGGGGGCGGGGGTCGAACCCGCACCCTCATACGAGGAACGAATTGTAAGTCCGTTGGGTACGGCGGCACCTAATCTGACCCAACGATATGAGCCAGTATTTATGCGGCTAGTGGTGGTCAAGGGATCGCTTCGGCTGGCTTCATATCAACACGTACCGCCACCATCTTAGCCCCTTCTTGGGTTCCGGATGGAGGTGATTGTAGTGGGAAGGGGATTTGAAAACAGAAGAACTTAGGAAAGTCAAAGTTTGGTCACCCAAAAAGCCGAATGTCCGATCCATCAGTAACTAAGTTGGCTGTGCCGAACCGCGACGCAGTATCGTCAGCGTGAAGCCTTGCCGGCCCTGCCGATTGCGGAATGATGTCTTTGGGAACAATCTCACTACCCGGAAGATCCTGTGCATTCGCTATTCGCGAATAGCGAATGTATAATGGGTACATCATGCTCAAGCCGCAAGACATAGTCGTCGCTCTGAAGCTAGTTGGATACGGCTCGAAACGCCCACCGTTCGCACAAATTGCGCTTGATCTCTTCATGAGTTCTTCGGAGGTCCATGGCGCTATGAAGCGCCTCCAGGCCGCTCGCCTCTTGCACGGACCCGAAATGCTTAACCGTCCTAATTTGGGAACGCTTGAAGAATTCCTCATCCATGGTGTCAAGTATGCGTTTCCAGCAGAGCGCGGAGAATCAACCCGCGGTCTTCCGACTTCATATGCTGCCGAGCCATTGAAACAACTGATTGTCCCCAGCGACGAACCGATTCCTGTCTGGCCTTATCCAGAAGGGAAGAAGCGAGGTATCGCTTTTGCTCCGCTGTATCGGACTGTACCAGCCGCCGCCCTGCGCGACCCGCATTTGTACAAGAAGCTGGCTCTCGTAGACGCCATCCGAGACGGACGGGCGCGCGAGCGCAGACTAGCAGAAAAGGAACTCATTAAGCTTTTGCGCGGGAAGGTCCATGGCTAACCCTAACCTGGAACTGCTGGTAGTAGCCTCGAGACTGTTGAGGCCACTTCTTGGTGAGTTGGTGTTTGTCGGCGGGTGTGCTACCGGCTTGCTTATAAGTGATGAGGGCGCTGGCGGCGTTCGTCCCACCTTTGACGTAGATGCTATAGCGGAGGTCACATCATATGCGGCATACGCAAATTTCGGCGAACGGCTTCGTAAGCTCGGCTTCGCCGAAGACTCGAGCAAAGGTGCTCCGATTTGCCGCTGGCAACATGGCCTGATCAAGTTGGATCTGATGCCCTTGGACGAAAAGATACTTGGCTTTTCCAATCGCTGGTATAAGTCAGCTATGGACTCAGCGCAGCAACGTGAAATCGAAAGAGACCTTCACATTCGCGTTGTCACTGCTCCGTATTTTTGTGCAACCAAGCTTGAGGCGTTCAAAGGTCGCGGCAAAGGTGACTACCTATCCAGCCATGACCTTGAAGACTTAATAACGCTCGTGGACGGAAGGTCAGAACTCCTGGAAGAACTGCGAGCCTCACCTGAAGACGTTAGGTCACACATTGCGGATACAATCGGTCAGCTGCTGAAGACCAAGAAGTTCATCGATGCATTGCCAGGTTATCTTCTGCCCGATGCGGCTAGCCAAGGCCGGATTGGAGTTGTTCTTGCAAGGTTAAGTGAAATATCAAAGCTATCGTAGAGGTAGATAGGAAAACTCAAGGGTAGTCCCCCAAAAGTCCCCAACGCATTTCCAGTGATTCCGTAAGTCTTTTAGATAAGCAGTTTGCAGGCATGAGCCCAACCACTGAGCCAAGCGGGCGTAAATCTTTTAATCTCAATAGGTTACAGTCAAGTGAGACTACCGAAAGATCCCGCCGACAAGCCGTAACTCTGGGCATCTTAAATCATCAATGCCCGCTTGCGCCAGCGGTAGGAGCAGACACGAAATTCCAAGACTCCGTATGGCTTGATCTGTAAGCGAAGTTCCTTGCACGGCCCTGCAATAAAAAAATCTTGCATAAAATTCATCGGCTTCTACAAAACGATTACCTTGACGTGGTCCTTAAACAAGCATAGAGTTTTTCAACTCGCGGCATTATACCTTGGTGATAATTCTCAACTGACTTATCCCAGTCGTTGGCCTGAAGGATAAGGGTAAGCTAAAACCTTTTGTTAGCTACGAGGCCTGACTCTCTGCCTCTCTTGGATCCTCAAAGTCGAGGGAATTCAGATGTATCGACCCAGGCGCCCTGCAAGCGCTTTTCCTCAAGGTTCTCTTACCCATCTTCTAATATCGTTTCCAATTGGTGTGTTAAAGACTCGATCCGCTTGCTTGGCTGCTCTCGCTATCGTTACCGGTCTTCTCGTCTCCAGACGCCTTGAGCCATTCTTGTCACAAATTGGAGGTCTCTGATGTTCGCTAAAAGTTCCATAGGACTTCGAAAATCGTTCTTGGTCTTAACGGCGTTGGCCGCGCTGAGCGCAATAGGGTTTGTGACGGCCGCCAAACTCAAAAATAGTCCACGTAACGGCAGCGTTGCGGGAGACAAAAGCCCTCAGTGGTTACGGCACCGGACAAACCCGCAACAAGGGTGCCGTCACACCTACTCACACTTCGAGCAGACGGCTTCGATCCAGCCGAAGTAACCTGGCCAAGGGTCAGTTCTTTCTGATGATTGACAATCGCAGCTCCATTACTGACATCACGCTTCGTTTGGAAAGGAAGACCGGCGGCCAGCTAAAGGAAGTGAACTTGAATATGCGGAAGAAGCGATCGGCTGGTGTATTTGATCCGCCTCCCGGCGAGTATCTGCTAACCGAGGCTAATCATCCGGAATGGGTATGCCACATAACGATCAGTCCTCAATAGACACAGACTGATCGGGACGAGTGGATCGACCAAATTACCCAACCCTCTCACAATGGAGAAGCCACATGATCCGCACCGGCAAAGACGCTGCAACGGTAAAGCATCCTCTAACAGCCATTTCGATTCTGGGAATCTTTCTATTTGCGCTGGCCGCCGCTCCCGTCAGGGCCCAGAGTCCTACGGATAACACAACTCCGCTCGGGCTTGCTCCGGGTTCGCCGGAAGGTTCATATGCGCTAAGCGGATTTGAAAACGTGAATCTTTACAGCGGCGGCCTGAGCTTCAGCCTGCCCGCTCTGCAAATTGGCGGCCGCGGCCACGCTGGCTACGGCGTGCAAGTACCCATTGAGTCGAAGTGGATTGTGACCAAGAATGAGTGGTACGACGAGAACAACAACTTGCTCACTTCGCTCACGCCCTGGGCAAACGCGACCGTAGGTGGCGGTTATGGCCCAGGCACTGTGGGTGTGAGGTACAGCCAGTGGAAACCCGAAACGTGCGTTATTGGCGTTCAGCAATTTACAACTTATCGCTGGGCGTCGGTTTCGGTCATGTTCACCGCTCCAGACGGTACGCAGCATGAACTTGTCGACACGACAACAATGGGCCAGCCGACCAGCTACCCATCGTGTTCGCTTAATGGAACTTTTCGTGGACCATTATTCGTCAGCAAAGATCAACCGGGAATGACATTTATTGCAGACGCCGCGATTCGCGAGGCTCCCTACTGTGGCAACGGTCGCATTACCGGATATCTGAAGATGCCGGACGGCACGGTCTATCGCGTCGATGCAATTGATCACAACCTTCAGTACGGTTCTTATTCCATCCTCGTCATCAGTTGGATCCGCGATGCCAACGGTAACAAGACTTCTTTTACCTAGACCAATTCCGGCTATGTTGATGTCCTGACATCAATCAAAGATTCACTCAACCGGACAATCACGATCGAATACGGCGTGAACGAGGCACCTTACGGCCTGTGCGATCGCCTGACTTACAGAGGCTACGGCGGCGCAAATCGCGTAATTCACATATCGGCGGGCAGCATGAGCACGGCACTGCGAAGCGACTCCACGATAAAAACCTATAAACAACTGTTTCCCGAATTGGATGGGGCGGAGGATCCATTTGATCCGTGGGTGCTGACGTCAGTCTGGCTACCAGACACCGACGGCGTAACCAGGCGTTACAAGTTTCTCTATAACAGTTATGGCGAGCTCGCTCGCGTTGAACTGCCTACGGGCGGCGCGATCGAATATGACTGGTCATCCGGTCTCGCGACGGGCGCGGCAGATGGACTGCTTTACGCCGTGCCCGGCCTCGCACACTGGACGGAGTTTGATGCGAGTTTGCCCCAGGTCTATCGTCGACTAATTACCCGGCGCGCCCGCGACGTGGGAAATGCTCTCCTGGGCTCGACGAGTTACAGCCGCCCTGAAACTCAAAACGGTGATTTCTCCATCACTAATCTCGGTTTTGTAGCCGCCACCCATAACGATGTAAACGGGAACCCCTTAAGCGTCGATAAGCATTTCTTCTACGGCAGCGTAGCCAGCTCATTTTTTTCCTGGCAAGCGACTCCGCAATACATGCCGACGGGCAGCGCGTGCGGCGCAATGCAAACAATCAAATCACCTGGCAGGTTTACGGCTTGGGCGGCGAGCTGCTGGCTGAATATGCGGCCAATGCCCCGGCGACCACACCGAAAAAAGAATATGGTTATCGCAGCGGACAGTTGCTGATTACGTCGGAATTAGCGACGCCTTCACAAACAACCGTGGCGCTGGCCGCGAATGGGGGAGTAGCAACAGCCTCGTCGACTTACAGCTTGAGCTACCCGGCTAATGCGACCAACAACGGCGACCGCAAAGGTCTTAACTGGGGCAGCGGCGGCGGCTGGAATGATGCCGCGCCGGGTAACACCTTCCCCGATTGGCTGCAAGTCGATTTCAATGGCTCAAAGACCATAAGTGAGATAGATGTCTTTACTATTCAGGACAACTATCCGAGTCCGGTTGAGCCCACCGAGACAATGACGTTCAGCACTTACGGCCTGACCGCATACGATGTGCAGTATTGGAATGGCAGCGCCTGGATGACTGTTCCGGGAGGAAGCATCACCGGCAATAACAAAGTCTGGCGTAAGTTTACCTTCTCACCGATCGCGACGACGAAGATCAGAGTGCTGACCAACGCTTCCGTGGATGGCTACAGCCGCCTGGTTGAACTGGAAGCGTGGAGCACGGGCGCGACCTCGCAAAACGTAACCTGGACGAATGTCAGCAGCACGATTCAGGTAACTGGCAATAGCATTCAAAAGACCAGCGGTACCAATGCGTGGGACGCCGGCGCGATTTCTACGCAAACGATTGCTTCCGGTGATGGTTCGGTAGAATTCACGCTGGGCGAGATACAAACATGGCGAATGTGCGGCCTGGGTAATGGCGATACGACCACCTACTACACGGACATCGAATACGCGATCTTCATAGACGGCGGGGCCGGGTTGCATATCTATGAATCAGGCAACTATCGCGGCGCCTTCGGCGCCTATGCGGCTGGGGACCGTTTGAAAGTAGCTGTCGAGAATGGCGTAGTGAAGTATTACCGCAACAGTACTCTGCTTTACTCCAGCACGGTCGCGCCGCAATATCCTTTGCTGGTTGATACCTCGCTGAACACAGTTAACGCGGGTGTTTACAATGTTGTTTTAAACAGTTCCGCTCCGGCCGGTTGGAATCTCAATTGGGTGGTAGGTGATCACCTGGGGACGCCGAGGATGGTCTTTGACAAGAGCGGCACGCTCGCCGCCACGAAGCGCCACGACTATCTGCCGTTTGGCGAAGAGTTGACGACGCAGAGCCAGCGCACGGCGCAAATGGGTTACACAGCCGATACCGTTCGCCAGAAATTTACCAGCTACGAGCGCGACAGCGAAACGCAGTTGGATTATGCCCACGCGCGTTACTATGCGAGTTTTCAGGGCCGCTTTACCGGCGTCGATCGTGTGAGTGGTACCCCCGCAGATCCGCAAAGCTGGAATGGTTATTCCTACACGCACAACAACCCGCTGAATCTAACGGATCCAACGGGCATGATTGTGAGCGCCGAATACGGGTACGATCCGGGACGCGAGTCTGATCCTTATTTATGGGAGTCGCGGATGCGAAGGGTAACTACGGATGATATCGAAAGAGTCTCTGGCTGCATATCAGCAGATGGTCGATCAAGGACTTGCCAACCTGAAACTCAAGCACAAACAGAAGAAAGAAGCGGAGGCAAAAAAGAAAGCAGAGAATCAATGTGGATGCACGCTTCAAATCAAGGGAAAAGCAGGCGAGAGTTTGTCGCCAGGAGATCCATTAAGGTTTCCCTCTCGTAATAGACGCACCACTGGGCCATCGTCAACATTGCCAGACCGCTGGGGGTGGCAAGTAGAAATCATCGCCACCGTCCCTGACAGCCCTGAAACGTGGATTATTTCGCAGAAAATCGAAGAGCACCGGGTCATAGACGAATACGACAGCGCTGCGGGAGGTACCGCTAGCTTTGACTCCGGCATTACCCATGATTCTGAAGTTGTTTTGTGGGTTAGCCAGTCTAAAGACGGGCATCGAATATATGCGATCGACGCGCCAGGCGTCCCTAATCTTCCTGAAATAAGGTCGGTGCATACAGTGATGAACTTTACGACCATTCTAAGTAGGGGTGAAGTAAGCAAGCAAATTGAGTGGTCAGTGGTTCTTAAGGTCACTAACCGAAGGTTAATGGAAGCCAACTTCTACCCTCACCATTCGCCAATACGGTAAGACTTACTGCCGTTGGTCAGGGATGTGTGTGCTCGTATTGAATCTCAGTGTGATCTCAGAAAGGGAGTGGACAGAATGAGCAGGATGCTATTGCCGTTGATGTTCGGGCTCATTGCAGTTCTTAATTCTTGTTCCAGTGTTGGTTCAACACCGTCAGTTGGCCAGGACAAGCAGCAAGGTGCGGCTCTAGTGGACAGTTGGATTCAAAAGCTGCATTCCGCGGATGGGAACGAACGCCAGGCTGCTAAAAGTGCGATCCTCAGTCTTGCAAATGAGTCTGCCCAGTCGCGCCAATATGCGGTCAAGGAACTAATCAGGATTGCCAAGGTGCCAAACGGCTGTATTGAGGTTTTGACTTCGAATGAACGTTTCTCTGAGTGGGACGCGGCCACAGATATTCTGGGGACTTTGAAGGCGCCCGAGGCGATTGCGGCATTGACTGAAACCCTGGACTGTTCCAAGGCTACATCTCTTTCACTGGATTCGTATCCGGCAGCAAAGGCTATCGCAAAAATCGGCCGCGAGGCTGTTCCTCAGCTCGCAGCCGCGCTGGATCACAAACCCGTCCGCGTCCGCTTTGTGGCGGCTCAAGCACTCTATCGCATCGGTGGAGAGGAGGCTAAAGCAGCACTGATCAAAGCGCAGGGAAAGGAAACTGATAAAGTGGTAGCGAACATGATCAAAGACATGCTGCGAGACTGGAGTAGTCGAGGCCACTCGGGAATTTAGTGGGACGAATTGCTCTCTCACTCGCGTTGCCTTTTGATTGGAATATGCCTCTAGATCCTAATTAACCCGAATGAAGGCGCCTTTCTTTACGACCTTTATTTTTGCGCTGGCACTTCTCGTCCTGATGATTTCGGGCGAGACTGACGCCGGCATCTCGGCCCAGAAGGTAGCGGATTCGAAGCCGGCGTCACTTGATCAGGTAATAGACATAGACCTGACCGATGGCACCTTGTTGCTAGCTCTCAGCACTCTGGCAGTCGACCATCGAGTGCCGATCGGGCTCGAGGATGCGATTGGTTCGCGGGATAACCCCAACACCAGGATTCATCTCAAAAGGGGCACTCTAAGAAGCATCCTTGACTCATTAGTAGCCCAGGAACCGCATTACAAATGGGAACTGCGCGACGGTGTGATCAATGTTACTCCTGTGGCCGGCAGAGATGAGGTCCTGGCGCAGTTACTCAATATCAAAATTGCGCGGTTCAATCCGCCGAAAGGGACTGATAAGTTCAAACTCAGGGACGCGGTGCTGGCACTGCCGGAAGTAAAGCAGTTCCTGGAGGCGAACAAGGTACCAGTGCGTCCCTATGTTTACTCGTATGGCCGCAGCATCTATTTCAACGACAGGTGGACCTGAGAATTTCAAACACCGATGTTAGAGGTGTGCTCAATCACATAGCCAGAGAGAGTGAACACAAGATCTGGTCGATAGAAAGAGTTTGGGACGAGAAAGCCCTAATGCTTACTTACTGAATTCATTGGTTTCCTACCTGAGAGCGGCAATGATACTAAGGAGTGCGATTTTCGGGATATCTGTTGTTGCGCTGTGCTGCGGAGTGGACGACGTTTTCGGATATGTCCAAAAGCCTGCTGGCGTGACGAGAGAAAAGGACTTAGGTTATCCAGCTCACAACCGTGGAGATTGAGTCTCAGAGTATTGAGGGCTTTTTTTTCAGACCTGGCGCTGACGTATGACATCCCAATCGGCTTGGAAGTTGCGCGAAACAACGACGAGCTTGCTACTTATAAAATCAATTTCGAGAAAGGGACGCTTCCGAATCCGGAACGGTTTCGATAACTATGGGGCAGAATCGACGCCTAAGATGAGTCGGGCGTGGGAGAATGCTCCGAAGACCGGATTCCTCCCGGCCCTGAAATGCAAAGTTTTTGGCCACCCTGAACAGGCAGGCTGCGCAATGTATCGAAAATGGAGGTGAGCACCGTGCGAGAGTCAACCCTGAGGTTTGTATTGCTTCTGAGTATCTTTCTGTCGGGAGCGGCTGGTACCTTTGCGCTTCCCATGAGCACCAGGGAGGAAGAACCTCTGGAAACCAGGCGTATAGAGAATTTGCATCTCAAGGCCAAAAGCCTTGAGTCGTTGTTAGCTCGGCTCGCGTTTTCTTACGAGATTCCAATCGGGTTTGAAGGGACAAACCAAGGTGAATCAAAACCCTCTTACCGTCTCGATTTCAAACAAGGAACTGTCGCGGAGTTGCTGGCATTGTTTGCCGCTCAGCACAAGGAGTACACGTGGGAGATTCAGGAGGGCGTAGTAACTATTTTCCCCAGGGACAAATATCGCGACGTGCTGATTCGGCAAATTCTCTCAACGGAAATCGAGAACCTCTCCATAAAAGAAAAGACCACTTGCTGGGCGTTTGCCAACGATCTTTTTTCAAAGCCCGAAGTGAGAGATGTTCTTGAAGCGAACGGGACAAATTTTGATGTAGGGTACATTGGCGGCTTTTACCTTCAGCAACTGGGCCAGAAGTTTTCGATCAATTTTTCGCGCAAAACAGCTAGCTCGATACTCAACCAAGTCATCAGGGATAGTCCGGTAGCCAGAGTATGGATTATGCGAAGGGACCTCTCTACGAATACCATATCGTTGAGGATCAGCGCCGAAGTTGAGAACATCAAAAAGCCTGCGCAGTCCGCACGCAATTGACCCACAAGAGGAAAGATCGATGCATTTCATTTTGAAATGTCGTTGAATTCGCACCACAAAAACTCGCAAAGTCTACTCCGATCTCTTCGCGACTCTCGCAGTTGGGATTTTCCTCGAAGTTCGCCGGTCAAAGAAGCAGAATTTGAACGAAATTATGAGATTTAGACGTGGCCAAAAACAGGCCAATGCATTTTCAACACGTCTCTAAGTTTACTAGATTATAAGTTTGGAGAGGAATGCCCACTTCCTGAGCCAAGCGGGCGATAACTCCTGTAGAATCAACAGCTTACAGTAACCCTGAGCCAGCGTCTGAGCTGTAAATTGCTTGGATTCGAGCGCATCTTAAACTATCTATACCTGCTCGCGCCAGCAACAATGCATTCTCGAAATAGCTTCGCTGAAGAGTACGGTAGGCGGAGATTGGCGGAGATTGAAGCGCCAGCCGACATGCAGTCGGCAGCGTCTTTTAAAATTCCGGTTGTTTGCGGTAGGTAGAATTTGGACTACGAACCGACATCAGTCGGCGCTACAGCGCGTGTGTAGTTGAAGGGACCCGGACGAGGGGGCGAGCTGGACCATGTTTCTTTTTCATCAATCGTCGGCTTTCATCTTTTCCTAAGCGCGCACCGCTCGTAAGTGGTGTACTGGCTATAACAGGCGAAGACCGGATGCTCTACCGAATTGATCGGCAAGCTTGCCTTCTGGAGCCGAAACCGAAAAGCCTGAACGTCTGTTCCGCAATGCGTGGGTATCCCCTGTCTCCGATTACGCTGCTACATTTCGAAAACTGAATGAAATAACGTTCGAGCCTTGGACGGTTCCGGTTTCTGCGTTTTGGGAAAACAGTGAGAGACTAGATGGATGGGGAGAAATAGTGGAAAGCAGTATACGAACGAGGACCGTAACGTGAGCGAGACGAATGGCAAGCTTGAGGATGATGTTGACGCGTTGTTCAGGCTCCCATTGGCAGAGTTCACCGCCGCGCGCAATACACTCGCTGCTAGGCTGAAGAAGGCCGGACGTGGCGATGTGGGTGGGGAGGCGGATTTCGTGAAGGCGCTGGTCAAGCCTTCCATCTCGGCGTGGGCCGTGAACCAACTCTACTGGAAGCATCGCGAGGCATTCGACCGACTGATCGCGACAGGTGAGCGCTTTCGCCACGCCCAGACATCCCGTCTTGCCCGGAAGGTCGCGGACATGCGCGGAGCGCTCGACGCGCGCCGCGAGGCGCTCTCGCACCTTTCAGATCTGGCGACTGCATTGCTGCGCGAAGCAGGTCACAACCCGACGCCGGACACCATACGCCGCATTACGACTACCCTCGAGGCAATGTCTGCCTACGCTTCGCTTCCCGATGCTCCACGTCCCGGGCGTCTGACCCACGACGTCGATCCTCCAGGTTTCGACTCGCTCGCCTCATTGATCCCAGGCGCCGGCATGAGGGAGTTGAGAAAGGAACCGGCGCGGGTCCCGTCCTCACAGAAGTCAGGCCGTGACGCCACGAGCACGAGACGAAAGGCGGAGCCGGCGGCCGACGTGCGGCAGCTTGAAGAGACGCGTCAGGCAACCATAGCTGAAGCGAAAGTCTCACTGCAGGAAGCCAAGAGCTTGCTGATCGAAGTGCGAGCCAGGGCACAGAGTTTGGAGGCAGCAAAGAGAAAGGCTCACGCAGAGGCTAAGGAAGCCGAGAAGCAAAGACGAGAAGCCGAGGAGCACTTCGAGAAGGCAAGAGTCGCGTCGGAAGATGCGGCCCGACGCGCGCGAAGCGTTGCGGTCGAGGTAGAAGAGGCGGCGAAGGCGGTGCACGACGCCAAGCGCACTGTCGAAAAGGCATCCAAAGAGCTCGAGTTATTGTTTCGAGAATTGCCAGGAAGGTGAAGTGGAACAGCCCGTTCTCAACGTCTATCGGTTTCACTTCCTGGAGGTTTCCTGACTGCAGCTCAACTTGTACCAGTAGTAGTGCGCTCGTATCTTTTCTACTTCCGGAAGTAGGACTGGCTTTCTCAATCTTTGGTTGCGAGTATGATATTACGCCTCGACCTTTGCCGCGAGCTGAAATCTGCCGCGACTATAAGATCCACTTATCAAAGTTGAAAATAAGGATCGCGAATTGAGAATTAGAGGTTTGCTACCCAAATCTCGCGATCAAAGGGGGATCTGAAAATCGAAAAATGAGACCTGAACGTTGGCAGGATATTGAACGGCTGTTCCACGCTGCTCTGGAGCGTGAGCCGGGAGAGCGTCCCGCGTTTCTCGCCAATGAGTGTGTGAGCGATCCTTCGCTCTACAGTGAAGTCACGTCCCTCCTTACCTCTTTTGAACAAACTGACACCTTCTTCGACTCCACCGCTTCACCTCTTGCGGCCCAGATGTTTGGCGACAGAGTAGGTGAAACTATTGGCCCTTACCAAGTCCTTTCTGTGTTGGGTTCAGGTGGCATGGGTACGGTTTATCTGGCCCAGGATGCGCGACTGGGACGCAAAATTGCGCTCAAACTACTCCCGACGCAATTTACCAATGATAAGGACCGTCTGCGTCGTTTTCAGCAAGAGGCGCGTGCTGCTTCAGCATTAAATCATCCGAACATCATGACTGTTTACGAAATCGAACAGAAGGAGGATCTGCACTACATTGCAACGGAATTCATTGATGGGCTCGCGCTGCGGCAGAAGATGGCTGAATCGCCAATGAACGTCAGTGAAGCGCTGAAGTTTGCTATTGAAATAGCAAGCGCACTAGATGCGGCCCATAAAGCCGGAATCGCGCATCGGGACATTAAACCCGAGAACGTGATGATCCGGGCTGATGGATACGTCAAAGTTTTAGATTTTGGCCTCGCGAAGTTGACCGAACACTCGACGATTCAATCGACCGACAGGGGTCAGACCGGACTCGACACCGACCCTGGCATGGTGATGGGCACTCCTCGTTATATGTCTCCGGAACAGGCGCGCGGGCTGCAAGTTGATTCCCGGACAGACATATTCAGCTTGGGAGTAATGATCTATGAAATGCTCACGGGAAAAGTGCCGTTTGAAGGCGCAACTCCAAGCGACGTCATTGCGGCCCTTTTAAAGGATGAGCCAGAGCCGCTGGCAGCAAGCATACCGGAAGTACCGTTTGAGCTTGAGAGAGTTGTGAAGCGGACTCTTTCAAAGAACCGTGACGACCGATACCAGACCGTTGCAGAGTTGTCGGCAGATCTACATCAACTTAATGAGGCAGTCCAGTTAAATGCGAAACTGGGCCAGATAACTTCTGCTGGGGTTCGTTTACCAGTGATCGGTCCAGACGGCGCGACGACGCCTGGCAAGTCTAAATCCACCAACCCTGAAACCTTTAGCGAGACAGAATCGATCGAGAAGCCGGATGGAAAGAAAAAATGGCTAATCGGTTTTAGCGTGACTGCGCTAGTGCTAGTTGTAGTTGCGGTACTCTCGGTGGCTTCTCTAAACCGGCACCGAGAAAAAGCATCCAGTTCCGATTCTAAATCCGCACGACCGTCCGGGCGCGCACTCACAATCCGTAATGGTTACATCACAGCCGCCAGATTCGCGCCTGACGGAAAAGGGGTGATCTACAGTGCAGCGTTTGACGGCAGACCGGTCGAGGTCTTTGCGACGGATATTGAGGGTTCTGAGTCGCGTCCTGTTGCGATTCCATCCGCAGCACTAAAGGATTTTTCTTCGACAGGAGAAATGGCCGTCCTCTTTAACTTCGAGCTGAGCTGGAACGATGGTCGAAACGGGACACTGGCGTTGGTGCCATCAACTGGCGGCGAACCTCGCGTGTTGATGGAAGGGGTTGACGAAGCTACTTTTGCGCCCGACGGAAAGACACTCGCCATTGTCCGTGCTGATATGGGTCAACACCAACTCGAGTATCCTGCAGGCGACGTTCTCTACAAGTCCCAAGGGTGGATCTCCTATCCGCGTTTTTCGCGTCGCGGCGACAAAATCGCCTTCTTCGAACATCCAATGGGCGATAACAGCGGATCGTTGATGGTTGTTGACGTCAAGACGAAAGCAACTGCGTTCCTTTCCAGTGGCTGGAGGGCTTTGAAAGGACTTGCGTGGTCTGCAGCGGGAGATGCCCTTTGGTTTGGTGGGTCAAAGGTAAGTAAGAAACAGAATATCAACGCCGTCACCCTCTCGGGCCAGGAGCGGCTGAATATTGATGAAATGCCGTCCTACGCAAAACTTGAAGACATCTCTCCGCAGGGAAGGCTGTTGATAACCCACGGCAATACCCACACCACTATGGTGATTGTCAGTGATGATTCGACGAACGAAGCCTTGGGGACTCGTTTCGCCTGGTCTACATCTGCCGACATCTCTTCAGATGGCAAGGCCTTGCTTTTCTATGAATGGGGATGGGAATCGGGAGAGTCGATAGAGGTTAAGTCTACTTACTTACGCAGATTTGATGGCTCTGATCCCGTTCGGCTTGGTGAAGGCAGAGCCTTGGCCCTATCTGCAGACGGTAATTGGGCCCTGGCAATTCAAGAAAAATCGCCGCCCCAGCTTGCCCTGCTCTCCACGAGAGGAGGCCAGCCAAAAGAGCTGCCAAACCCCGGCTTCAAGGAATATCACTATGGCTCGTGGTTCCCTGATGGAAGGCGAATACTATTTACAGCTGTCGAAGCACGCGAGGATGCGTTCCTTCGTTCATATGTTCAGGACATCGAGACCGGCGTTGTGCATCCATTGACTGAAGAAGGAACTGTTGCCCTTCGAGTGTCGCCTGACGGCAAGAAGGTCTTTGCTTTGGACCCGTATGGAAGTTATTACATTCACTCAACTGGTGGCACCGGCCCCGCAACTCCGGTTAAGGGCCTTGAACCATCGGACGAACCCATCCAATGGAGCGCCGACGGTCTTGCACTTTATGTGCGGGCACCGGGCGACTTCGATACCAAACTGTACCGCGTCGAGATTGCTAGCGGACGCCGCCGGATGTGGAAGGAAATCGTGCCTTCGAACCGCGTAGGCCTTGTGGGTCTCGAGGTGAAACCCGGTGGGATCATGATTACGCCTGACGGCAAGGTGTGCGTTTATACCTACTGGACTACTTCGCATGAGTTGTTACTGATGGATTGGCTATGACTGTAATAACGTAAGCCGTACGAGCATTAAGACCCATCCACACGAAAGCCACGACGTGAAAATCTCCAACTGATGCCAAGTGAAATACCTCTTGGCGCGTGTGTGTTAAGCCCTCTGGCGGTGTTGTTGAAGTCAGCGTGTAGGCCCAGCGAGTTGGTCAGCGAGAAGCTAACCCCGCCTCCCACTCGAACGAAGTTCGCCTTGGTCGCCCGATCGTGAATCTCGTGGAAATGAGGATGTGAGCGATCCTTCGGGATCTCAATTCCATGATACGTTCTTTGCCATGCGCCGGTGAATCGCAGCGAAATTCGATCGGTTGCGAAGTACCCGAATTCCCAATCTCCATTACTTCGATTAAGATTGAATTCTTCAACACCTTCTACAATCGCATAAGAATACCGTCCCTGGACGTAACTTCGCGGCAGAATTTCCTCCAAGTCGCGTCCCAAGAACACTCCCATGTGCAGCTCACGCAAACGGCGACCGACTGCCGAATGTCCTCTGGTTTCATAATGATGTGTTGGTATCACGGTTGCGACAAAAGGTGTCACAACCAGTGGACGACTGCGCAGGTTGTAGCGCACGCCTATGCGCACGTCCTGGAACGACGGGTGGTAAGAACCGGTATCCACGGGGCCATGAGGTACAGGGCCGACAAAGCCTTCATATTTCGAACTGACGTGAGTGATTTCGGCATCCAGGGCTAGTTTGCTCGTGAGACCATACTCAAAACTGGATATGACGGTGTGAGTGCGTATCGGTCCAGAATCGAATCTGTTGCCTTCGAAATCGACATGGTCTTTGACGTAAATATTTTGGTAGGTAACTGCGACCTGCCCCTCACCTTTCAGAGGCAACCATGCCTGTGCGTGGACCGATATTGCCAATCCAAGGTGGATAAAGACGGAAGACAAAAGGGTGGGAGCAAGGAATCTTGCGCTCATGGCACTTCCACCTTTGAGCGATAGTGCTTTTTGCGAGCTCTGGGATCAGACTTTCTTCGATCGGGATTTCATGACCTGATTGACGGCTGCAAGAAAGTCCTCGGCATACTTCGGATTTTTGACGATGACTTTGTATTGTCTCGCGGCGGCTGCTTCTTCTGACTTGGGCTGCTTAAACGTCACTGGTACTACCACCGTCTGTGGCGAAAGAGCTGCAACCTGTCTCTCCAGACTCGGAGCAGTGGCAAGATCAGTTAGCACGAGGTCGTAATGACCAGGTTTTAGGTCCTGGTTGAGACGGTTGACGTCGTCGAAGGTGTTGGCCTTATGACCTACAGCTTTCAGGAAGTCCTTAAGCCGAGAAGCATTTCCCGACGGCAGCGCGGGCGCATGGATCAAAATGGATGAAGGATTCTTCGAAGCCTGGAGCTGATAGAACCTAAGACCTCGCCCAACGCGCATGGTCTTATCACCGCACGCATTCGCAAGGCTCCCAGTGGAGAATGTAGCTAGTAAAGCGATGAGGAAGACGCCAAACTTTCTCATAGGGGCTCCTTAAACGGCAACTGGTCTCCGGTTAAAGCGCTAGAGTGGACGTATCCTACCCCTGCGCCCTTTCAGCGTCAATAATTACATTGCAGGTCACATCCCAAGTCTTCCTGTTTTTCAGCCCACCACTCGGCCTAAAGTCTACGGCCCCCCCTGTAGATGCGAGAATTAGCCTCGAAACCCTCTAACACTATTTAACCGATCGTGGATTTATTTTCCTGGGTCATCGCCCTTTTAAGCCAGGCTTTGGCAAGTGTCCAATCGCGCATGACTGTACCGGGAGACACAGCGAGCACCTCGGCAGTTTCCTCAATGCTAAGTCCGCCGAAGAACCTTAGTTCCACAACCGCACGCTTTCGGTCGTCAACGCTGGCCAATTCGTTTAATGCCTCATCAAGAGCGACTACATCCGCACTTCGCTGATCCGCCACGACTAGGTCTTCGTTCAAAGTCACCTGGATTTGGTTTCCTCCTCGCTTTGCATAGCGACGGTTACGCGCGTAGTCAACCAGGATTCGACGCATCATTTGAGCAGCAATCGCAAAAAAGTGGGCCCTGCTTTGCCACTGCACATTTTTCGGTCGACCATTCGAACGAATGCCTCGTTCACCAAAGCAGACGTTTGAAGAGTGTGTCCGGCTCGTTCCTTTCTAATGTGCCGATGAGCAAGGCGATGCAGTTCTTCATAGACGAGAGTCATCAGTTGGTCGCGGGCAGACTGGTCGCCGTTACCCCAGGCGATTAGTAGTTGAGTTACTGCGTCAGGCGAATGCGTCATTCAGGTAACGTTTACGAGAGCGAGACAACTGGCGGTATTGCGACTGTCCACTTTTTGGCAGCCTGAGCGGTTCTTGATTCTATCTCCACTCAAGAAAAAACTTAAGGCCTTTAGAGGTTTGACCGTTTCTTCTCGCTTCTGTTGTTGGACAACTTCAATCGAAGGCGATTGAAGGAATCCGCTGAGCCTTTGCCGCTCGAAGCGTCGCCGCGAATTCAGTTCGCCAAGGAACAATACTCAAACTCAGAAAAGAGGAAAATAGACATGAAACTCAAAACACGAAGAGGCCTCGTGATCGCAATTAGCGCAGGTGTCCTTCTCATCGGGGTTACCGCATATGCCGCGGTCACCGTCATACTCGCAGTCGGGACCATCCCAGATTCAGAACTCTTCGAGGGTCCGGCCACGGTGACCGTGCGAACACTGACTATATCGCCCGGCGAGTCGCTTGCCTGGCACTACCACCCTGGGTATGCGTACAACGCCGTAAAGAGCGGCACCTTAACCGTGGAGGATGGATGTGGCGGAGAAGAAAAGCTCACTCCGGGGCAAGCTTTTGAGGAAATGGATGGCCGTGTCCACCGAGCGAAAAATCTCAGCGCCACTGAAGACGTCGTTGTTTACAACACCTTCATTGTCCCGGAGGGAAAACCAACAACGAGGAACATCCCGAATAACGAACGACGATGTGGTCCACCAATTGACGTCAACGAATGCCAGGACGATGGCTGGCTGAAGTTTACTCACCCGATCAGTTTCACTAATCAGGGCCAGTGCATTAAGTACGTTCGTCACCGGCCACGGAACGTCGTGACTGTACCGGAAGACCCACTAGCACCATAAAGAGTTGACGAGCTGTTTAAGGCTAAATTTGACTGGCAAGTGAGCGGAGCCGGAACTTGCCAGTCACAAGCTCGTAAATCGTCAGGACGAATGCGCGGCAACATAGACGTACAGCCTCGTCCAGTTGTCTATGTGAGCCTCCGCGACCCGCATTATCACAAAGCCGGCTGGCTTCAGGTCCGCTTCTTCCGCTTTCAAGTCATCGCCCTTCCTCAGGAATCCCAAGGCGCCTCAATCTCTTAGTCGTGCGGATGCTTCGACTGTTGTTGGCTCGATTACCGTACAGAACATCGGCTCGCTGACAGCCAACAATGTGACGTTGACCAATGCGAAATTGGGAGGCACGAACGGCACGCCTCTGCCCCAGGGGTTGGGCAATCTGGCTCCAGGTGAATCAGCCAGCGTGATGGTGAACTTTAGCAATTCAACACCCGGGTCGCCGTCAATGCTGACAGTCGGTGGTACTTATTCGGGCGGCGGCTTCACTAGTAACAAACGTGTCACCATCCCGTGATCAGCCTGTTATGATTATTGGCGTCGCTTTGACTTGGATTGGATTGATCTGCGTATCCGGCCAGACACGACGCCCAATTACGCAGACGACCCAAACAGCGACGACACCGGCCCAGCGACAGATCGCATTGGAGAGAACGATTACCACTCAGCAGCGAATCAATTGCTATTTTCCACGGCAGTGTCATACCGAAGCTGAGAAACTGCTGGAGTCGCGTGCAGGGCCGGAGCACGATTGAAATTGTGCACTCCTACACGAGAGACGCAAGCGGCAAGTGGGTCGTAGAGAAACTGGCGGTGGGCAACTCAACCCTGCCCCGGCATTCATGCTGCTGAAATATTTTCCCGCAGCGTATTATCTGATTGGTAAGGGAGTGGACAATGACCGTAATCGAACACAACAAGATCCTGGCAATAGGCTTCGCGGTGTTCGCCGCAGTTTTTGCGTTCACAATCCTGCTGCTGCTCGTGATCTCCTTCGGGGTGTTTGTTGCGTTAGGGATTAGCTTTGCCAATGAAACACATCTGTTCGTGGATGCTTCGCCCAGATGTAACTCGTTCGTGATTGGGGAATGACGGAAGGCCGTAGCTCAAGTCATTCGGGCGGCGGGCTATAGAACGATTGCCTCGTCGAAGGTGCCGCGAGGCAGGAGAAACGTCGTCCCCGGACGTGAACTAAACTGCAGAGTGTGACCTTAGTTACTTCTTACTTTATTGCATTAGGTGCAAAAAGTTTTCGGGATGTTTGTGGCGCGAAGTGCGGAATGATAGAGGACCATCATTTCCACTAGAGATAGACCTGTAAACGCGAGCATCTTAAACTACCCATGCCCCAATACTGCCAATCAGTAGGTTGATATTCCGGCGGTAGCTGGCTCGAATACATTCTCTTTGGAGGACTAGATGCATGAAACCCATTCCCAGTTATCCGGTCTGGCTATCAGCCTTTATAATTGTCGGCCCTTTCCTTATGGTTAGGGCCGGCTTCGGGAATCAACGCTTAACTTGGGTTCTCCCGATCGCGGGTGCCTGTATGGTCATGATTGCGCTGTTTTACCTCTCGAAGCGGTTGCATGAGCAGACGGAGGAGGTCGCATATCTGAGACAACTTCTCAATTCTCGCGATGACGCTAACCCAAGCCCTACCTCAAGTAGGTAAGTTGTAGTTAGCTTAAGGAGCACACGCCTGCAAAAGAAGACCTTCTGGACCCTGACCATACTGGCCTTCTGCGTTGTCGTTCAAATCCCTGCAAACGAGAGCGTCTATTCGCAGGGTCGCGGCAACGCCACGCCCGAAGTCATCGCTCGGCGAAATGCGATCGAGAACGAGCTATAGTCGATCGCCATCGAGATGAGAAAGACAACTTCATTCACAACATCCAACCGCACCGTGGTTCGTTTGATCGTTTGCTGTGTGGTCCTGGGCTATTTTGTCTTTCAAATGAGCGCGAGCTTGTCGACGTCTTTCGCGGTTCCGGCTGCGGACCCTACGCTCTGGAGTTTAGTGTGGACCGATGAATTTAATGGACCAGATGGCTCGGCTGTTAATCAGAGCAAGTGGACCGCGGAGGTCGGTGGCTGGGGCTGGGGCAACAACGAACTTGAGTACTATACCGCACGCACTGCCAATGCTTACCATTCAGGCGGGTCGCTGGTCATCAAGACGATCAAAGAGAGATACACTGGATCGGACAACGTTACGCGCGATTACACGTCAGCCCGTTTGATCACAAAAAACAAATTCACGGCAACCTACGGACGATTTGAAGCGCGCATTAAGGTTCCCAACGGTCAGGGAATCTGGCCCGCCTTCTGGTTACTCGGCAGTAATATCGACAGCGTCAGTTGGCCTCAGTGCGGCGAGATCGACATCATGGAGAACATCGGGAGGGAACCGTCAGTAATTCACGGCACAATTCATGGTCCGGGATATTCAGGTGGAAATGGACTCAGCTCGTCTTACATGCTATCGAGCAATCAGCGATTCACCGACTCTTTTCACACGTTTGCAGTAGAGTGGGAGCCCAATGTGATCCGCTTTTACTGCGATGGAATTCTCTACAAGACCAGAACGCCAGCGGATCTTCCCCAGGGTCAGACATGGGTTTTCAACCATCCGTTCTTCATCTTGCTCAACGTGGCAGTTGGTGGCAACTGGCCCGGAAACCCGGACGGAACAACCGTGTTTCCACAGGCTATGCAGGTCGATTACGTGC
The DNA here is from genome assembly GCA_050748205.1 of Pyrinomonadaceae bacterium. Taxonomy (GTDB): domain Bacteria; phylum Acidobacteriota; class Blastocatellia; order Pyrinomonadales; family Pyrinomonadaceae; genus PSRF01. The sequence goes on along the minus strand of JBOGOU010000602.1, from coordinate 23,745 downwards.
GCGTCTATCAGCGAGCGACTCCGTCAAGCACTCCTGGGGCAAACAATGCGCACATTGCCACACGCTGGACGGATAGTCTCTCTGAGCTTCAGCCCTGAAGGGCGTTTTCTCGTAGCCCTCGGTTCCAACAACGACAAGTATTTTGGGACGCTTCGTCGGGCGAAAAACTCGCCACCCTCGTAAATCTCGGCGGCGCTCTCAACAGCCGCGGCAGCGATTGGTTAGTTGTTACTCCCGACGGCCTATTCGACGGCTCACCCTCTGCATGGAAGCAAATTCTTTGGCAGTTTGGCGGCAACACATTTGATGTCACGCCTGCCGAAACCTTCTTCAATGAGTTTTACTATCCCGGACTGCTTGCTGAGGTGATGGCCGGGAAAAAGCCTCGCGCTCCGAAAAACATATCGCAGCTTCACCGCCGCCAACCCGAACTAAAATTGATGACTCAGAACGGACAAGTCGGTGCCGGAAGTACGTCAGAACGCAACCTGACGGTAAAGATTGAAGTAACTGAAAAGCCAGCCGACAAAGATCACGAAGCGGGGAGCGGGGCGCGGGACGTGCGGCTATTCCGTAACGGTTCGCTCGTAAAAGTTTGGCGCGGGGATGTGCTGAAAGGGCAAACTGCGACAACCCTGGAAGCAAACATTGCGATCGTCGCCGGAGATAACCGATTGGCGGCTTACGCCTTCAATCGGCCCGCAATCTGGGCATCAGTCTTTCCTTCCTCGAAGGGGACAAACGCGTTCCAGACTTGGAGCGGCGCGTTACACAGACGCCGCGAGTCTTTTACCGACGCGAATCAGAAGGACGGCCACTAATCGTCGCCAAGCGTTGAAGAGATGCGTTAACCGGACAAGCCGTGCGGGTTCACTGGGACGCTCCTCCTTGACCGTCAGGCTAAGTGCCCCACTATTGCGCAAGCCCTCCTTGACAGTCGGGCTACTGCACCGTGCTTCTCAAGACGAGATAATTCGAGGCTGGGCATGTTAGCCTTCTTCCTAGTGAAGAAGGATGACCCAGCCGAGGTTCTGTCAATCGAGGGATACGAGGTCCGAGTCACTCACCCTGACAAGCCCTATTTTTCAAAGCAGACAAAGCTCTCGAAACTCGATCTTGTTCGCTACTATCTGGCGGTCGCGCCGGGCGCCCTAGCTGGAATCCGGGAGCGTCCGATAGTTCTCAAGCGCTTCGTCGATGGCGCCGAAGGCCAGGCGTTCTATCAGAAACGCGCGCCTACCAATCGCCCTTCGTGGTTGCGAACCGTTAAGCTTTCATTCCCTTCGGGTCGCCAGGCGGAAGAGATCGTCATCGATGACGCGGCGGGGCTCGCCTGGATCGTGAACCTGGGCTGCATCGAACTTCATCCGCACGCAGTGCGTTTTGGCGATCTCGAACACCCGGACGAGTTGCGTGTCGATCTTGATCCGGGTCCTGGCGTTGGCTGGGAGGACGTGCGCCGCGTTGCCCTTGAGGTGAAATCGCTGCTCGAGGAGATGGGACTTCGTGGCTGGCCAAAAACGAGCGGTTCAAGGGGAATGCATGTGAATGTTCGGATCGAACCGCGCTGGACCTTCGTCCAGGTGCGTCGCGCCGCACTCGCGCTAGCGCGTGAAATCGAGCGGCGCGCGCCTAGCCTGGCAACCTCGAAGTGGTGGAAGGAGGAGCGTCATGGCGTGTTCCTGGACTACAACCAGAACGCTAAGGACCGCACGACGTGCTCCGCGTATTCCGTGCGCCCACTTCCTGATGCCCGTGTGTCTACACCAATTCACTGGGATGAAATCCCGGACTGCGACCCGGCGGATTTCACCGTGTTCACGGTTCCCAAGCGCTTCGCGAAGTCCGGCGATCCGCAAGGACACATGGACGCCGAGCCAGGGTCGCTCGAAAAGCTGCTCGCGCTCGCTGCAAAAGACGAAAAGGCTGGTCTCGGCGATGCCCCGTGGCCTCCACACTTTCGTAAGATGGAAGGCGAAGCGCCGCGCGTCGCTCCTTCGCGCGCCCGCTCCGCTGTGAAAAAGCCCAGCGGAAAGAAGACGCGCGTCAGGGCGCCACTTCTGGTGATCGCTAACTCCCCCGACAAAGAAGCGGCGCTCGCCGGTCTTGAAAGGTGGAAGAATAAACATCCCAAAGTGGCCAGGCTTCTTGCCCTTGAAGACGTGCTGATCGACTCCATGCGAGGCAGATCATCCACGTGGACTCGCATCCGAGTGAACCTGCGGAATGTGCCGGAGTCTTTGCGCCCACCGCAGGAGACTCCTGACCCTGATGACGATCCAACGCGTGAATGGCGTAACTGGCGCGCTTCGAAGCCGCATCAGAGGTAGCCAAATTTAGGTACCGCTGACAAAGATCTCCGCCAGCTCCTGCGCCGGAACAACTTCGAGTTGAGCGTATGTGCAATCGCTCGGCTTCTTGTCAGTGCGCCACCTGCGAAACTGCGCTGTGTGACGGAAGCGGCTTCCCTGCATGTGGTCGTAAGCGATCTCGACAACCAGCTCGGGACGCAAGGGCTCCCAGGACAAGTCCTTGCCATGACTCCAACGGCTCTGGGCGCCAGGCCTGCGATGATCGCCTTCACTCCTTGTTGCTTCATGCTCGGCCCAATGTTTCCAGGGGTGAGCGACGAGCGCGTCCTGGCGGTATGGTGCGAGATATTCAACCAGTTCGCGGCGCACTCTGTCCGTGAAGCTCGCGCAGACGCCAACATGCTGCAGCGCGTGAGCGTGATCGAAAAGGCCAAGCAGGAGTGAGCCGACAGCCATGTGCTCACCCTTCTTGTGCCAGCGAAAGCCGGCGACGACACAATCGCAATCGCGCTCGTGCTTGACCTTGAGCATGACCCGCTTATTGGATTCGTAGATTCCGGCAATCGGTTTAGCGACGACGCCGTCTAGACCAGCGCCTTCGAAGCGACGAAACCAGTCGGCAGCTACGCTCAAATCGTTTGTTGCGGGTGTCAGGTGTAGCGGGGGCACGCCAGAAGAAAACAACGACTCCAGCCTTTGTCGCCGCTCCTGGAAGGAGAAGCCTCGCAGATCTTGGTCTCCCTCGCAGAGGACGTCGAATAAAACGATCGATGCGGGAATTTCCTGGGACAGAAGCTTCACCCGCGAGGCCGCGGGATGAATGCGGAGCTGTAGCGCCTCGAAGTCGAGCGCGCCATTTTTTGCGACGACGATTTCACCGTCGAGCACGCAGCGATCAGGCAACCGTGCCAGGAGCACCTCGAGCAGTTCAGGAAAGTAACGGTTCAGCGGCTTCGCGTCGCGGCTCTGGATCAGGATCTCTTCCCCGTCGCGAAAGACCAGGGCACGGAACCCATCCCACTTCGGTTCGAAAATCCACGTTCCACCCAGCGGTAATTCGGAGACCCGCTTGGCGAGCATCGGCAGAATTGGCGGGTTCACAGGAAGATGCACAGGCCAATCTTACAACTTCTGATTGATAGGCAGAACATAACGCTCGATCAAATCGAATTTGCCAATCTAGTTTGATCGCGGATCGGTTGTTTTTTCCGTAAGCCAGATCACAAACCAGGTCCCACCAAACTTCCGGTAGTGTCTAATTTGCAAAGTCGAAAAGAGTTCAGTTGGTTGGCGCCACTCAAATACGGAACCGGGAGCCCAAGGTTGGAGCTTTGCGACAACCCTGGGTCTAATGGAGCCATCCTTAACCCCAACGCTGAAAGCGTTGTGCAGGCCTTGAATACACGCGCCCAACGCTTTCAGCGTTAATCTGTTGTTCACATTTCGTACGCATGGTTGTGGTGGACTCCAACCCTGGGCTGGAATTAGCCAACGCCTTCGGCGTATTTGTTACTCTTAGATTCAAACTGCATCACTGCCAAACTTCCGCTTGAGTTGAAACAGTTTTTACTCTTTGATAGAATGCCTGCCCCCCGACGTGTCCCGTTCGCTGCTAAAGCCGCGAGACAAAACCGACCAATAAAGGCCTTTTCCCTAAGCTAGAAGCAATTATGAGACTGTTCCCCCTCAGTTTCCTGGAGTCCCCGATGAAACGAACTCTGCTCGCTGCGCTCTTGGTGGCAGGCTTATTTCTTCCCTGCTACCCGGGTCTGACGCCTCGAGCAGGCCTCACACGGGCGCAATCCAACTGGATCCGCGGCCAAATCCACAAAGCGTCTGCTGACCTGGAGGAGAAGATAAGCAGGGGACAGGGCAGTGATCTGGTGCGCGTCATTATTCAATCCACAACTGAGGACTACGCGACAGTCGAAGCTAGCGTTCGGGACTCGGGCGGCATCGATGTCCGTCAATTCCAGAACTTGCCTCTTCGGGTCGCGACTATGCCGGCGGATGCCGCCCTGACTTTGGCTTCGCGGAAGGAGATTTATCATATCTCTCTCGATCGGGAAGTCAGAATTCTTGGTCATCTCTCGCAGACAACCGGAGCCGCCACAGTCCAGGCCGGCGACGGCACATCAAGCAGCCGACTGGACGGCACAGGTATTGGCATCGCCGTTTTGGATTCAGGCGTAGATACACAGCACAGATCATTCCTCGATAGAACCAGTAATCTGCGCGTAGTTATGAGCCAGGATTTTACCGGCGAGGATCGCACGGACGATCCCTACGGTCATGGCACTCACGTCGCCTCAATTGCGGCCGGGAATGGCCGTATTTCGCATGCCCGGTATATCGGCATAGCTCCGAACGCCAGCATCGTCAACCTGCGCGTGCTGAATTCCCTCGGTATGGGCACAACGTCCGGCGTACTCAGCGCACTCGACTGGGTGTTGACCAACGGGACCTCCTATAACATCCGCGTTGTAAACATGAGTCTCGGTATGGCGGCCGTGGACTCCTATCGGAATGATCCGGTCTGTCTGGCGGTGCGCAGATTAGTCAACGCCGGCATTGTGGTCGTCGCGGCGGCCGGCAACAACGGCACGGATGCATACGGCAACAAAGTCTACGGGCACATTCACTCTCCTGGCATCGAGCCTTCTGCAATTACTGTTGGTGCTTCGAATACATTCGGAACCAACTCGCGTGGTGACGATCAAATTACTTCTTATAGTTCACGGGGGCCTACACGCAGCTATTGGACAGACGGTTTCGGCGACAAGCACTACGACAATTTATTAAAGCCGGATCTGGTGGCGCCTGGCAACAAATTGATCGATGCTGAAGCGGTAGACAACGCGCTCGTCACTCAGTACCCCCAGTTGGACGCGGGAGTGAGTCAGGTCGCCGCTCGCAAAATGATGTACTTGAGCGGCACGTCGATGGCAACTCCGGTTGCCGCTGGGGCGGCGGCCCTCATGCTCCAAGCCAATCCAAGCCTCACACCCAACTTGGTTAAGGCTTTGTTGACTTACACCGCGCAGCCCCTCGCGGGATTCAATATGCTCGAGCAGGGCGCCGGCCAGATCAACATCGAGGGCGCGGTCGACCTGGCCAGACTGGTGCGCACAGATTTGACAGCCGCTACGCCGCTAGGAGATCCGCTGCTTACGACGAATGAGATTCCCGATCCCCAGACGACTATTGCCGGCCACACCTTCAGTTGGTCCCGCGGCATCATTCTCAATTACACCTATGCGACCGGGATCAATCTCATCACCAAGTACCAGAAGATCTATGGCATTGGATACCTCCTTAGCGAGGGCGTTATTACTGGAGACGGCGTCATCACGGGCGATACCACGATGATCTCTGATGGGGTTATCACTGGAGATCAGCTCATGATCAGCAGTGGGGTCATCACGGGAGACGGCATACCCTTTCTTGCCGTCAGCATGCTCTTCGGTAATGGGATACTGCTTGCGGACGGTTACTTCCTGGGAGACGGAGTTATTACCGGAGATGGCGTGATTACGGGCGACGGCGTTATCACCGGTGATTTGTTCCTGCAGGCCCACTACGCTGCAGTCAATGGCGACTCCACATCCGCTATGTTGGTTGAGATGGACGACGGAGATGATTGACTTGACTGTGACGATGGTGTTTTAGCAACACCCGGCTTTGGCCGGGCAACTCACACCGGGTCGGACGTTTAAACTTCTTAAGGTTCTGAAATCCATAACCATTTCACAATGCCCGGGGATCCGTGCGTGAAAACAACGGTAATTAGTTAGGCACCCAAGCAAGTCCTTTCTTGAAGCAGCCAAACGGCTAGACGAAATCGGATCGTAGCCCGGGGAACCTGGCTTAAAGAGTCGTTTTCGAGAGTCCGATAAGGGGGAACTATGGAGCAACACCGATTCGACAAACTCTACATGTGGTCGATTGTGGTTTTCGGTTCAGCTATCACGCTTCTCTCTATTTCTCGATTACCTTTTGAGCAACTCAATCTTCGCTTCCTGCTGCTCGCTTTGCTGGTTGCCGCCAGTTCGCTGGTCGCCTTACGGATCCCCCGCGTAAGCGGACGAATTACTGTCGCCGATACGTTTATTTTTCTGACTATGTTGCTCTACGGAGGAGCAGCTGCGGTCGTCATGTCAGCTCTTGAAGGTGTATGCAGCACCTTGCTGATCAGCAAGAAGCCTCGCACGATTCTCTTGAATTCGGCCGTATTGGCGATCTCAACTTTCATTACGGCGACGGTCCTCACCCGGGCTTTTGGATCGCCTTCGGAAATTGTTGCGGCGGGCTATTCCCCGAAATTTCTCGTTGTTATTTGCGTCATGGCACTTGTTCAATACATCGCCAACACCGCCCTAATCGCCGTGGAGAAGTCGTACAAGATCAATGAGTCAGTTTGGCAAACGTGGAAAAAGTACTACCTCTGGACGTCGATAACTTATTTCGCAGGGGCATCGGCCGCCGGCATGAGTGCGCGGCTCATTGGTACCTTCGGTTTTTATGCAGTCATCGCCACAATACCCATCATCTTAATTATCTTTTTCACGTACTGGTCCTACCTAAAGAATATTGAAGCTTCAGAGGCGCAGGCAGAAGTGGCCCAGCTCCACGTCGAGGAGCTTTCGGGATATGTTGCTGAGCTCAGGCGCCTGGAAAATGTGCGCAACCAGTTATTGGTCGGCGAGCAGCGCGCTCGGTCTGAGGCGGAAGCGGCCAACCGAGTCAAGGATGAGTTTTTGGCGACCCTCTCACACGAGCTGCGGACGCCGTTAACCTCCATGTTGGGTTGGGCCTGTGTGTTGCGCGAAACTCCAATCGATGAAGCATTGCTGGATAGGGGACTGGAGGCGATTGAACGCAACGCCAGGGTTCAGACCCAGCTGATCGATGATCTGTTGGACGTTTCGCGTATCGTGTCCGGAAAGCTACACCTGGATGTCCGTCCCGTTGAATTGCCTTCAGTGATTGAAGCTGCCATCACCGTGGTGCGTCCCGCGGCTGATGCTAAGTCCATTCGACTGACCTCCAGGTATGAGCCAGCCATCGGAGCGATCTCCGCGGATTCAGCGCGCCTTCAACAGATAGTTTGGAATCTATTATCCAACGCGGTCAAATTCACTCCCGAGGGCGGTCGTATAGAGGTGCGACTGGAGCGAGAAAATGCGCACGCCAAGCTCACAGTCAGCGACACCGGTCAAGGAATTAGTCCGGAGTTTTTGCCTCGGGTCTTTGATCGTTTTCGGCAGGCTGACAGTTCCACCACTCGAGACTATGGCGGACTGGGCCTAGGTTTGGCCATCGTTCGCCACCTGGTAGAACTTCATGGTGGTACGGTTCAAGCTGACAGCAACGGAGCCGGCCAGGGTGCGAGTTTTTCAGTAACGTTTCCTATTCTCACAGGTCGCATTGAACCTGCACTCAATCAAAACCGTGATTACCGACGCAACGGCGCGCCCAAGCTCAACGGACTGCGTGTGCTGGTAGTCGATGACGAACCTGATGCGCGTCAGCTCATCAGCACCTTGATTGCGCAGACCGGAGCGGAAGTAAGAACCTGCGAATCCGTTGACGAAGCGCTGCAGACGTTGGAAGAATGGCGACCCGATGTCTTAATGAGCGACATCGGCATGCCCGGGGAGGACGGATATAGCCTCATTAATAAAGTGAGGTCGCTTCCGGCTGAGCGAGGCGGACACACGCCCGCTGCCGCATTTACCGCTTATGCCCGAGAAGAGGATCGCAACCGCGCTCTCGCTGCCGGTTACCAGATGCATATTGCCAAGCCCGTTAGCTCAGGCCAGTTGGTAGCAATGATCGCTGACCTCGCCGGCCGCCCTGCTTGAGTGCCCGGCAACGCACGTCCCGCTTGGCGGGCAGTCTCACGCCGGCAGGTAAAGCCATCAATTGACAGTCGCCTCATTTCACCTTCTCCAGTTTCAGTTTTCAAATAACAGATCGTTTGTTGTCGTGCATGAAAGTCAACAGGCTCATTACTCAGTAGCGGCGAGCTCATGGGCGTTTTCCCAGTTTGAAGCTCGCATCCGGTCGCTACCGCTCCTGGTTCCGTATCGAGGGGTGCCCGCCTCGTTGAGTGTGAGGATCCATTGGCTACAGCAAATGATTCCGTGGTTGAGCGGTGCTGGCCATATCGAGTGCTCGCATCCGGTTGCTACCGCTCCTGGTTCCGTATCGAGGGTGCCCGCCTAGTTGAGTGTGAGGATCCATTGGCTACAGCAAATGGTTCCGTGGTTGAGCGGTTCTGGCCATATCGAGTGCTCGCATCCGGTCGCTACCGCTCTCGGTTCCGTACTCAAACGCTCAAGACTCCTGGGGGATGACAGTTTCTTGTCGAGATCGTCCGGCCATTCTAAGGGAATTGCTGAGCCATTGTTTCGTGCCCTACAAACATCAACCAATGATAATGACTTTCACGCGTCCACTTCCTGCGTTGCAAGTTCACGTATTTGGTCTAATCGAGTTTGCAGCCGCTGCTTCTCCATCTCGAGGTTATGAGCTGACCTTCTGGCCTCGTAGTGCTCCACTGCGCGATCAACAGTAAGACGCAACTCATCGTTGCTCCACGGCTTGCTGACATACTTGTAAACGTCGCCCCAGTTGACTGCTTCTATTAGGGCGGCGATGTCGGTATACCCGCTCAAGAGAATCTTTACCATGTGAGGTCTAAGTGAGGCTGTTCGCTTGAGCAATTCAATACCAGTTATTTCCGGCATACGCTGATCGGTAATCAAAAGTGCAACGTCGTGAACTTCGAGTAAGCTCAGGGCGGCGGCTCCCGACTCCGCCGTAATTACGGTGAAGTTCTGCCGGAATAGCCTTTCAAGCGCTCTGAGATTTGCCTCTTCATCATCCACTATCATTATCTTGTGCGTCATGTTTGTGCCCTTCGCTAATTGTCGTCAGTCTCAAACGTAACGCCATCCGCGTTTATTGGTAGCGTTACAGTAAAGGTCGTACCCGCCCCCGGAATGCTTTCGGCTGTTAACTTGCCGCCATGGCGCTCGACGATGCCATGAGAAATCGACAGTCCCAGGCCGGTACCCTCGCCCACAGGTTTGGTAGTGAAGAAAGGGTCAAAAATCTTTTTCATGTCCTCACGCTCAATACCCTTTCCTGTGTCGCTTACGGATACAATCACGGTCTCTTTAGTACAGCTTGTCTTAATTTGCACTTCGCCAACAATGTCCCCGATCGCATGGGCGGCATTCACCAGTAGGTTCATCCAAACCTGGTTTAACTGACCCGCATAACAGTTCACGAGCGGCAAGTTGCCGTAATCCCGTTTCAACGTGATGCGGCCCGCTGTGTAGTATCGGGAAAGCAGGCGCAAAGTCGATTCGATTCCCTCATGGAGATCGATTTTCTTAACTTCCGCCTCGTCTAAGCGGGAAAAGAGCCGAAGGTTCTGGACCACATCACGAATACGTTCCGCCCCCATGTAAGAGTCGGCAACAATCGAACCCAGATCATTGATTATGTGGTCGTAGTCAGATGTAGCCTTAACTGCGCTTATTTGTTCCGCGGCCGCCGGCGGCAAGGAAATTTGGTCGTAGCAATTCAAAACCTGCTCCAGGCGGATAAGATATTCTTTTAAGCTCCCCATGTTGCTGTAGATAAAGCCTGCCGGGTTGTTCAACTCATGTGCGACCCCGGCAGCCAGTTGACCCAGCGAGGCCATCTTCTCGCTCTGCGCCACCTGGGCCTGCAGTCGCTCCAACTCCTTCTTGCGATGTGCAAGTTCCGCATTGCGAGTCTCCAAGTCTCTTCTATATCCTTCAGCATTTCGCAGTAGGGCTCTTCTTTCCAACGCGCGCTCAACGCAGAGTTCTAATACATCAAGTTCGCATGGCTTGATTAGATAATCGAAAGCGCCCACTCTGATTGCATCGAGCACTCGCTGCGTGCGATCAATACCGGACACAATGATCACTGCTAGATGGCGATAGCGCTCGGTGATTTTGCGAAGTAGCTCTATCCCCCCAAGCCTGGGCATGTGGATGTCCGTGATGACGAGGGCAAAAGCCTCACGCGCAAGCCACTCAAGAGCCTCGTGTCCATCGGAAGCGGTCTCGCATGAGTAACGTTCGTTCAAGCAACTGGCGAAGACAGTGCGCACCGGCTCCTCGTCATCAACGATTAGTATTCGCCGATCGTGAGGTTCCGCGTATGTGAGATCAACTAGAGAGCTGGAATCAGGACTTTTCACCTTCATTACGTGGGCAGTTTGATGTGCGCCGAAATGCCTCCTAGAATGGCAGAGCAAAAGACCCTTAAATCAGACTAGAGGGGCTACCTACGCTAAGCTTAATACTTCGTTTGACTCTACCGGGTTGTCGAGTACCTCTCTTATCTTGGATGTTAGTTTTTCCGCTGTGAACGGCTTCTCTATGAAGTCTGTCCCAGGGTCAAGTACGCCATGATGAACAATGGCGTCGTCTGTGTATCCTGACATGTAGATCACCATCATCTTTTGATGAAACGGCCTAACGCTCTCAGCCAGTTTCCTGCCGTTCATCACCGGCATTACGACATCTGTCAGCATGAGATCGATTGGCTCAGTATGTTCCTTGCAGATTCGTATCGCTTCCTCCCCGTCTTTTCCTACCAGCACTCGATAGCCCTCCTCTCGAAGAATATCCGCAGCCAACTTGCGAACCATTTCCTCATCCTCAACCAATAAAATGGTCTCGGTGGCCGTTACGGGGGAAATGTCAGAGTGGTTGCCGCTAGAGACGGTCTCACTGCATTCGGCATGGACTCGTGGCAAGTAAATCTTGAAAGTCGTACCGTTCCCTGGTTCGCTGTATACCCAGATGTTGCCGCTTGATTGTTTGACGATGCCGTAAATCATGGAGAGCCCCAAACCCGTTCCTTTGCCGACCTCTTTAGTCGTGAAGAAAGGCTCGAATATATGCTTCCGCGTTTCGGCATCCATACCAATTCCTGTATCGGAGACGGCCAGCATGACATAGGAACCGGGAGTAACCGCAATGTGCATGTTGGAGTAGGCTGTGTCTAACTCTACGTTGGCCGTTTCGATGGTGATCTTGCCTCCGTCCTTCATGGCATCTCGTGCGTTGACGACCAGATTGATCAGAACCTGCTCGATTTGCCCTGGGTCGGCGTTAACCTTGCCGACGCCTGGCTTGAGCGAGGTGATCACATCTACGTCCTCGCCTATTAGTCGCCGGAGCATTTTGCCCGTTCCCTCCACAAGTGAGTTAATATCCAGGACTTCAGGCTTCAATACCTGCTTTCGGCTGAAGGCCAATAACTGGCGAGTTAGCGACGAGGCGCGAACGGCTGCCTTGTTAATCTCCTCAATCCGTTCCCGCGCCAGATTTTCCAGTTCGCTCCTCATGAGCAGACCGCTATGGCCCATGATGACTGTTAGCAGATTGTTGAAGTCATGCGCTACGCCGCCAGCCAAACGTCCAACAGCCTCGAGCTTTTGCGACTGCTGCAACTGCTCCTCGCTACTGCGTAGCGCTTCCAGGGCTTCCGTTCTCTCCTTCTCGGCCTGGCTTCGTTTCAGAACATTCGATTGCGAAAAGCGTTCCAATTGTTGGTTAGCTCGTTCAAGTTCCAAGGTGCGCTCCTTAACCTTCCGCTCGAGTTCCCGTTGCGAGTCACGCACCGAAGCAACCATTTCGTTGAAGGAGGCAGCAAGCGCACCGAACTCGTCGTTTGTCCGGATATTCACCAGCCGGGATTTATCGCCTGCTGTGATCGCCGACGCCGCCTTCGTTAGCAAGTGAAGGGGACGAGCGATAGTACGACTCAGGGCTAGCGCCACAGCCAGGCCGATCGCCAGCAGGACAAGGCCAATTACGATCATGCGCCACAAAAAGCGGTCTGCCTGAGCGAGGACGGCCTGCTCTGAGAATTCAACCAGGACGAACCATGGTGTGCCACTGATCGGGCGTCCGAGAGCTATGACGGGATTTCCGTCTCGCAAGTATTGCGTGACATTCAGAGTTGACTGTAAACCTTGCGGAGGCCCAGCCACGACCTTGACCATATCGGTCCAAATATCTCCCTGACTATTGCCGAAGTACAGGGTCGCCTGGCTGCCGATCAAGTCCGTGAGCTGTTTTCGCGCTTCTGGCTTGCCTGCAAGTTTTCGCCACCTGACGAGGTAGCCGATAGGCCTTCCGGCATCATCCTTTACTGCCGCTACGGCAGCGTACCCGACAGTGTCATTAAACTGCCGGATTGGCCCAGCGGTTTTGAATGGATCAACAGCGCACTGCTTGAACTCGATCGCGAGGTCCGCTGGCTCTCGCGCTGAGCCATCTGGCAGGCTCAGAGCAAGTGAATGGTTGGCATCCCAAACTTCTACTCGCACACTATTCGGGTCCTGCGGTGCTGTGAATTGCTGCAGGATCGCTGCTGCATCGGATTGCGTCGCGGGCGATGGAGAACGAAGATAGTTGCGAATCGCAGGCTCGTTTGCAACGGCGTACGTCTTGTTTGTGAGGGTTATAGTCGACTGGTGCGATAGGCTCGCAAGCTGCTGTGTCAAATTGAGCAACCGCTCACGGCCAACTTCCAGGGCTGAGGCTTTCACTCCGTGGTAAGACGCCCATGTCGACGCCACCAAGACCCCAAAGAGCAGAGTGCACATTAGCAGCGGTAGTCGATACTTGATAGAGATGTTAGAGGGGGAAAGACGTGTCGATAGCCTGGGCACGTGCTGACGCTGAGTTCTATTGAGAGGTTCAGGATTGGAATTCATGGCCCTACTCCGCGATAAGATTTAAATTGATCAGCTTATGTAGCTTTGGCTTGCCGCGAGAATTGCCGCACTACGAATCGAGACGTGAAGGTCTTTGTTCAACCAAATCTTGTTATTTGGAAGGCTGAAGATTGAGAAAGAGTTGAACAATGCCGGCCAGAAAACGACTTCTGCTTGCCTTGGGAGTTGAGTGGTTCGGCCTGTTCCGTGGCCTTGAGGGCAACCAGTAAGAAGATACTAGAACGCAGTCGGACCTGTCACTCAGGAAATCCCTTACTCAACATGGATCCGACCCCTTTTGCCGCGAACTTTGGCGTTTTCCGTGGTTCAGGACTAGAGGGTCCATCCGCTTCGCTGCTCCTCACTGGCTTCAAACCTTAAGGATCTCCCAGGGCCATGTCCTGTTTCCTCTCCCGCATCAACACATACCCCACAGCCACGAAGATAAAGTAAAAAACCAGTAGCTGAGCACGCTGGCGATAGGCATTGCCTACGTTCCCTTCAAACACTGAGTAGGCCAAGGTTAGCATGACTGTGAAAATCAGAATTGGACAGATCTGTCGTAATCGGTAGCGGATAGAGTACCAGAGGCCCAGCACTAACAATGGGAACGACGCCCACCAGACCAACATTTCAGGAACCGTGAGGGATTGACGCAAGGATCCCAACTGCCAGGGAAACGGACCAAAGAGCAGATAAGCCAAGCCAATTGGAATGGCTTTCAGAGCACCGCTCGAGGTGGACACATCTATGTCTTTCGCATAACCCGATCTGGCCGACTGCGCGGCGTCAGTACGACTTTGCTGAACCGCCTCGAGTGATCCATAGGATTCGAAGTGCATGCTTGCATACCTTGTCACTCCAAAATAAGTTAGTGACAGGCCGATCACAATCATGACTCCGAACTGCCGAATAAGGTTCGCGCCTGTGACAGGCCGAATTCCGATCAAAAGAGCCCCGGAGACTGCCACCACCATCATGTAGAAAACGTAGAAACGAAAAGCCAGGACACAAAAAAGAGCGCTCGCTAAAGTCAGCAGATAGGTCATTCTGAATCTCTCAGCCAGCCTGAGAGTTGAGAGAATCGCCAGCGCGAGGAAAAACATGATAGGACCATCCTTGAGTCCTTGGGACGACCACAAGACCAGCGATGGAGTGAAAGCCGCGGCCAGGGCCGCTAGACGTGAAACCTTTGTGTTCTCAAAGACCGCTTGGGCGCAAAGAAAAATTATCGGCGCTGTCGCCGCGCCCATTACAGCATTGAGAAGCTGTACCGCTAACATGTTGCGACCAATAAGCCAGTAAACAGCGGCGACATAATAAATCATCCCCCAACCCGCGCCGGCCGTGCCGACGAAAGTAGACGCTTTTATTTGCGAATATTTGTCGCCGCCCCACCCTCTTAGTTGGAAGTAGCCAAACCAGTCATATGTGAAAGCATCGCCGCCAAAAAAGCCCTGGGCATTCGCTACGAAGATGGCTGACCCCACCAGCATCCTGATGAGCAGCGCGCCGATAAAGAGGTTCAGCAGGAATTTGCCATGGCTTCCGGCTTTGCTGATGATGAACCCGGCCACCACAGCGATAATTAGGCAGAGTAAAGTCGCGATTGACGTATAAGGGAGAGTTACAGCACCGTATCTGGCGACGTATGAAGGCGCAACAAGGAGAGGCACCAAGAAAATGATCGATGCGCACAATGCAAGCCCGGATAGTGAGAGAGCTCCGGTCATTAAGTGCCTGAGGTGAGTGGAGCCGAGGTCGAGCTCATTCGGCGACACTTTTCGTCCGAAAACCGATCCGCTTGACACTGCTCCAAACCAGGTCACACGGACCAGGGCCAATCATTAACGATGACCATCTCTTGTCTTACATTTTCTTAAATCAAATCCAAAGTTCTTATTAGAAGCATGAAAAGAAGGATTCCTGTAAGTGTGATTACGCCCTTATGCAACCATGTCATCACTAACCGGTCGCATCGTGGACAAGTTATTGTCAGTCTGCGCAGGAACTCTCCGCAGTTCCGGCAGTGCCGAAACCGATGACGCTTTCGATGCTTCCTGGAGGAGTTCTTTAATTGTGTTTGCACACAAATTGTCTTGCCCAGAGAGTCGGAGAAGAACTGGGCACTTGTTGATTAGTTACTGCTCAACGGGGGTGAGGAGCAGGGAATCAAGTTCTTACAAAGCGATTTGCACAACATTGGCCTTTTCAGAAATCAAACGCTTTTCTGCGCGGGTCACTTTTACTGCTCAACTCACTGAGAAGATACTCCTAAGCGCTTTTGCCTGTCATTCAGGAAATCCCCTACCAAGCGCCAGTTTTTTCCTGACGCCTGATGTCAGGCGGTTAATCCGAACCGTAATTGGCGTCGGTGCTAAGTTCGCAGTATCAGTCTGCCTGGTGCTGTTTGACCAATCGCATTTTCTCGCCAATATGAGTAAGACTGAAACCGCTACGACCCAGGGCAAGAAAACCAATGAACCACAAAGGCGCCGTAAGCAGGACGAAAACTACAACGGAGAAGCCAGTAGCCAGTGTCTTATCGACTCCAAAAAGTGCCAGCCCAACGACAGTAAAAAATTGATAGGTCCCAATATTTGCAGGGGCGTTCGGGATTGCCGTCCCCAGGTGAACTATCAAGAATACGACTACTCCAATCCATACCGATAGTTTCAATCCGTACGCGTGCATGATCAACCAAAACGCCAGAATCTGGAGTGCGAGAAATAGATTTGAGACTGCAAACGACAAATACAGATTTTTTGCTGCTCGGATTGCGCGCAAGCCTTCGGCGACAGAAGTAAGAAAAGTCCTTACCTTCCAAAGGACTATCCAGTCGCCCGTCTCTTCAGACGCGGCTTTGTCGCCAGAAGCCTTCTGTGGAAGGACTAAATAGATAAATGCTGCGATGGCGATCAAGACCATGACCGCGAATATGTCTCCAGCTTCCAGCAAGTCCTTTGGCAGGGAAACGAAGCTCATGGTGAGTCCGATACCTATTGTCAAAAGAATGCCGTCAAGCAGCCGCTCGACGATCATTGAGGGAACGACGGACGAGACCTTGACCGACAGCCATTGAGAGACTAGATAAGCGCGCACTAACTCGCCAAAGCGCAGCGGCAGTATCTCGTTTGCAAACAGGCCGGCATATATGGCCTGGGCTGCGCGGATGATCGAGACTTTACCGACCGGCTTTAGTAGCAGTTGCCACCGCCACGCCTGGCAAACATAGCTGAGGATGTCGGCAAGGATCGCAAGCGCAACCCACCTCCAACTGATGTTACCAATGTAGCGCGGCAGTTCACCGGCGCGGATGTCATGAAACACCCACACGAGGCATGCGGCACCCAAAAGGTATCCTATCGCGGACCTGATCAGTCGTGGTGCACGACCGTTGGTCGCTGTTTTTCTTTCCCGGACGGAGCTTTTTGGATCCATTCGAGGCCCTCGCGCAAAGCGCCGAAGAACTCGTCCTTGTTGCCACTGAATTTATGGTCTTGTGCTTCGATTAAAGCAAATCGTTTAGGATCGTGCGCCGCTCCAAACAGCCCCTTCGCTTCATCGGTTGATACATAATCATCGCGAGCTGATTGAATCATCAACAATGGCAACGGTGTCACCTGGGGCATATAGGGCGTTGTTATGAACTTCGGCTCATGCGGATCCTTCTTTGTTAGGAAAGTCAGATCATCGATCCAGTGCCAGCCGAGGATGCCGGTTTTTCCCATTCCGAAGGAAATGAGACCGTCGAACGTGCTCTTGTTGTCAGAGGCAGCGGCGGCCAGGAGACAAAGCTCGGCGCCCTCAGACCACCCAACAAGTGTTACGCGCCCGTTTGATCCTCCATTGATCCAATCCGCCAGTTGTCGGAAATCTGACATAACGTCAGTCTCCTTCAGGCGATCACTCTTGTGCGAGAAGCTTTCCAGATAGTTGTTGGTGTCAAGACCGTAGACGTCATACCCCCAGGACGCCATGCGCTCGGCCACCACAATCGCAAAGCCGCGCCAACCTCCGTCGCCGGGTACAAACAGAACCTTGCGATTCAAACGACTACCAACCGCGGGATAATAGTAAATACCCTGTTCCTTTCCGCGGATAGCGACACTGTTCTTGCCGCGCGTCTGAGCCTGCGCCAACGTGTTAACGGATAACAGTAGAACGAGAAGAACGGACTGACATAGGAATCTAAACTTCATTACAAACCCCCTAACTGCTTGATTCGGTCACCCTGGCCAGCGCGATAGCGATTTTGGGCAACTGTCTCACACTTTTATAGATGCAATACCTGGGCTCCCAGAAGCTGGCAAACTTTGCCTTGTGTAACCGCAACCCTTCGTAGCTGAACAAAAAGTTAAGCCGCTGAAGAAAGAAGTGAACTGCCCTCTCTTCTGCCGAGGGCTGTTCGTGCTCCTGGAAACCGCCCACCGGTGCCATGCCGAGATTAAATCGCTCGTATCCTTGCTGGCGATTGAACTCCAGTAGCTTTACGAAGAGATAATCCATCGTTCCCTTCGGAGCCGCGGTGCCGTGTCGCATGAGATCAAAAGTCGCCTCGCCTGGGCGATAAGAAGGAATGAGATTAACGAAGGCAAGCATCCTATCGCTTTGGTCTACCACACAGAAAAGCGCAGTGGTTCTAAGGTAATTCGCGTCGAACCTTCCCAGCGTGAAACTCCGTTCGCGACGGCCCGGGATCTGCAGCCAGTCATCAGAAACCTCTTTGGCCTGTGCCAAAACGTGTTCCGGAGTTGGCGGCTCGTAATAGACGCTATGAATTCCGCTCTTCGCCAATTGATGAGCGTTGTTGCGTAACCGCTTCATTCTCCTGCCACCGAGCGTGAAATCCTTAAGATCCACGATTCCTTCATCACCAATCTTGAGCTTTCTGAATCCCAGTGATTCATAAAGAGGAAGAAAGTCAGGGAGCGTTTGATGAAAAACGCATGCCCAGTCGTTTTCTTTACAGAGTTCGACAAAGCTCCGCACAGCTTCGCTTAGCTGGTCTTCGGGGCCGACCGGATCAGCTAACGCGATCGCCACATTTGCCTCGACTCGGTAGGCGATGACACAACTCTGCGATGGAGAAAAGAAATATGATTTGTCAGGCCAGAGCTTAAAGAAGTCCAGCGAAGACCGTCCGTACCGGTCCAATAACTCTTTTGCGTGATTTCGCTCGCGCGGGAGTGTCCGGTACTTGTAGACAACGGGCCGGTAAAGAGCAAAGGCAGAATAGCCGGCAGCCGTGGCTGTCATTAGATATAGCGAACCGATAAACCACCGTGCATGGCGAGTGTGCGGCACGATCTTCGGATCGCCGACCAGCGAAAAGAAAAGCAGACTGCGATGTATGGAATCCGGCAGCGTGAAATCAACTCCGAAGTCTCTCTTGTCCAGAAGCCAGAAGCCGAAAACCGCATATCCGAAAGCCGCAGCCGCAACAATACCCATCCTGACCAGCGCCCCCTGGAAATCCGGAATGCTGCTCCTTACATTAAAGTTCTTTCTGGAAACTATAAGGAACACAAGCAACAGCAATGAGAAGAGGGCCTCGCGATACTCCAGCCCTTTCGTCAGGTGGAACACCACGGAAAGACCAGCAAGAAAAGCCACGATTTGAAACGCCCTCTTCTTCCGCTTATAGATGTTTATTGACGAGACAATCAGTGCAAAACCGATTAGCAGGGTCAGGAGTCTGGACAGTCGAATGAAATCGAGTGGAAATATCTCTCTCAAAAGCACGCGACTGTAGGGTGAGATCCTTCTGGTCACGGAGTAGAGGTTGAGCAACCCACTGCCCAGCGTTATCAATGCGACTATCCAGACCACGTATCGCGTTTTTCGCATGTGCTTGTCGGTAAGTTGCATGGGCTTGGAATGATCTAGCGTGGCCCTCCCGTCGCGCTGATCCAGTCGAGCGCTTGTCCTAGCGTCGCGTCGAAATCATTGCGGGCCCCTTCGAAGCGGTGGTTGCGCGCACTCTTGACAATTAACAGACGTATCGGATCACTTACTCTCAGATCTGCGGCCTGCAGAAGCATTTGTGCCTCTTTCGGTGATGCCGACTTGTCACTCTCAGCCTGAAGAATTGCCACTGGCAAGGGCGCAATACGTTTCAACGCCTCTGCCGCATCCAGAAATGGCCCGCGAGTGTGTAGGCTCAATTTTGACTTGAGTGCATCAAGCAGACTGTAGAACGATTCGTTTTCACGTGAGATAGCAATACAAACTACTCCCTTCACCTGCGGCTTAATTTGTGGATTTGCTGCCACGATTAACGCGTAGCCTGCACCCAACGACCAGCCGCCAAGAACTATTCCAGTGGCCTCACCGACACCGGCGACGCGGCGCACCTCTTTTATCAGCAAGGAATAGTCCTCGCCCAGATTCTCGACCGTTACTGGATGATCACCATTGTAGAACGTCGTTAAGTAGCTATGGAGGCTGAGTCCATACACAGCGGCCCCATGCAGCGCCATGGTCGTGGCAATGTGATCGTCAAAACCATGCCACCCACTTGCACCACTGAGGTACAAGACGAGCGGCCCACTGCCAAAGGTTTGCTTTGAGGGAAGATAGGTGTGAAGAACAAACTTATGCCCACGGAGTTCGATGGGCAGCTCAACGTTTCGCGCCTCGAGCTGTCCAGCAGAATCCTTGTCCCCGGAGCTCGCATTGAGGTGAAAGAAAATAAGTCCTGTGGCAGTGCTCGCCAGCGTTATGAGTATTATAATAATACGTCTCAATACTGACGCTCTCAGATGGTTCCTCATAGGGAATTCTCACTAAGGATCAACTCATTTATTGGACCAAGCGTCGCGCCCACTTTGGCATCGCTGATCGGCCATCGATGACGCTTTGTCCTAAAGTTTGCGCAGTACGCTGCTTCACAAGTATTTCTTTTGATGCACAGTTTCTGCAGTCAGTTTTCTCCGTGTTTGCCAGAGTCATGATGAGTATTCTGAACGCCCTGGATAGGTTCAACGTGCCAGAGCAGGAGAAAAACGAAACTGCTTGGCATTCTTGAAACGCTGAAGAGCTAAGAGAGCAGTTGGCCCTTTACGCGCTTGGGACCTTGAGTCAGCACGAGACTCGCGTCGTGGAACGCCATCTTGCGGAAGCTGCGAGGTGTGCGCGTCAGAGTTGCAGCCATTCGAGTCAGTAGTCGAGGGCTTGGTTCAGCGCCTTTCCAGCGGCGTCACCTGGGCGCGCGCGAAAAGTTGAATTACAGCTTGCGAGCAGCGCGGAGATGGGCGACCGAGACTCGGGAACCTTCGCGGAAGTTAGTCGTAAGTCTTTGAAATTAAACAGGAAGGTTGGTAGCGGGGAGGAGACTTGAACTCCCCGCCTTGGGGTTATGAAAGCGCCCTTAGTTTTGTGCAGAATGTGACATCGAGTCACACAACTTTAACATTCATTACAACTTGCCGCCGTTACAGAGCACTTCGACTTTGCATCGATTGACATGCTTTGACAGTGATTTTCATCGAGTCACGTGACCATAGCGTGACAAATTCATTGGCCCGATTTTAATCTGCGTTCCACGCTCGTTTATCTCTTCTCAGGAAAGGGCCAATCCTCCGATGATCCCCAGCCCTCATGAGGGTTGAGCATCACACACAACTCGTTTGCCAGCTGAGCCCAGAGATAGTCAGTCCTGCCCCAGCACAGATCAATTACAGAGATCTCAGAAGCTTGACTCAGTTCTTGCATAGCCGGCTGGCTGCAATATTTCTCAAAATTGAGTACCTCCGTAAAAATCCCGGTTTCATCATCCAGACTGGCGGCGCCGGCCCATGAGTGCGGACGAAACACGTCAATTGTGACTGGCATCATACATCCTTTGTAATGTCCCGGCCTCAGTGGTCATCACATATAGATCACTCGTTAGCGAAATGCGCTCGATTCGCAGGGCGGTATCCTTAAGAGCCAACCCGTCGACAAATGCGCGCTGTTTGCTGTGTCTATGATCTTCGCCAGGTTGTGAACATGTAGTGAAGAATCCGGCCCGGTTAAGAGCAGCGAGGTACGAAATTAACGGTTTAGACTCATCATCGAGGCTCCCAGCACCGTAGGTAGGAGAAAAATCGATCTCACCTTCAATGAATCGCGCATTTAGTTCGCATAATTCGTCGAATGTTGATGCTTCGTGCCAGAGTGCTTCGTTGCTCGTATTGCTCATTTAGATCCTTTGCTCCAAATACAATTGACAATCACCGACGGCGCGTGATGCTCCTGTCATTTCGCGAAGAAAGGCAAAATAACCACGTCTCGATGAGGTGGATCAGGGATTTCAAATTGTTCAGCACCCAACTGTTCAGCATTCCTACCTAGGTAAGTGTCACTCATGTGTTCGACACTCCCGTCGCAGAAATCAATGAAATCTTGAGCAACTTCCATAACTTCTTTGTAAAGTATCTTAGTAGCCCCCACAAAATCGCCCGGTTTAAGTGTCTCTAACATCGCGCTTCCGACAATCATCTCTGACATCTGATAGAACATGTTGGCACTTTTTTCGGCTACATAAATCCGCAGATTGTCTGATTCTTCAACCGCAGCTAACTGGGCCGACACGGCGGAAAGATCATAGTGGAACCCAAAAGCGTTCCTGACTTCATGGATTGCATTCTTTCTTCCGAAATATTGTTTCAGTTTGCGAAGAGCAATTTTTGCTTTGTCTGGTAACTGTTCGCCTATCGATGCTGATACTTTCGTTTTGAAAAACGCTTTTTGGAGGAGTTCCCAGCCCTCCCAGAGCTTGCCTGCAAAGATACCTCCTAGAATGAACGTCTGCGCAACATTCGCATCGGTGAGAATTGGATCTTCGTTTTGCGTATTGATTGACCATTTAAGAAATTTCAGAAGCACCATGAATTCATTTCTTAGATGACCCATGTGAAAATAAAACGTACGATCCGTTTCAGGAATCTTATCCAACTTTGCCTTTGGTACGGGTATGCTGTAAATCTTCATTCGTCCTAATTTCCGTTGCTAGCTTGCCATTATGTTTCTCGCGCGTCCTTTGTGCCTCATATGAGTCAACGGACCTGCTCGTAGGCAATTTCGTAATCTGATTCTGAAACCCATTCGGGAATCGTAATCCACACTTCATCAATTAGGGGTGGTAATTCTGCTTCGCTCACGATCTGCCGCGCATCATCGTCATCAAGTAACCACCAGTCGCAATAGAACTCTAAAACCACCACCTTTCTATGGTCTAAGTAAGTCTCGAATTTTGGTGCGGCTTCAGCAAGGCGGAGGTCCGCAAGCACCTTATATTCCGCGCAAGTTTGTTCGATGAGGCTAAGCCTGCTTCGACTGAATAGATTCCTTGTCTTTATGTGGACACCAATCCCGGTGTCGGGCATTGATTCATCACGATCGATGAGATGCACCCTTCCAAACTGCCACGGAAAGGGCTTATTTCCTGCAATCGCCTGCCCCTTCATAACTAAGCCACGTCTTGCTCGCACGTAATCGACGATCTCTTCGGCCTCAGCTTGAACTCTGCGCTTCGGTTTATCGCGCAGGTCGCAGTCGTCAACCTCTAGAGCGTAAAGATCTCCATTCAGGTGGGACAGTAGAAGCTCCGGGATAGTTTCGTAGATCAAGTGCTGGTTTGCATGATTCTTCGCATACGTTTCGGAGACGACCTGCTTTCGCTCAATGACCATCGGCTGTTCGCTTTGCGAGCCTGTCACCAACACCTCTGGTTGTTTACCGCGCTCAGAAGACGTGCCACATGCGGCTACGTCCTGACATTCCTTTAAGGCGTAAGTCGTTCCGCGATCTTCGTTTAAGCTGTTTGACGAAATTGCGAAGATTACCACCTTGCCATTCGCACTTCGGTCCGACCCTTTTGTTTGGATTGAAACAAGAAAACATATTATCCCTTGCCTAACTTCAAAATGTTCCGATCTGCTCGTCAACTAGTCCCGCGATTTCTTCCGAGTTCTTCGACGAGTAAACCTGTTGATGCGCGTTTCTAACCACATACTCATTCAATTGTCCAAGTTGGGTCTCATCAAGACTCTGGTAAGTATTGCCCCACTCGGAAATCCACATCGCCTGGAAGAATAACTTTCTCGACAAAGGAAACATGATGACTGCTTCTCGATCTTTCAGCCCACTTCCCTTGCTAAAGAGCACTGGATCATCACACGTTAGAAACTCCGTTTCGGGACTCGCTTTGAAGAAAACCCAATCCATGAAATACATGACCCGCTCGAACATCGACTCGCGTAAAGTGTTAGTTGGAAAAATGAAATCAGGAACCTCGCTCGAGTATTGGTCGCGAAGTTTTTGCAGCTCTGTTTTCGACTCGTTGTATTTCATCTCTGCTTCCGAGGATGAACCAAATCGATCTTGTATAGTCTTTCTCAGCCACGCGTCATCATGAGCTTCCAAGAAGCCTGGCATCATTTCAGCAACCATCTTGTTTGCTTGGTTCATATGTTTTGGCGTGCGCCTCCACATCACCGATACGAAACTGGAAAGTCTTCTTCGATCTTTGTCGTCGATAGGATTTTTCTTCTCAATCTTCTGAATGACTTTCGCTCCGTAATCATCTATTTGCGACAGACCTCGCTCTACTGTTTCGATGTCAATCTCGCCTCGCCGATTCGTGAATCCATAGAAGGCGATCTTCATCCC
>JBOGOU010000601.1:0-3272 GCA_050748205.1 Pyrinomonadaceae bacterium | reverse complement strand
CTACAGTTATGCGACAGCCAAGACCTGACAGATGGCGCAACGAGTTTCGCTTGACGCCAAAATCGTAACAGACCACGTGGAAGCGTTCGTCGCCTATGGCAAGAACGTCGTAGGGCTCCTTAGTGGTGACCACGCTTGCCAGCTCCCGGTTTTCCATCGGGGGCGAGTGACGCGCCTTCTCAACGAGACTAGCCTCATCCAAGTCGATCGTTGAAATGCATGCGCGCATCGCACCCTTGTCACGAATGTGACGCACTAATGCACGCGTGTCCAGCCCGTCCATCGCGACGATATTCCATCTCTTAAGGTAGGCGTCGAGGCTTTCTTCTGCGCGCCAGTTTGAGGCTACCCGACTAGCCTCGCGAACAACGAAACCCTCTACCCAGGGACGGCTGGATTCCTCATCAGTGCTGTTCACCCCATAGTTACCAATCAGGGGATAAGTCATGCAGACGACTTGCCCTGCATAAGAAGGATCAGTGAGCACTTCCTGATACCCTGTCATGGAGGTGTTGAAAACCATCTCTCCGCAGGCTTCACCGGTGGCAGCCCACGAGCGGCCGCGGAATGTGCGGCCATCTTCAAGGGCCAGCAATGCGGGTTTGTTTTCTTTCATCTCATTAGAGATTCGCTGAGCATAGTTCACTATCCCGCGATGAGAGCGGACGCATGTGGACTCACGTGCCGGCCTGCGTGCGTAAGAACTGTTGAGCCTCGTTAAGCCAACGCTTGTCGGCCCGATATTTGTAAGCAGGAGCTGTTTTGACCGCCTCAATGCACGCTTGCATAGAACTCGCGGCTTCGCGCTGGTGACCGAGTCCGGCATGCGCCCGGCCCATCAGATATAGCGCTTCTGGATCCGATGGCCGGCGCTCCAGGAATTGCTCCAACGCATTGCGGGCATCTTCAAACTGGTCCGCCGCAATGTAGGTCGAGCCAACCTCGCGCCAAATTTCATGCTGAGCGTGAGATGGATCGCGGGAGACTACTTGTTCAAAATGTCGAATCGCATCCGGCAGTCGTTTTTGCCCCTGGGCAATGCGTCCCAATTGGTAGTGCGCATCAACCTCATCATCGTCAATCTGCACTGCGCGCTCGAAGCGTTCGCGCGCAGCCTCCATCTCACCCCGCTGTTGATGAATCAGACCAAGATTATAATGGGCGGAAGCATCCGCGGGATTTAGTGTAGCCGCCTCCAGGTTTTGCCGGAAAGATTCGCGGGCGCGTTGAGTGCGGGTGATTTCGCTGACATAGCCGCGAAGCAGTAAAAACACCATCAAGAGCAGGAAAGGCGATGCCAGAATCGTGCCGAGAATCGGTATGAGTTTATAGGCTGGGAGAAGGAGCGTGCCGCTCACAAGCACCACGATCACGGATCGCAGCCACGACAAACGAATCACAACGCGCAAAGCAAGAACGGCCCAGATAGCAAAGACACCGGCCAGGGCCATTACTGAAAGGCCGGCTGAGATCAGTTCGGAGCTGAGGATTCCTTGCTCGATCGCCGCCAGCATTTCCGGATTCAGCTGGCTGCGCTGAGCCAACACAACTTCCAGCATTTTGTTGGCCAGAGCTTGCTGGGCGCCACTAAACCGTCCAGCAATTGTGAGGATCGTTGTAATTAGACTCGCTGCCGTTAATGCATAAAACATCGTAGCAGCCAGAGCTGAGTATTCTTGCTGAATCAGCAGTCTAAAACTTGCGCGCCGCTCAAAGATGTTAGCCAGGAAAAGCGCCAGCGGGCAGAAGACGAAAGCAATGATAACCAGCGAACCGGCAGACTGAAAAAGTACAAAGAGAATTGCCAGCGGCCGCCTTGGATTTATGAGGTGTCCCAGGTAAAACCATGACAGACTGAAAAAAAACAGGGCGTGCGCGATTAACGCCACCAGCCCCGCAGGCGCCAAGGCGGCCCGGTCGCGCACTTCTCGCATTGCGCGCGCCGGCGCGTAGAACATCAGCAACACGAGTCGTAACCAATCCAGCATCCGGGAACCAAACGATAAACTCGGTCTCTACTCCTGGTCGTAATTATTAGGCGGAGTCTCCTGTAAATTCGGGCGATATTCAGGCTGCGGGGGCTCAGCGGGCGAGATATTTTCGTGGTGAATTACGCTGGCGGCATTTAGAGGCCAATAGCGTAGCAAGGCCTTACCGTAGATGTACTTCTTGGGCACGAGTCCCCAGATCCGTGAGTCGCTTGAATTGTCGCGGTTGTCGCCCATCACAAAATAATAATTCGGCCTCACATAGACCGGAGTTTGACTTCGATGCGACAAGTTAAACCTCGAGTCGAGGTACGTCTCATCCAAATCTCGACCATTTACACGGACTATTCCTTCGTGTATTTCCACAGTGTCGCCAGGAAGACCGAGCACGCGTTTTATATAGCTTTTGGAGGGGTCGTCAGGAAACCAAAAGACTACGATGTCTCCACGTTCTATTCTCGGAGCCCAGCGATACTCGTCATAGTAGATTAGCTTGTTGACGAAGATCCTTTCGCCGTCGTGAAGCCTGGGAAGCATCGACGTGCCTTCTACCTTTACGGGTTGGACGATAAAAACTACAACCAGCACCGCAATCATCAAGGCGAAAACGAGATCGCGGAGCAGGAGTCGCGCTTCGCCCCACAGGTTACCGTGCGAGTCTTCCTCCGGTAGTTGCACCTGAATGTCTTTGTCGTCAGTGGCTTGAACGCCTCCGAAGGGCGGCGGACGACGAGTTCTGATTCCTAACATACTCAGTTAACGAAAGATGCATTCCAAGGATCAAACGTTGGACGCAGGCTGCAACCGCGCAGCAAAGTTGAGGTTAGCGTCGCCGCCAATCCTTGTCAATCGTGGGTAGTGGATCAGTTTGTGTGGTACGCGCATCTTGCGCGTGATCCCACGGGCGAGACGCCCGGGCCACTTCAAACTGACCCATCACGCAAACGTGATTCTAACCGCAATACAAAGTTTGAGACATAAGTTTCCCGTCGCCCAGAGGCGATGACCGGCCTAGTGGCGGGCGAACCCCTTGAACAGTTTGGGATCGCGGTAGGACTGTCAGTTACCCAACAGCCCCCGCACAGATCCCGGCGTGCAGTTTTCCCGCACCGGGCTCTTCGTAGATACTCGCTCCCGCATGAAGACCTAGCGTGACACGACCAAACTGGATCGCGGACGCCCCACAATGCATGGTCGGGCGAGCGCGAAGTGCTGAAGCAAAGTACGATAGCCAGCCCAGTTGTAACTCTGACGCTGGCTGCGCCGATTCAGCCACTTTAGATG
>JBOGOU010000600.1:0-43890 GCA_050748205.1 Pyrinomonadaceae bacterium | reverse complement strand
ACTCAAGCTCTTCACTGGGACCGCGGGCGTCTCGCCCGCATCAAGCGGCGCCTCACTTCAAGAGACGGATCTAGTCGGCTCGAACGACGTGGCAGGGTCAGTCGGCGGGCGAGACGCCCGCGGTCCCAGTGAAGAGCTTGACCGATGCCACTCATCACGCATTATCACTTATCACTCTTGTCACTCGTCACTTTGTCACTCATCACTGCCCCTAGTATCAAGTCTACGACCTCGCCTCGAACATGCGATGCCCGACGACGATCGACTTTTCCTTTTTTTACAAGCGGGAGATCTTGCAAGTCCTCCCGTGTGGTGATGCGACGCAGCCGTCCTTCTTTGACTAATTCTTCATCGATGGCCGCCCATTTTCCGGCATAGATTGTAGCCGCGGGAACACCCAGCGCCGCAGCTTCGCGATTCATTGTGCCGCCGGCACTGATAACGAGATCACTCGCAGCAATAAGATTTGGACCATCGAGCGAGTGAGCCGGCAGAACCAGATTCTCGCTCGCGCGTGAGCCATACTCCAGGCGTTGTGCATCATTGCGGGGTAGCAGAACGACTTTCAGTCCCGTCTGTCCGCACAACCTGTCGAGCAATTCCTCAAACAGTTCATTCTCGAACCGGTGATACAAGGCATCGCGAGCAGGCGGCCTAACCGTCACCAGCACGTCAGCCTCATGGATGCCAAGGTCATGCAAGC
This sequence comes from Pyrinomonadaceae bacterium, assembly GCA_050748205.1. GTDB lineage: Bacteria > Acidobacteriota > Blastocatellia > Pyrinomonadales > Pyrinomonadaceae > PSRF01. The sequence goes on along the minus strand of JBOGOU010000600.1, from coordinate 43,187 downwards.
GAGCCGGAAAGCCCGGATCCGGTTCGAAGTCCGCCAGGTAAACGTCCTCCTTGGTGCCATTGTAGCGCTTTACTTCGGCACTGCGTGCCCCGTAGCGGACCAGAGCGGCTTCCGGGAATGCTCTTGGGACAATGATGCGCGACGCGAAACGGAAGGCCAGGTGGTTGGCGGGCTGATGCTCGTAATCCATCAGCGTAACGCACTTCAATGAAAGCGCTCGCGCTGCCAGGATTTGCGAATAAGAGTTATGGCTGACAGCCAAATCGAAGGAACGTCCGTGCGCCCAGCGCCTTAGAGCCCAGGCGCGGCGCACCAGATTCCCAGCTTTGCCGCTCAGGTCTCGTCCACCATGACCGCTAATGAGTTCGTGCACCAGGCCTGCGGCCCGCGCCAATTCAACTGTCTCCGCGAAGTCGCGCGCCGAGATCTCGACTTCATGCCCGGGCTTAGCAAACTCTTTTACAAGAGCACCAAAAAACGGAACATGCGGGGAATTCGCCAGATCAATCCAAATGCGCATCGTGGGTTTGGGGCCGAATCATTTTCCATTTATCATTTGACATTTTTCATGATTTTTCATTTGTCATTTCTCATTTCAGAAGAAAAGATTCCCGCGACGCAGCTGCGGCGAGCTGCCCCAGCAAATGAAAAATGAAAAATCATGAAAAATGTCAAATGATAAATGGAAAATGATTGGTTCCCGCCTCACGAGTGAGCTTCAACCGCGTGCAGGCAAAACTTGCGAATCGATTCCGTCACGCAGGTCACAGACTCGTCAGAAAGTTCTGCGTACATGGGAAGCGAAAGCACCTCGTTGCAGGCCGTTTCTGTGTGCGGGAAATCCCCTTCCGCATAGCCAAGGTGTCGGTAACCGGCCTGTAAGTGAACCGGAATCGGGTAATGTATGCCGCAGGCGATCCCGTGTGCTTTAAGGTGCCCCAGTATCTGACGTCGTTGGGGAGTAAAAACTGGAAAGATGTGGTAAACCGAGCGGTTGTATGGAAGTTCTTCCAGCACGCGCAGCCCTGTGTTCGTCAACAAACGAAGATAACTTGCCGCATGCCTGCGCCGCGCGGCATTCCAATCGTCAAGATGGCGCAGCTTGACTCGCAAAACTGCTCCCTGAATTCCTTCCATGCGATAGTTATAGCCCACCGTGTCGTGATAGTACTTCTGGCTCTGTCCGTGATCCCGAAGCTGACTTATGACCTTGGCATATGCCTCATCGTTCGTGACCACGGCGCCGCCCTCTCCGTAGGCGCCCAGGTTCTTGCCGGGATAGAAGCTGAAACAAGCGAGATCGCCGAGGCTTCCCGCGCGCCGTCCTTTGTATTCCGCTCCATGCGCCTGAGCTGCATCTTCAATAACGATGAGATTATGGCGTCGAGCGATCTCGAGAATGGGATCCATGTCCGCGCAACTGCCGTAGAGATGAACAGGCATGATTACTTTTGTCCGCGGAGTGATGGCCGCTTCGATGCAGGCGGGATCCATTGTGCAGGAACGTGGATCAATATCGACCAGTACGGGTCTCGCCCCGGTGTAACAAATGGCGGCCGCAGTAGCGACAAAGGTGTCGCTGACAGTTATGACTTCATCACCTGGTTTGACACCCGCCGCCAGCAGCGCCAGGTGAATGGCACTGGTGCCGGAGTTAATTCCCAGAGCATGTCGCGTCTGACAAAAGGAGGCGAAGTCTGATTCAAATGCTTCAACTTGCTCGCCCAAGACAAACTGGCAGCTTTCCACGACACCAGCGATGGCGGAATCGATTTCTTCTTTGATACTCAGATACTGTGCTTTCAGGTCTACAAAAGGAATCATGATTTCTCAGGCTATCTCTACTAGTTGACCGCGGGCGCGGAGCGACCGCTCTGCGGCTTCGACGATCCGCACGAGTCGCAAACCCGCGTGGCCGTCAGTTTGAGCCGGTGTGTTGTTTTGTATGCAGTCAATGAAATGTTGTGCTTCGGTCTGCAATGCTTCGGTGACATCTAAACGCGGCGCCCACATGTCTCCGGAGCGATAACTGACGAGCATCTCATAAACAGCTTCAGGACTTTGAGAAACAGTAACGCCCTTGTCATAGACCTTAACTTTCTCGCTGGGCTCCAAATCGTCGTAGAGAATCATCTTCTCGCTGCCACCAATCAGAGTGTGGCGCACTTTAACAGGTGTGAGCCAGTTAACGTGAACGTGCGCGATCTGTGGACCTGCAAAAAAGAGCGTGATGTAGGCTACGTTTTCGGGCTGACCGGGAATGTTGCTGATGCCAGTAGCGGAAACGGCGAGGGCGCGGGAGGGCAACACGTAGTCCATGATTGAGAGATCGTGGATTGCAAGATCCCAGATGACATTCACATCGTGCTGAAACAGGCCCAGATTAACCCGCACCGCATCATAATAATAAATCTCGCCCAAAGCATTACTGGCGATAAGCTCCCTGATTTTGCGCACCGCACCTGTATAAACGAAAGTATGATCAACCATCAAAACCCGCTTGCGGCATTCTGCTTCCTCGAGTAGCCGCAGCGCCTGTTCCGAGTTTGCAGCCAGGGGTTTTTCAACTAGTACATGTTTGCCGGCGCCAAGCGCAGCCATCGTCATTTCGAAGTGAGACGAGACTGGCGTCGCAATAGCGATAGCGTCAATCGATGGATCACTGAACAGCTCATGACTGTTGTTGAGTGTACGAATTGAGGGGTAACGCGCCCGCAGCTGGGTCAGCCGCTCGGGCCGCAGATCACAAACGGCAACAACGGTTGAGCCGGGCGCCTCCATAAAGTTGCGCACCAGGTTGGGACCCCAGTAGCCGTAGCCGATTACGCCGACTCTTATCATGATTCCTCTGATTGGCCCGGTCTTTGCCGTTCAGCAGATGGCCATGCTCTGCCTACGTATCTGCCAGTATCTCGTCAAGCATTCCATTTGGATTGTTAAGAAACTCCTTCGTGACCACATAGTGCTCTGTATCTTCATAGCGTACTTTTGTAAACCCGGCCTCATCAAGCAGGAATATCTTAGCGCGGGGAAAAGCCATCAGGATTGTCGAGTGGGTCGCGATAATAAACTGAGAGCGCTGCAAAACCAACTGGTGAACGCTGCGGAGAACGGCCAGTTGGCGCGTGGGCGACAAGGCGGCCTCTGGTTCGTCGAGTATGTAAAGCCCGTTTCCGCCAAATCGATGTATCAAAAGCGCGAGAAAAGACTCCCCGTGAGACTGCTCGCGCAACGAGCGTCCACCGTAGGAGTTGATGAGAGGCGGCGCCGGTGACGGTTCCCCATCCATTCGCTCGATATCGGTGGCTACGTTGAAGAAACTTTCGGCCCTCAGGAAGAACCCGTCCCGCGGCCGGCTAACTGACCTCACCAGGCGCAAGTGATCGTGCAGAGCTGAATGAGATGCTCGCGTTGCAAAACGGAAATTGATAGTTCCACCTTCGGGATTGAAACCCCAGGCCGTGGCAATTGCTTCGAGCAGCGTGGATTTCCCACAGCCATTTTCCCCGACAATGAACGTAACATCAGGGTAAAACTCAAGGCGGTGAAGTTGGCGCACCGCCGCAAGGCTGAACGGATAAGCGTCGTAGTTTGTGATTTGTTCCCGCTTCAGCGACACTTCACGCAGGAATGGTCTGACATTCATAATGAGCGCTCATTGTCAGCTCTTGAGCCGTGGCGCACATCTCCAATTACCCGCGCTGGAACGCCGGCCACGATCGAATAATCCGCAACGTCTCGTGTTACAACTGCCCCAGCTCCAACGAGCGCAGATTTGCCAATTGTGACGCCGGCGATGATCGTGGCATTGCTGCCTATTGAAGCTCGGAGCCTGACTCGCGTCCCGACCACACTCCAATCGGCCTCGGTTTGCAGCGAGCCGTCTTCGTTTGCCGCGCGAGGGTAGCGGTCGTTGGTAAACATCACTCCATGCCCAACGAAAACCTCGTCTTCGATCGTGACACCCTCACAAATAAATGAGTGTGAGGAAATCTTGCAGCGAGCGCCAATCGTCGCATTCTTTTGGATCTCAACAAACGCCCCGATTTTAGTATCGGCCCCGATCGAGCAACCATAGAGGTTAACCAAATCGGGCTGCGCAATCTTTACGCCATCTGCCAGAGTTACATCAGACGCAATAGGCATGTTATAGGAGTTCCTGGTTCATGGTTCTGCTACGCTTTGCTTTGCTTCTAACAGCCGCGCTAAGGCATAAAGCATCCAACCCTCGGTCCAGCGCATGAATGGCGTGCGGACGGTATAGAAACGTCGCCGCTGGTAGTAAAAGAAGCCGCGTTTGTCGCGCAGGTTTTGAATAGACCAATGCGCGATCTTCTGGGCCAAAAGCAACGCGTCACGATCTAATTCGCGCAACTCCGCAAGGGTCACGATTGCGGTGGCCGCCGCGTGCGCGTCTGCCGGATAAAAATCGTCATGGTAGTATTTCGGCCACCCATCTGCAAGAAAGAACCGGGTGCGCCAGAAGTGATAACCTCGTTGGAGCGCCTCCGTAAATTGGCGCTCGCGGCCAAGTCCGCAACTTTGGATAGTCCGTCCGAGGGATGACAAGATGAAAGCGGTGTGAAAGTTATCCACCCATCCCTGAATCGCTTCCGCACCATAGGTCCACGAGCCATCCTCACGTTGGCGGTGAACCACATAACGCGCTGCGCGCGCAGCCAGGTCCCGAAGCTCCAGCTCTCCAGTAATAGCGCTGACGCCCGCGATCGTTTCCGCGGCCAATAGGCTTGCGTTGTAGACGCGCGTGGTGCTTCCGGGCGAGTAACTGAAACATACCTCCGTTTCGGTTTCTTCGCTGCGCGCCAGATCGCGAAGGATGAAGTCGCATGTGCTGCGTGCTGTGTCAAGATAGATGACATCGTCGAACTCCCGCGAGGCTTCAAGCAGCGCTCGAGCTGCAAAGGCGGTTGGAACGATGGTTGGCGTCCCTCTTGGCGCGAGGAAGACCCGCGACTGCCAGTCGAAGTCATAACCCCAGGCGGCGCCACTCCAGCCCGCGAGTTGCTGCGAAAGTAGATTGTCGAGCAGTTCGCGCGCCTCCTCCTCAGCTTCCTTTGTGCGTTGGCGGCGATAGTTTGCCAGTGACGCGAGCGCAAACAAGGCAAGTCCCTTGGAGTTTCTTCCTGCAGGGACGAGCGCAAGTCTGCGTAAGCTAAAAGGAGAGCGTTTAAGAAACTGTGTCCACGCTAGGCGGGCCAATCGCGAACGCTTGAGAGGAGTCGCCTGAAATACCCGGCTCTTGAGGGCGTCGTAAGGATCGAATCCGGCGAAATTGCGTTCTCGGCACCATTTAAAAAGGTCCGCGTATGCCTGCTGAAGAGTTGAATCGGGCATTGAAAAGCCGATTTCATTCTGCCTACTGCCTACTGCTCACCGATGTTTCGATGCGTCGCGCCGTTTCAATGAAGCTCTCGTGCCAGAGTTCAAACATAAGCAAGGTCCAGAGCGTCTTGCGATGGTTTGCCGCGCCGCGTTCGTGCTCATCCTGCAGCCGCGTTATGTATTCAGGGTTGAAAACCCCAGCCTTCTTCACGCGCTCGGGTGATAGAAGATCCCGCGCCAGGGGCCGCAATTTACCTTTTAACCATTCAGCAACAGGCACACCAAATCCCTTCTTGCTTCGTCGTGTCACAAACGGCGGCAGGAGATCCGCAACAGCGCGCTTAAGAATGTACTTGGTCTTACGGCCTCTCAACTTGTAGTTCGCGGGCAGCGAAGCGGCGTATTCCGCAACGCGGCGGTCGAGAAATGGTGCGCGCACTTCGAGCGATACGGCCATGCTCGCGCGATCGACCTTCGTCAGAATATCCTCAGCGAGGTAGAGCCTGGTGTCGAGATTCTGCATTTGCTCGACCACATCGCGCGCATCACATTCGGCAATCATGCCGCGTGCATCCCGGTAGACGTCTCCGTCGCTTTCCCGCAATGCATCTCGAGTTAACAACTCCTCATGCTCCTCCGGCGTGAATGAGCCAAACCAAACATGATGTCGAGCGACCGGATCATATTTCGCGCCGGTGATGAATCTCAGCGCCTTATAGTCGAACGAGAGATTCTTCGTCTTCACAGGCATTAGGCGCACCAGAGGCTCGATTACACCCCCTTTTAGCACTCCGGGAATTCGCGCGTAAATCTCTGCCAGCCGGTGGCCCCAATACATTGGATAGCCGGCAAAAAGTTCGTCCCCGCCATCGCCGCCGAGGGCGACCGTCACGTGCTTGCGCGTAAAGCGTGAGAGCAGGTACGTCGGAACCAGCGACGGATCGCTGAAAGGCTCATCCATCCAGGAGCCAATCTCGCCCACGAGATTTGCGGCCAGGTTAGAACTCAGACGTTCTTCATGATGATCGGTGCCCAGGAACTTCGCCACCCCGCGGGCATATGACGATTCGTCAAACGAAGACTCTGCGAAGGAGATCGAAAACGTTTTGACTGCCTCCGACGAGGCCCGGACAGCAAGTGCCGCCACCGCTGAAGAGTCGACGCCACCTGACAGCAGCACTCCCAGCGGCACGTCGGACACCAGACGCATGCGCACTGAGTCGGCCAACAGTTCGCACAATTGTTCTGCAGCTTGCTCTTCGGTGGGAATCGGTTGCTTTGTTTGATAGCTCAAGCGCCAGTAAGCCGCGGTCTCGATTCTTCCATCTTCGAGGGTCAGAGTATGTGCGGCCGGCAACTTGTTAATTCCCTGATAGATTGATAGCGGCGCAGGCACGTAATCGAATGAGAGATATTGGCGCAGTGCCTGAACGTTGAGTTCCGGTTCGACGGCCGGGTGGGCCAGCAAAGCCTTGGGCTCGGAGGCAAACAGGAGAGTATTGTCAAAAACTCCCCAGTAGAGCGGCTTCTCACCGAACCGATCGCGGGCGATGAAAAGCCTGCGTCGCTTCGAATCCCAAAGCGCAAAGGCAAACATGCCGTTGAGATGTTGGACCATCTCGGTGCCATACTCTTCATAGAGATGGGGCAAAACCTCGCTGTCCGAGGCGCTTCTGAAGCCGTGACCACGCTTCTCGAGGTCACGGCGGAGCTCTCGATAGTTGTAGATCTCACCATTGAGGACAACCGCAACGCTGTGATTCTCATTGAAAACGGGCTGCTCGCCGGTGACAAGATCGATGATGGCGAGGCGGCGCATCCCCAGAGCTACGCCGGGCGAGACGAGTAACCCTTCGGAGTCGGGCCCGCGATGAAGCATGCGCTCGCACATGGAACGCAAGAGTTCCTTCGCGCCATCCGGCGACAGCGTGCGAGAGTCAAGGTTAGCCCAACCGGTTATGCCACACATTGGTTCGTAAATCGTAAATCGTAAATCGATAAACTCGTGTTAGGCGTTTTTACGAAGGCTTTGGGAAAGCCTGGTAATCATCCGCCCTATATCATCGAGATCTCGAGAAAGACTCTCATAATCCTTTTCGAGCACGTAGCCAAGCCTGGTGGCAATTATTAGTTCAGTGTCCACTTCGCTCGCCGAACCTTGCGAGTGAGACAGGAACTCCATGAATTCCTTAACGGAGGTGCGCGCTGCACCCCCCGCTATGTTTGCCGCTATGGAAACCGACGCGCGGCGCAGCTGCGAAATCAATCCAAACTTTTCTTCTTTGGGAAAGTGTTCTGTGAGTCTATAGATCGCTACTACAAAATCAATAGCTCTCTTCCAGAGGTCTAGTTTGTGGTGAGGTCTCATTGTAAGCTCCTTTTCAAGCTTTGGATGTGAGGATATTCAAGAAACTGTTAGCTCACGATCACGATTCACGATTTACGATTCCCGCTCAGCAAAACCAATCCTCTCACGCACCGCATAAATCGATTTCGCTTGTGACTCGTGATAAGTGCGTACCAGCATCTCCGCCAACAGGCCCATTAACAAAAATTGAATTCCTACCGCAAACATTACGATTGCCAAAATCGGCAACGGCGTTTGTACAAAATCGGCCTTGTGAAACAGCTTCAGAAACACTGCATACAACCCGGCGAGAACTGATACCAAAAAGGCCAGCATGCCAAAAGAGCCGAAGACGTATATTGGCTTTGTTTGGTACGAAGCCATGAACTTTATCGTCATGAGATCGAAAACGACTTTCAGGGTGCGCGAGAGACCGTATTTCGATTTGCCCATCGTGCGCGCGTGATGTTCCACCGGTATCTCCGCAACACGTGCCCCGGCCCAGGAAGCGTAAATTGGAATGAACCGGTGCATTTCGCCGTAAAGCTTCACGTCCTGCAGCGCTTCGCGCCGGTAAGCCTTTAGTGAACAGCCATAGTCGTGAAGCGGGACGCCTCCAATCCAGGAGATTAGCCGGTTGGCAATCATCGAAGGGACCTTTCGCGTAATCAGCTTGTCCTGGCGATTTTTGCGCCAGCCTGAAACCACATCGTAGCCCTCATCGAGTCGGTCCAGTAACCGGATAATATCCGCCGGGTCGTTTTGTAAATCGGCATCCATCGGAATTAACACGTTGCCTCGAGCTGCATCTATCCCTGCGGCCATTGCCGCGGTTTGGCCATAGTTGCGTTTGAGCGCCACCACGCGGACGTGGGGGTCGAGTTGCGCCAGTTCTCTCAGAATTTTGAGGCTGCCGTCAGTCGAGCCATCATCAACATAAATGATTTCAACGGAGCGATTCAGTTTCGCGAGGGCTTCGTCAAGCTTGGCATGAAGCGGCCGGAGGTTTGGCTCTTCGTTGTAGACCGGGAGGAAGACGGAGATCTCCGGCCCTTCGCTTGTTTTCGGCGAAACTTCCCGCTCTTTACTCTCTGCTGTTATTTCCGGGTCGTAGAGTCTCATCTAATCGATTCGCCGCGCCACACAGATGATTGAAACACCGAAAGGAAAGTTTAGGTGACGCAGTAGCGGCGCCTCAGCGCCGAAAATACTCCCCAGGACTCCGTTCATGAAGCCCAGCGTGAGATTGTTTTCCGATGCCGGACGAAAACCTGTCACACGCATCAGGAGCCGGCCCAGCAAAATAGGAATGAAAAAAGTGAGGTTCGCATAAGTTGCGCGCTCAACTTCGAAGCCCGCCTGGTGGACCAACGTCTCCAGACTGTTGCGGGTATAACGGCGCCGGTGATTGCTGATGTCGTCCTGAACGCCCCAAAGAAACATGAACGCCGGAACGAAAAGCAACGCGCGGCCGCCGGGACGCAGCACTCTGTGCATTTCTTTCAAACCAGCCAAGTCATTATCAAGGTGCTCTACAACATCGAGCCCCGTGACGAGGTCAAAAGAATTGGCTTCGTAGGGAAGATGTTCGGCCTCACCTCGGCGCACTTGCCGCAGGCCTCGGGTTTGGCAAAACGCCAGCGCTTCGTCGGAGACATCCACGCCCTCGGCTGAGCCAAACTGCGAAAGCATCTCCAGGTTCGCCCCTGTGCCGCAACCGACGTCTAGTATTAGGGGCTGGCGCTTGTTCAGATTCTTTATGATTCGCTGAACGAAGCTGGACAATATTCGCCGCCTCCCGACAAACCACCAATGGTGCTCCTCAACTCGATACATGATCGAGTAAGTGTGCTGCTGCATCTCCTGTGGCAGCGTTTTGTTGATGATGTTTGTCGATGTGGACATTGCTAGTCTTTCCGGCTGCGCCTGCCCTGTGAAGCGCTCAGCCGCATTGTAGAACAAATCAGGTAAGTATGCAGATGCTGCGGCTGTAATGAAGGACCTACAGTAATTTGCAGGTAAGGAAGGTGGGCTTGCCCCCGCCTCAAGCTAGATGAGCCTTCTACATCACAGGATCGCAGTCTAAGAGTTTCGCAGGTTGGAAAGTTAGGCAAAGTTCTTCACTCCTGAGTGAAAACGAGCCCTTTGGACTGATGATGTGTCGCCCTTGGACCTTTCAGCTTTGTATGGTTACTTTTGAGCTGAGTGGTTTTCAAGCTTGAGGGCGGGGGCAAGCCCACCTTCCTTACCTGCAAAATTACCGTAAGGCCCTTCTTTTCTAGTCTTCACACAGCCCTGCCGTGGGTGGGATTTTTGGGTTTTGACACAGTCTTTAAAACACTTGGCTATTCTCGGCCGTCCGCTCCGAGCGAAACCATTCGACGAATCTCTCAATGCCGTCCTCAATCGGTGTTTGTGGGTTGTAACCCAATAGCCGGCGAGCCTTGTTGATATCGGCAAAGGTTTGCGGTACGTCGCCCGGTTGCGTCGGTTGCGGGTCAATAATCGCCTTCTGACCCAACTCCTGCTCCAAAAGCGAAATCAGCTCACTTAGCTCGACTGTGCGCGACTCTCCGAGATTGATGACTTCGTATGGACTCTTTGCGTAATCGATTCCCGCGCGGACTCCCGCAATGATGTCATCGATAAAAGTGTAATCGCGGCGAGTTGTTCCGTCGCCAAACACCGGAATCGGTTTCCCCTGACTGATTAAGCGAGCAAACTTGTGTATGGCGAGATCTGGACGCTGCCGGGCGCCATAAACAGTGAAAAAGCGCAGACACACGCAGCGCATTCCGTAGAGATGTGCATACGTATGGCAAAGTAACTCACCCGCAGCCTTGGTGGCAGCGTAAGGCGAAATGGGATTAAAGATCGGATCGTCCTCGCTAAACGGCACCTTCCTATTGACGCCATAAACCGAAGATGAAGAGCCAAAGACAAACTGCCGCACTCCGTTTTCACGCGCCAGCTCGAGCAGGTTCATCGTGCCGTTGATGTTTGTTTCAACGTAGAGTTGTGGTTGACTCAGCGAAGCTCGCACACCCGCGCGCGCCGCGAGATGGACAACCGTATCAAACTGCGTCTGAGCGAAGACTTTTTTAAGGGCCGGTAGATCGCGGATGTCTGCTTCACGCAGTTGATAGTTGCGATGCTCACGATGGGCTTGCACATTTTGCCGCTTGATATCGGGCGTGTAGAAATCATTGAAGTCGTCAACCACAGTCACGGCCCAATCGCCTTCCGCAAGAAGACGGTCGACGAGGTGTGAACCAATGAAGCCGGCGCCGCCGGTAATCAGAATGTTTTTCATCGCAAGATTTGGGAGTGCGGTGGTAAGCGTAGCGCGACATTACTGAACCGGGAGCTGTAGCGACCGGGTGCCAGACTCAACGCTACTGACATGTTTTCTTGCATCAGTTGAAGCAAGCATCCGGTCGCTACCGCTCCCGGTTCTGTAATGGCGCCACTACGCTCTGCCGGCGCACTCCAAACAATCTACTTTGTAGCATAAATCCACAGATGCCAACCCCAGAGCGAAGCAAGTTTTGACTCGAGAGACCTGGGCAGCACACTGCCAACGACGGGCAACCAGCGCTTATTCAGAAAGTAAGTGCGCAACTCCACCTTTGAGAAATCCTTGAAAAGCTTTTGTGCATCGTGTCTCGAATAAACGCGCGCCAACGGATTGCCGGCGCCATCCGTATTCTGACTCAAAAACGTTTCCGAGTTTAGGTAACCGTTTTGATCCATCTTAAATTGCTGGGCGTGTTGACGCAGGGATTCCAGCGGCTCGCTGGTTAGACTGTGAACGAGCTTGATTCCCGGCTCCCATCTCAGCAGGTAGGCGCCGGCCCGCCGAAGAAGAGAAATGTTGATGCGGTAGTTGTAAGAATCACGATGATACAGCATTACTACGGCACGGCCCCCGGGCCGCAGGACGCGGTGGATTTCCTGGATTGCTCGCGCAGTGTCAGGGGTGTGGTGCAGCACACCGTGGGAGTAGACGAGATCAAATGAGTTGTCACTGAAATCGAGATTCTCAGCATCGGCAGTTTGGAACTTTCCTCGATGGCCAAATAGCTCAAAGCGCTTCTGTGCGAGTTCGATTGCGGCGTCGGTCAGATCCACCCCCGTGTAGTCAGCCCCGGCTTTCGCAAATTGAGCGCCGTCTGTGCCCATACCACAGCCAATCTCCAGGACCTTCAAGCCTTGGGCAGCTGCGAAGTTGGCCGCCTGCGGAATGTGCCATTCCTTCGTGTAGCGGTGGTCTTCGACAAGTTCGAAGAACCGTCGCGAGCCTGGCGGCGCGTCGGCGAATTTGATCCCGCAAGGGTTCTCCTGCCAAAACGCGCGCACACGCTCTTTGAGTTTCGAGTTTGCTTCAGACATCGAGATGGGAAGAATAACAGAGCCAGGAACGGCGCTAAAGCCAGCTGGTTAGGCGGTACTGGTGCAGTTTGAAATCCCACCCACGGAAGTGGGGGTGGATATTTCAGATCCAACCTAATAACGTAACGAGCTGAGTAAGGTTGAAATCCCACCCACGCGAGTGGGTGGATGGTTCAGATCCAGCCTAAAGGACGGCGTCAGTAGGTTGGATCTGAACTATCGCCCAACTTCCGAAGCTGTGAAAAAATTAGCCACAGATTAACGCGGATGACACAGATCAGAACAGAAAGAAATTAAGAAACCGACCAATGTTTTGATGTGTCTTGATTCGTGTTATCCGCGTTAATCTGTGGCTAATTTTGCCCGGGCCACCTATTTTACCACCGAGAGAATCCGATCCATCAGCTTCGGGTCGTCAGGAAGCAATCCTGATTTTGGCAGTCTAGGTGTGAGCGTGGCCCAGTTTCGATCCATCGCAAATACTTTTCTGAACAACGGTAGCGACTCGTCAACGCGACCCATGTTTACCAACGCAACGGCATGCCAGTAGATCATTTCAGCGTTGTCGGGAACCAGTTTCTCCGCCGCACCATACTCGCGCAAGGCTCCTTCGTTGTCTTTATGCTCGACCGCAAGATCACCGGCATTCATGTGGTTGTATGCCCGCTGCAGCTTCACCAACCGCCGCAGCTCTGTTAATGGGTCCGGACTATCATCAACTCGCAAGTCGAAAGTGCGATCCTTCCATGCCTGGCCTGTTGGTTTTCCAGTGACAACGATTAGCGCGGCCGACTGTTTGCCGCGAATGTCTCCGCCTGCGGCTTGCGCAGCGTCGAGCGCCGCCAGCATTCGTTCAGCGAGGTCTCCCTTGGTGTTTTCAAAAGCGGCGGACATTGCCGGCCAAATCCTATCGTTCATCATTAAGTTGGCTTGCACTGAGTAGTTCCTGCCCACTGTGTGCCCGGCGGCTTGAATATCGCTTTTACCGGTCCAGGCGTCGACGCGGCCTTGAGCATCGATCATGGCGACCTGCCGCACATCACGGCCCTCGTCTCCGGCAAGCAAAGCCCTCAGTGCATCAGGCGCGCTCTTGCCGATTCGCATCATGTCGAGACCGAGTTTACCGTAACTGGGTTCAACAAAAGACTGGGTCGCAACAGCTCCCACACCCGCTTCCGCCCAGGCGACGATTGATCCTACGGAAAACCAGTGAGACTGGACGGCAACACCCAACTCACCCGTGTTTGGATCGCGTGCGACGATCGAGAAAGTATGAACCGGCCGGATCGGACGTACACGTAGACCTTCCACCTGTGACTGAGTTCTGACCGGCGCGAGCAGAACTCCCGCGACGAGAACGCTCACCCAAAGAGTTGCTGTTCGCATAGATGTTCTCCAGAGACTGGTGCCTGTGCTTTGAACTTTGTTTGTGGTTCCGCGCTTTCTGGTCGGTGACAGCGAGCCTACGAAATACAAAAGTACAAGTTCAAAGCCCAAGGTTCAAAACACGAGTTCTTGCGTGAAGCTCGATTGCCGCCTTGCTACGACACGAATGGATAAAACGGCGTGTTGCGAAAGACCCAGAAGACGAGAACGATTACCAACAGGCCCCAGATGTACTTCGCGGGAAGCGTGTTCTTTTTGATCGGTCGTCCCCGCAATATGCTGTTGGTATAGCCCAGCAGTGCATACAAGAGAAACGGCAGCGTCAAGATCATGAGCGGATTAAGCTGAAAGGCTGCTGCCAGGTTGCCGTGAAGCAGCTGATGCAGCCCGCGCGTGGTGCCGCAGCCAGGACAGGTAAAACCGGTAAGCGCGCGGAATGGGCACGGGGGAAACAGAACAGACTTGCCCGGCTCGAGAAAAAAGAGAAAAGCGCCGGCAGTGGCGAGGGTCAACCAAAGAAAAAAGACCGTTAGACGCCGGCTGACTATCTCATCAACAACCATGAGACAGGAAACTAACACGACATTCTATTATTGGGGAAACAGCAGAGAGTTGAAGCGGCCCCACTCAACCCACAGAACCATTTGCGGTAGCCAATGGATCCCAAGCTCAACCTCGATGTGCGCCACTCACCCACAGAACCATTTGCGGTAGCCAATGGATCCTGGCATTCAACCTGCGCTGGAATTGTGGGCACCGCACTCAATGCGGACGTAATGTATTTGTCTTAACGCCTAAATCGCAGTTTGAGCTTAGGATCCATTGGCTACCGCAAATGGTTCTGTGGTCGAGGGTTCCGGTCTGCGTTGAGCCTAGGATCTATTGGCTACCGCAGGTGCTTGTGTTAGAACCAGCCCTTTTTGTTTTGAATGTAAGTTCGCACAAAGTCTTCGTCAGACTTTGTGAGGTAGATTATACCTTCTACTAATCCGACGATGGAGCCGGCTCCGCATGTAACAAAGGTGATTACGATTTGAATAATCCCTTCGGTCGTATAACCGAGTATGAACTTATGAACTCCGAAGCCGCCTAAGAGAATTCCGCAAATGCCGGCAACGAGCTTCTTATCCGCTCCCAACGCCTTCCAGTCGGTCATCTGTCCCTGGTTCACAGCCTGCATTGGCTGGTATCCGCCAACGCTTGGAAGCGGAGCCTGGCAGGTCGCACAGTACTGGGCCATGTCATCGTTTTGCGCGCCACACTTCGTACAGTATCTAGTCATTAGTTTTTGTTCTCCGCTTTCTTGATTGGCCTTGGCAACTGTAGGCCGATGAGCCCGCTAAACTGCCAGACGCTCCATGCGCTTTGGTTTAGTCCGCTAAAAGCTTTCGACAACCAGGGAGCCCCGCTCGTCCTTTCGGTGAGCGAAGCGTACCCTGTCTTCAAATGAGATTTATCTGAAACCGGTGCTCAATGCGACGCCAAGGACGTTAAGGATGACAACTAAAACTATCAGCACCAGTCCGGCGCCGGCTGAAATCATCGCCCACATCTTCGCTTTCTTCGACGCCTCTTCTGCGCCGGCGATGTCTCCAGCCTGATACTTGCTGTTAACCTGCGAGGCGTAAATAATCGATGCGACACCTCCAGGCAAGCAGCAAAAAATCGTTACCAGGATAGCCGGTACTAAATAGTTCGGGGGCGGTTGACCACCAGCGGCTGGCGGCGCGGGAGGTGTCCACTGCTGAGACATTTAGAGTTTCTCCTGCTTTTGGTTAGTCTTGTAAAGCCTTACTGCAAATGAAAACTGTTAGCTTGAAAAATACAGTGAAGCTCTTAAGTGCCGCTTGGGCCTCCGCTAAGGTCCTGCGGTGGCGGCGGCGTGCTGACCGAACCCTTCCGCTTCTCGAAAAGAGGCACACCGAGAAGCCCGCCGAGAGTCGAGCAGACCAGGATAATAACAATTACTAAGAAAACGCTCAGGAGAACAAGCGCGATTCCACTAAGCGGAACCTCAACACCCGAACGCCTGAACGCTTCCTCCATTTGTCCCATACCAAAGATCAATGCAATCGGAAGCCCAATAACTAAGTAGATCAAGGCGCCGATCGCTCCAGACATGATGCCGAGGACGGCACCTTCTCCGGTCGATACGCGAGAGGTCGAACTCCTAATATACAAAAAGCAGGCAAGCAATCCTCCGCCGATTGCCCACAAACAGCAACAAGAACTTACAATGGGAATGACGGATAGGATGCCTGTAATGAGGCCACCGAGCAGTGCTGGCTTTAGTTTGTCAATCATTAAATTTGTACTCTCTCAACCGAAGAAGGCTGGATAGCTCAAAATCAGTAACTTGGAAAGCAGAGTGGTACGCTCCAGAGTGCGCTGCATAACTAACAAAGAGGCGCAGGATTGTCAATAAAATTGCTGTGGAATGGAGAAACCAAAGTGGCCCACTACCGCTGCGGGAGGGCTCCAGCTTGGGCTCACTACCACTCAACTCACAGAACCATTTGCGGTAGCCAATGGATCCCAGGCTCAACTCAAGAGCACCACTCACCCACAGAACCATTTGCGGTAGCCAATGGATCCCAGGCTCAACCTGACCACCCCCACTCAACCACAGCGGTAGCCGGCCTTCAATCTGCGCTGCAATCACATCGCGGGCTTTAACCATGAGTCCCAAGCATCCGCCGGCTGGTGAGGGCTGTGTGGTTGAGTGGTGCTTTTGAGTTGAGCCTAGGATCCATTGGCTACCGCAAATGGTTCCGTGGCTGGAGTGGTGCTCTCGAGTTGAGTGGCAGGACCGATTGGCTACCGCAAATGGTTCTGATGTGGTGAGTGGCTTTGGTAACCGGAAGATACCAGACCTCAGCGGACCACTTCTATGCGGTCGCCAGGCTGTAGTCGTGGATCCTGGATCTTGCCCGCCTTGATCTCCTTCAGTTTGAAGGTGGTGGTGGCCAAGCGTCCATCCTGACCCTCGCGCGATAGTTCGACTAGATTGTTACTCTGTTGAGTGAGACCACCGGCGGCAAGAATAGCTTGTAGCAGAGTTATGCCGGGCTGGTAAGCCTTCTGTCCGGGATGGTTGATGCGGCCGGCTATGTAATAAAACTCCTGAGGACGTGAGGTAACGCTGATGACGTCGCCGGACCTTATCATGAAATTGAGGGCGACAGGATCGCCCAGATCCAAAACTGCTCCGGGTAAGCCAGAACGCATGATTGCCACCTTTCCGGCATCAAGTCGCGCCTGGGCTTCGGCCATGATGACATAAAGAGGAACGGCCTCTCGTCTAAGGAACTTAGCGCCTGGATTATTTACCAGGCCCGTGATGATGACGCTGTGGCTGGCGTACTGTCGCACTCCCACCGAAACCCTCGCGCCTTCCTCAACCGCCCGGCGCTTGAGTTCCTCAGCGATGCGCCCCTGGATCTCCTCGGTCGTGAGTCCGGCTACGGCTATCGGACCTCCGGCAATGGCCAAGTCAATCAGTCCGCCATCAATAACCGTATACAGGGTCGATCTGGGCGTAGTTGAATTCAGTAGACGTACGTCGAGCACATCACCGACGCCGACTTTGTAGATGCCGGTGGGAGTTGGATCTTCAGCAACGGAAGATGGGCGACTCTCGATGGTCTCACTGGCGGTATTTGCTGTCGGTGTTTTGGCAGTTGCAGACGGTGCTTCAGGTTGTTTCATGGACCAATTGCCGGCGCCCAAACCTTCAGCAACCTTTGTCTTATTCTCTTCTTTGATAATGCGATTCAGAGTATTCGCGAGAGGAGAGTTGAGTCTGGAGAGATTTTGGTGCGCGTCTGACGATTGACTCTTCTTTCCCAGTACATAAGCCATAACGCCCATCCGGAAGTGGGCCTCGGGCCAATCAGCCTTGAGCCGAGCGGCACGCTTGAAGGATTCGAACGACTCTTTATAGGCGTTAGATTTCGACTGAGCCATACCCAGCATGTAATAGGTCTGCGCGTCGTCCGGCCTCAGTTGGAGTGCTACTTTAAAGGACTGGATCGCCTCGCTCAGCTTGCCGGCTTCGTAAAAGTGAACGCCCGAATCGTAGTATTTCTGAGCTTTTAGCGAATTTCCAGCTGGGGTTGAGTCAGTAACTGCAGATTTTGCAACAACTCCCAGATCCTGAGAATTATCGCCGTTCTGTGCGCGATCGACATGTATCATCCCCAGAACAAGCAATGAAAAGAGGGCTGCGGAGAGGTTTTTCATAGGGGCTTACTAGTAGTTGGCTTCTTACTCGTTTCTGGGATGCTGCAGTGCGGAAAACACAGCTTAGGCACGAAATTATACACTAACTCCGCCAAAGGTTAAGCACCGAACTGGAGTGCCGGCGGTTATCACCCCAATTGGCAACAATACCATCAATAGCACCCCTTTTCCGTTCTGGAGACATTCGAAATTCTCATCAAGGGTACTTGCAAATTTGGAGACTACCCCCGCATGCGCCGGCTCAACAAAGAGTGACGCCTTTGTTATAGTGTGAAGTTTGCCAGAGGGAGGGTGTTAACACAGTATCTGGCAAGGGTAGGAGTGTTCGCCGGTTTCCGCTCCCGGCTGGGCAATTTGAAAAAGCGGACCCGCCGAGGTTAAAGAAAGCTATGTATGAATTTGCAGTCACTCCAGCCGTAACCAGCGTCAGGCGACGCGGCGTCGAGATCACTGACGTTGATCCCGCGAGTATCGCCGCTGAACTGGAGTTGGAGCCGGGTGATCGAATCACGCGGGTTAATGGGGAAACAGTCCGTGACTATCTCGACTTCCGTTTCAAGACTGCCGGTGAGACTGAACTGGTCGTCGAGGTTAGGCGGAAGTCCGGCGAAGATTGGCAGCTGGAGATCGAGCGTGCTGAGGATGAAGATTTTGGATTGAGCTTCGAGCAGATTGTACCGCGGCAATGCGCAAACGAATGCATCTTCTGTTTTTGCAAAGGCAACCCTGAAAGCGCTCGGCCGTCGCTTTTTGTGCGCGACGAAGACATTCGACTTTCTTTCCTCTACGGCAACTACACCACGCTCACTTCGATCACCGAAGACGAGATGAGGCGCATCATTGAGCAACGACTCTCGCCACAGTACGTCTCCATTCACGCCACGGACCTCGACGTGCGCGCTCACCTCCTCGGCGTAGACAAACAACGCGCGGACATATCGTCACAGATGGCGCGTTTGCTGGATGCTGGAATAGAGATTCATGCTCAGGTCGTACTCTGTCCGGGAATCAACGATGGTGAAGTCCTGCAACGTACGATTGCCGATCTCGCCGCCGATTACCCACGCGTTACCAGCGTGGCAATCGTCCCTCTGGGTCTGACACGCTACAACACTGATTCACGCCTGACACCTGTCACCCCGCAGTTCTGTCGCGACATCATTCAAGAGGTCGCGGAGATCCAGAAGGAACTGCGCGGGCGACTGGGGACTACCTTCGCATTTCTTGGAGACGAGATATATCTGAGGGCCGGGCACACGGTGCCGAGCAAAGCGCACTACGGAGACTACCCTCAGATAGAAGATGGTGTCGGCATGGTTCGTTCATTTAATAATGACTTCAACGCAATGTTAAAACGCTTCGAGCGACGTCCGTTGGCAAAACCTGAGAGACTGTTTGGGACAATTTTGACCGGTACCCTCTTTGCTCCCGTCCTGCAGCCGATGATTGAGAGATTGAATACTCGCCTGGGCACCAGCCTCCATGTCGAAGCGGTCGAAAACAACTACTTTGGTGGAGATGTTTCGGTTGCGGGGTTGCTTACCGGGGGAGACTTTCTCGCCGCTCGCGAACGATTGCGCGGAGACTTTGTGATCATCCCGAAGCACACCCTCAAGAGCGATGAAGAAGTCATGCTGGACGGCGTGATGCTGGATGAAATACGGAGAGAATTCAGAGTACCGCTTCATCCGGTTGATATCGATTCTCTTCCCGACCTCTTGTTTCAGATGAATTAGCAGACCCCGCCATGAGCGCTCCTGAACAAGCTTCGTCAACTTCTCCACGCTCTTCCAAGAAAATCCTCGACGTGGGCTGCGGGCTAAATAAATATCCGGGCGCAACCGGTATTGATTCAAATCCGCGTACGAATGCTGATGTAATTCACGACCTCGGCAATGTGCCGTACCCCTTCCCGGACAGTGAGTTTGACGAGATTATTTGCCGTCACGTCATCGAGCACGTTCCAGACGTGATGTCTTTCGTTGCAGAGCTTCACCGTATCAGCCGAGCCGGCGGCCGCCTCAGGATCGTTACTCCTCACTATTCAAATCCCGATTGGCCGACTGACCCGACTCATCGCAACCATTTCAATAGTTATTCATTTACCTGCTTCATGCCCGACCGCACTCCATTTCCTTTCTACACCACGGTCGAACTCAAACCGATTCGCACTTACGTCACGCTGGCAAACCTTTGGCGAGTTCTCGGGTTTGAGTTCATAGCGAATCTCGACCAGCGCTGGCCTGCGCTTCGCTTCACACGGAAGTTTTGGGAGTTTTACCTGTGCCCGATCTTTCGCGGCAAGGAACTTCACTTCGAATTTGAGGTCGTAAAGGGCAAAAGCTAGACGATTTTTCGAAAGCCGGCCGGGACCCTGGTTTTCTGGTTTTTGGTGAGTGATCCAGGCTTTCGGCAGAGAAGAGGATCGGGGAAGCCGTTCCAGAATTCACAATAAAATCCAAAATTTCGTGCGGCTCAGAGGAGTTCGCACAATAAAGAGCAAAGCGAGAATGCAACTTAAGGTCCCTGTGGCAAGAGGCATGAGCTTTGCCTGTGTGGATTACGCGTGCACCGCCGTTACAAGAACCTGAGATGTTGCTTCGCCTTGGCTTCCTTGCTGGTGCCTGGTGCTCTTACGGCGACAGCCCAGGTTAGACCGCCTGGCGTCCCCTCGACACCTTCTTCAGAAATCACCTCAGCGGGAAGCATTCGCGGCAAAGTGGTTCTTCCAAACGGGGCACTCATGACTCAGGGTACGAGAATCGTCCTGCAAACCATGCGCGGTGTGGAAGCCAGCGTTTTTACCAACAACGAGGGACAATTCGAGTTTACTAAACTGCGGCCGGGCAGCTACCAACTGGTAATCGAAGGTGAGAATCAGCAGTTCGAAACTACTACGGAGAATGTCGAAGTTGTAAGAGCACTACCTGTAGTTCTTACGATCGTCCTGAAATCCAGGACGGAATCGACTCGCAAGAAAGCTACCGCGATTTCGGCTGCTGAACTTGGTTCGGACATTCCAGCGAAAGCGAAAAAAGAGTTTGAGCTCGGGAGCTCTGCGAGCAAGGGTGGGAAATACGAAGATGCCATAGCTCATCTGAGAAAGGCGATCGCCATTTATCCTGGATACGTGATGGCTCGCAATGATCTCGGGGCGCAGCTCCTCGGACAGGGCAAGTTGGATGATGCGGAGGAGGAGCTTCGCCGAGCGATCGAACTTGATTCCAAGGCTTTCAATCCGCACCTAAACCTTGGAATCGTATTGGTACACCAGCAGAAGTTTTCGGAAGCAGCAGAGATTCTGAAACAGGCGCTGTCTCTAGAACCTGGTTCAGCTTCGGCAAGGCTCTACAGTGGCATGGCGCTGGTGGGCCTGGATGATTTCTTCGGCGCTGAGCGAGAGTTGAAGACCGCACACGATCTCGGGGGCCCTGCTTACGCTATGGCGCTTTTCCAGCTTGGTCAAATTTATCTAAACAGAGGTGACAATAAACAAGCGGTTAGGATGTTTGAGACTTACTTGCAAGAGTCTCCAAACGCAGCTAATGCCGTTGAGGTTAAGAAGCTCTTGGCCATGTTGCAATGACAATCAAAGGCAGATCAAGAGTCTCTTTTGCAGCCTCGTACTAACTCAACCCAAACACTCTTAGGAGGTCTTAAAAATGAGGAGCCCTTTCAAAGCGGGAACGCTTTTCTTTGCTCGTGCGTTTGCGCTTTCCTTCTTAGCTCTGGCCTTTGTGTTGCTCTCAAGCCTACCGGCTTTTGCTCAAGCAATAACTGGCACAGTAAAAGGCACGGTTCATGATCAGAACGGTGCAGTAGTTGCTGGAGCGAGCGTTACCGCGAAAAACCAGGGTACCAACGTTGAAGCTGGTCCTTACACAAGCACCGGCGAAGGAAACTTCGTAATTCCCGGCTTGATCCCCGGTAAATATACGATCACGGTTGAAAGCGCAGGTTTCAATCGCGCGGCTGTTACTGATGTCGACGTTAAGGTAGGTGTTGACACGCCTCTGACAGTCACGATGAATCCAGGATCCGTTACTGAGACCGTAACAGTGGTTTCCGGCACCGAGGAAATCGTTAACCGCGACCAATCCCAAATCTCCGCGAGCTTTGAAGCTCGGAAAATTGAGGATCTTCCATCCAACGCCGCCGGCGGAGGCCTTGATACTCTGGCGCTTCTTATTCCGGGAATTGCGCAAAACAGCGGCGGTGGAACTAACACAAACGGTACGGGTTTTTCCGTCAATGGAAATCGTAGCCGTTCGAATAACTTTCAGATTGACGGTTCAGACAACAACGATTTGAGCGTTGCCGGTCCTAACCTTTTCATAGACAACCAGGATCAGATTCAGGAATATCAGGTCATTACCAACAATTTCTCGGCGCAGTATGGCCGCAACCTGGGAGCGGTAATAAACATCGTAACCAAGAGTGGGACAAACGATTTTCACGGTACGGCGTTCGAGTTTTTCCGAGATCAGCGCAATCTCGACTCCCTAACTAACAAGGAGCGCGCGAGCGGTTTGGACAACCCTCCGAGGGCGTTGAGTCATGTGTTCGGTGGTACCGTCGGCGGCCCACTCTACCTGCCGCGGTTTGGTGAAGGTGGCCCCTCGACGTGGAGCGGGAAGAACCGGGCTTTCTTCTTCTTCGCTTATGAGGGAATCAGGCAACCATCCGAATTCCTCGCGCAGTCCGGTGGCTTTGGGATCAACCAGTCAGACCTCGGAAAACTAACCGCGGGCTTCCCCGGCAATAGGGTGATCGCGGGGTTAGTAGCTCTTAACCCGACGGCCCTGAACCTCGGCACGCTGCGCGCGCGTTCAGATCTATCTGACTGCAACGCCACGACTCTCAGGTTGGGAGGCGCACCTGTGAGCCAATTTAGCCGCTGCAACCGCGACTTTATAGATGTTGGAGCTGGCGTCGCTGGCGTCACTCCAGTCCGAGTCGAAGGTTTTCTTCTCGAGCGGATCTTCCGCACAGACTTCACTCAGAACGAGTGGAGCCTTCGCGGGGACGTAAAGGCCACCGATAAGGACAACTTCTACATTCGTTACCTGGATCAGAACGGGGTTTTCCTGAACAACCTCGGGTCCACCAACGGCTTTTCGGGGGATGTCCCGTTTGTTACCCGGAATCTCGGCGGCAGCTATACCCGTCAGATCTCCAGCAATATAGTCAATGAGTTTCGCTCCGTCAGAACGAAACTCTTCGTAAGCTTCGGCGGCGGCTGCGACGCCGCCACACCGGGCTGTATCCCCGATTCCAACGAAATCGATTCCGCCCAGATCGAAAACCTTAACTTGAGCGGCATCCGCGGCGTCACCCTGACCGGTAATGCCCTGCGCGCGATGGGCATGGGCGGCGGGCTCCCGCAGGGCCGTACGACCACGCTTTATCAGTTCGCCGATAACCTCAATTTCAGAAAGGGCCGCCACTCAATGATCGCTGGCGCTGAGTTCAAGTATACGACCTCAACGGTGCCCTTCCTGCCTAATTACGGTGGCTCCTATACGTTCAACTCGCAGACGCGCGTGATGAATAATGCGCCGTCCGCAGTCAGCATCGCGCTGGGCGATCCAACTGTTCCCTACACCGAAATCGATCAGTTCTACTTCTTCCAGGACGACTTCAAAATTCGTCCTAACTTAACACTCAACATAGGCATGCGCTACGAATACACTGGTCAGCCAATAAACGACCTGACCGTAGCTACGATCGAGCGTGAAAATGGCGGTACGCCCTTCTGGAACCCTGCCTTACCAGTGGACGCGCGCATCGTCCCTCGCACTCCTGTTGATAAGAACAATTTTGCTCCCCGCGTAGGCTTTGCCTGGTCACCACGCTTTGAGAGTGGGTTCATGAAGAAGCTGCTCGGTGAGAATGATGCGACGGTCATCCGGGGCGGGTATGCCATTGCCTACGACCCCGCGTTCTACAACATCCTGCTCAACGTCGCGAACTCGTCGCCGTTTTCGCTCGCCTTGGCGGCAACCGCTGCACAAACGCCTGCCACCAACCCACTACTCCCGCTTGCCGGGATTTTTGGGCGTGACAATCGGGCGTTCGTCCAGGCCGCCGGCGTTTTGCCAATCGGCAAACTCGACCCGAAATGGCTCGGTCAGACACTGGTTGCGCCAAACTTCCACTCGCCTTACTCGCAGCAGTGGTCTCTTGGTATCCAGCGCCAGATCAACGGCAACAACGTTGCCGAGGTTCGCTACGTTGGCAACCACGGTGTCGGACTGTTCCAGAATGTGCAACGTAACCCATTTGTTGGTGTTCCGGGTGACCCAAATCTTGAATTCGGCACCGCCGGCGCCGCAAGTGGGCTCTATGGCTTCACGCTGGACGGAATACACTTCCCGTCTTTTGCGGCCCAGGTCATTCCATCCGGATCCACTGGGCTTAACTGCGTTAATATCGCCTCTACCCTGGACAATGAAGCCTCTTGCCTGGGACGGATCTTGCAGCGCGGAGCTCGTACTTCGCGCGAAAACACCGCGCAGTCTCGGTACGACTCGCTTCAAGCACGTTATAACGGTCGTTTCCTGAATAGGGCTATGAACCTTGGGTTGGCCTATACTTGGAGTAAAACGATCGACAATTCGAGCGAGATCTTTACCTTCGGTACTGAAAACTCAAGCTTTGCGCAGAACCCGTTTGACTATGCCAAGGGTGAGCGCAGTGTGTCCGCTCTTCACCGCCCGCACATCTTCTCGATGAACTTCATCTACGATGTGCCCTATTTCAAGTCTCAGAGTGGCTTCGCCGGCCACCTTCTGGGTGGATGGCAAATCAACGGCACACACGTTTACAACACCGGCCGGCGCTACACGGCGGGCCAGAACCTAAATGCCGGATTCCTCGGGCTGGGACCGAGTTATTTGAGCGGCGGCGAGGGCCTGAGGCCGTTCAATGCCAACCCGAACGCACCACAAGGCACGGTGGGTATTAACCAGGTTGATGCCTTCTTGTTTGGCTTACTGGAAACGATAACGAATCAGAACGGTTTCCTTTCGCTGAATGATCTTAACAACGGAACCATTAGAAACGTCACCGCTAACGATGTGCGTTTCATCTACAATGGACCTGGAGCCGCGAAGTTATTCGGCACTCCGTTTGGTACGTCCACACGCTACAACCTCACCGGACCGGCGATTAACCAGACCAACATCGGTATCTTCAAAAACACTCGCGTTACGGAGACAATCCGCGTTCAGTTTCGCGCGGAACTCTTCAACGCCTTCAACCACCCTCAACCTGGCTACGGTGTCACGCGCAACGGCTCGCTCCCAAGTATCCTGGCGGATAATGCGGGAATTGCAGGGGGCGCTTTTGCTGACAATGACGAGATCGACTTGGCCCGACGTGTAGTCCAGTTTGGCCTGCGCATTATTTTCTAACTGCTACTGCTTTAAAGCGGTTCTTTTTGGGGAGGGTTCATAGAACTCTCCCCGCTTTTTTTTGTGGAGGTGGCAAACGCAGCGAGCCATTACAGAACCGGGAGCGGTTCTATGAAAGGGCTGTCAAGAAAAAAGTTTCTCCTAAGCCGCCAAGAAGTTCTTGGCGGCTAGCCTCAACACACCCGAAGCCGCTCAAAGCTGATCACCACGCCTCTTATTGACCGTCATTTTCTGCCTTTGTGGAGCCCGATTCTAATAGTCGTTGCCGTGGTCAGTTTGGAAACTGCCAACCATGGTTCTATTTGCGACTCCAGCTCCCGGGGCGCTGGGCCTATGACTATTTCTGGTTATGCGTGGGGGCATATAGTAGCGACTGGTCCTCAGCAGTCTGCCGGGACATCCGCTCCCTTGATACTCACCCACGACCCCTGCATCTGGCACACAAAGCATTAACGGTGCAGCAGCGGCGCGCCTTCAGCAATCAGCACTCACTGCGAGAGTCTCTGTAGTTGCTTCCTTAAGCCGCCGGCTGCTGTTTCATCCTTTCCGGGTTGAACCGCTCGCCCCGTTTCCAGATAGCTAAGGTGGTGGCCGCCAACTGGCGGGCGATAGTCAAGCGCGCCAAACTGGGATCCATGCCCCGCTTCACCCGCGCGTCATAGGCCGCTTCGAAGGGCCCACTGTGGCAAGCGCTGCTGGCCGCGTTCTTGAATACGCGCTTCAGCAGGTGGTTATGATTGCGATTCAAACCACGCGTCGCTATGGGCCGCCTGCTACGACGCAGCACGCCATCCACCACCTCGTGATCGGCACTGGTACAGGTCACGACCGCCAGCCCTACATAGGTCCAGAACTGCCGCTTGCTGCGAAACCGGTGCGGCGTGCCTACTACCGCCAGCAGCTGCGCCACGCTCACGGCCCCGAGCTTCGGCACACTCAGCAACCAGCAATATGCTGGTTGCCGCCGCGCTTCTCTAACCATCACCAGTTTGGCTTCATGCCGCAACGGCTTCAGCGCTGCCAGTTGCTCATACAAGAAACCGGCCCGCTGTTTCGCCCCTGGTTCCTTCAGCTTTTTCAGCCACTGCCCGCGCCGATCTTGGCGATAAATATCATGGCCCTTGCAAGCGATCGCCCGCCCCCGAAAGATGGCCTTCAGCCGATTCATCACGCGCGTCGTGTCGCTTACCAGGCAGTCGTAGTTGCGCACCAACTCTTTTAAGGTCCGCACCCCGTTGTCCCCATGATAGACCTCCTTCAGTGACCCATTGCGTAACAACTCCGCCAGCTTCTGCGCATCCACTCGATCACTCTTGTTACCGCTTTGCATTAGTTTATTGTGCCGCGGATCACAGACCACCACTTCCGTGACCAACTGCCGCACTACCTCGTGCAGCCAGTCTGCCTGTGTCCCTTCCTCAAACGTCACATACACCTTGCCGCGCAACTGCTTGAGAAACTCCCGCACTCGCTCGGCCCCGGTCTCCAGCACTGATTGCATCACTATCTTCCCTGCTCCATTCAAAACCACGATCACAATAGTTGCGCGATGCACGTCCATACCAACATAATACGTTTTCATAGGGCTCTCCTTCGGTGTTTACTTGAAGTCTTGGAACAACTCAAGCTACTACTTTTGGGGCGCCCTTTCATATATAGAGTAGCGACCGGGTGTTACCACTGAAGTCGCCTCTTACTACTCATTCTTCTGAATGTTCCTTCCCTAGATTGACGCTAGCACCCGGTCGCTACCGCTCCCGGTTCCGTATTGAGTGGGGCCTCAAACTGACCCAATACCTCTGGTGGGTAGTGTTTTACTCGGAAAGATAGACCAGACTGTTTGACCCATTTTCTTTGCATTGTCGACTTCACGCCATTCAAAAATGAATCCGCCATCTCCTTCAACTTCAATACCGAGATGCTCGCGATACCAGGAGCGCAGCTTTGTAGCATCTTGCGCTTTGAAGAAAATGCCGCCACTGCCGGTTACGCGCTTCACTGTTCTCTCTTTGCTCCTTTAGGGTTAATGATAATATTGGCACTCGGCAAAACACGATGACTTACGCAACATAGCAGTCTTCGTAGTCTTGAGAGCTGGCTTGGTTGAATCCGTCCGATAAAATACCATACGAACAAGCTCGAGATTTTGTTGATGATTTCGTTGTATTTCCCGGATCGTTTTTGACCCTGCCCGCCTCTTGATTGGTGCAGAATTACGAAACTGAAATTAGGACCTTAACCACAAAAGGATCGAGGGCCATGCCAAATAATCTAAAACACTTTGCTGTTCATGCCGATGACGTCAATCGCGCACGTAGCTTTTACGAGAAGACACTCGGCTGGAAGTTTACCCCATGGGGTCCACCCGGATTCTACCTAATCAGGACCGGAACGGATGAAGACGCTGGAGTTCAGGGTGCGTTGCAGGGACGCCGGGAAGTAGTGGCCGGAAAGCCGATGTTCGGATTCGAGTGCACCATTGGAGTATCCGACATCGATGACACCGTTGCGGCAGTGGAAGCGAATGGCGGCAAGGTTGTGATGCCCAAGTTCCACATACCCACGGTCGGTACCCTGATCTTCTTCGAAGACACCGAAGGTAACATTGTCGGCGCGATGCAGTACGAAGAAAAAGTCTAGAGTCGGGAGTCAGGAGTCGGGAGTCAGGAGTCGGGAGTCGGGAGTCAAGAGTCGCGAGTCGGGTGGGCTTGCCCCCGCTAGTTCGCCGCCATTCAAGGTTACCCTTGAGCAGATCTAGCTCAATGCAATCGCTTACAGAGTTAAGGTGCTTCGTAGATTAATGTACGTTTCCGCCGGGTTGCTCCGAACAGTGCTCCGCCAGCGGCTCCGGCGCCTGCGCCGATCAAGAGGCCAACGACGATGTAAATTTCACTGTCGTCGCTATCAGGACTGTATTTCACTGCACCCCGGCCTGTGCCCGCCCCGGCTCCAATCCCGGCTCCGATTGCGGCCCACTTGCCCTTAGCCGCTTTTCCCGTGGAGTGGTGGATTTGCTGGATGTTATCGCGGGAAATGTTAAGCACCTTCTTGCTGCGAGACAGGGTCAGGTTGGTTTCGGAAGCTTCGATCATTCTACCTTCTATCGTCTTTCCATCCTTCTGTTAAATCAATCGTTCGTCTACAGCGATTGCCTGAACTCGCGACCACTCGCGGGTCGACCCTTGTCCTTGCGCAAAGACAACAGGCGACTGGGCGATGAGCATTGTCCCAACGAGCATTAAGCAAACAACTCTGGTCTTCATACTTGCTCCTGAACTGCGGAATGTCTTGGGCCGAACGCTCTGAGCTTCGGCAAACGGCGTTCCTTCTGTTGGAGCAAGAAATGTTTGGTTGGAAATGGACTGCAGTTCCTGGGGAGCTGTACAACTGCAAGAAATTCACCACAGATGGTGCGACCGAGCCTCCCGCAGAGTCGGCCCTCTGGCTACCTAAATGGTTCGGGTTTGTTTTGAGGCCTTGCCGCGCCGGTGGTTAGAGTTCGATCTCGTACCCATCTGGATCAGCCACATAAGCAAACGGCATCCCGGGCGTAAATTCACCGCGCTTTTTCAAACTACCTCCCGCAGCTACAACCTGGCTGATCGCGCTCTCGAGTTCAGATTTGTCGTTTAGTTGAAATCCGAAGTGAAGGATGCCCCCACTTGACCCTGTGGCCTGATCTTGATCGGATTGGTGAAGGGCAATTAGGTCGTTGGAGCCCGGTGTGTTTAGGAAGACCAAGCCGGGACCCGCCCAAAACCTTTCTTGCATTCCAAACACCGACTTGTAGAAGTCCAAAGACCGCTTAAGGTCTTTCACTACGAGATGTAAATGAGTTAATCCGCGGGTTTTGATCATGAACTTCTCTCCTTCTTACCGTGCATAGTTAGACTCCTGACTCCTGACTCCTGACTCCCGACTCCTGACTCTTGACTCCTGACTCTTGCTGCGGCGATTCGAGGCTTTTGCGGGCCAGAGGTTATAATGAGACTCATAAATGACGCAATGACTTTACGAAGGAGTACTAATGGCTTCCGATAGGGTTTCGCAGCTTCCCGAGCGCGTAAGTTTTGGCGGGCGCATTCTCTTTCTAACCGAAGATACGGCACCCATTCGAGCTCAGCTTGAAGCGACTGGCCCGCGGGCGGCCGAGCTCGAGCAGGATCTTGCGCAGCGATTCCTCAACGACGATTTGCCGTTGATGAGCAATATTTCGACCGACGAAATCACGCCCGGCTGGGTCTGCTTCTATTACGACGAAACGCTGGGACAATATGTTTACGTCGGTATGCGCGAGGGTGCTGTCAAAAAGGATGAAGTAAAGAACGGCGGTTTTGCGGTGGTTGTTTCGGGTCTTTCTAAAGGATGTGGGTCATCCAGGGAAACGGCGCCTTATGCGGAGAAAACCGCCGGCATTCAACTCGTCATTGCCAAAAGTATTGAGAAGATCTACGGGCAAAACTCCCAAAATATCGGACTCCTCACTTCTACAGACTTTGGCCTGATCGAACGTATTCGACGAGGCGAAGAAATTCCCCTGACCGAGTTCACGAAAGGCCTGGATCCAATTTCCAGGAACATTGTCGAGTATGGCGGCCTTTTCAACTACAACAAAGCGCGGCTCGCCGGAGATGTTTCGGCGCTTCCACTCGAGACTCCCAAACGGCCGATGACGATGGTGGAAAAGATCATCGCACGTCATGCATTCGTTTCCGCAGGTAAGGTTGGCGTCGAGGCAGTGAAGCCTGGTGATGCGCTATTTGCCGTCGCCGATGTACGTTTCTCACATGAGTACGTGACTCCGATGGCCGAGTCTCTCTTCAAGCAGGCACTGGGACGCGATGCGCGTGTTACCGAAGCCGAAAGCGTTTACGCCTTTCGCGATCACTTGACGTTTCTCGGACGTGTCATGCCCGAAGAAAAACGAAAGATGGGCCTGCTCGAGCGAGCGGACGGATTGGCTGTTACTCAAGGCCGCTTCACTAAAGAGCAAGGAATCCGTCTTTATGGCGAGAATCCTGAAGGAGGCTCAGAGGCGATTTGTCACAACGCTGTCGTCGAAGACCTGGCACTGCCGGGGCAGATCGTAATCGGCACAGACTCACACACCTGCATGGCCGGCGTGCTTGGGTGCTTTGCTTTCGGTGTTGGCTCCACTGACATGGCTAATGCCTGGTACACGAAAGACATTCGCATACGAGTTCCTGAAACGGTTCGTTACGTTTTTAGAGGAAAGAAGCGCGCTGACGTTGCCGCCAAGGATGTGATGCTCTACATCCTCGCTTCAGAATACATGAAGTCGTCCAAGGGGATCGGCAAGGCACTCGAGTTTGCCGGCGAAGACTTAGCGAACTGGCCCATGGACGAACGTGCAACGCTCACGAACATGTCTGTCGAGGCGGGAGGAACCACGGGAATAATTGAGCCGGATGAGGTCACTCTGGACTACATTGTCCAAACGCGAGGGCTGGACGCGGAAGAAGTGCGAAAAGGTTTTACTTACAGCGACCGCGATGCTGAGTACTCGGCTGTGTTTGAGATCGATCTGGATCAAATCCGGCCGATGGTCGCCTTGCCCGGCGATCCGCGCAACGGCATACCGATTGACAAACTGGAAGGAGAAGTGCGGATTGATGCCGCCTACGGAGGTTCGTGCACCGGCGGGAAGATGGCTGACATGGATATGTATGCCGAAGTCTTGCAGAACGCGCTGGCGCAAGGGAAACGAGTAGCTCCGGGAGTGCGCCTTTACCTGCAATTTGGCTCGCAGAAGATCAAGCAATACGCGCGCAGCCGCGGTTATATTGAGATCTTTGAGCGCGCGGGAGCCGAGCTGATCGACCCG
Source organism: Pyrinomonadaceae bacterium (assembly GCA_050748205.1). Taxonomy (GTDB): domain Bacteria; phylum Acidobacteriota; class Blastocatellia; order Pyrinomonadales; family Pyrinomonadaceae; genus PSRF01. The sequence goes on along the minus strand of JBOGOU010000600.1, from coordinate 12,217 downwards.
TCCTGCGGCGCCTGTATCAACGCGGGGCCCGGCGCCTCGCCAAGTGCGGAAACAGTTACTGTCAGCGCGCAAAATCGCAACTTTCCCGGCCGTAGTGGCCCAGGCAAACTCTACCTCGCATCACCCTACGTCGTTGCTGCGTCAGCGATCGCCGGCAAGATCATCGAACCTCTGGAATTTCTTCGCCAGCGCGAGGAAGAGCTGGCGGGGCAGTAGCCCGACTGTTAAGAAGGGCTCCTCAAGATCAGCAAACAACAATGCTTTGAGTCACTCGCTAATTGAGGAGCCCTCCTTAACAGTCGGGCTACTGCCCCGAGGCTCCAATGACAAATGTCAAATGGAAAATGACCCGATTTGGGGTTTCTCGTTCGACAGGACGTCTGCTGCCGAGCGATGCCTGGATCAAGGTACTGGCTGTCACACTCTTCTTAGGGTCGTTCTACGAAACTCGCCTTAGCGCCACTTCGTTCTACCAATCCTCAACACCTAGCACTCCGGATCTGACGCGCTTGCGAACCTCGTTCACGGAGGCCTTTGGATACGACTTTGAGCTGGTAAGAGACGAGCTCAAGCAGCGCTCTAAGACTCAAGGGGGTGGCACCCACTGGCTGGCGTTTGTCAGACCGAAGCGCAGCGGCTATTTCGGTCTCCAGTATCGCTATAAGTCTCACGACTCGAACTATTCCCATGTTGAGCGCGAGTTTTATCTGCGAATCGGTGAACGAGGTTGCCGGCGAGGTCCGCCGCAGCTTGGGTCTTACACAAGGTTTTGTCTTGGTGACACGATCATCATTCCCATCGCGTTAGACAATTTCACCGAACATCAATTTGGCCTGTCCAGCAGCAGGTACACGCCCGCTGACGATCGGACTTTTGATGAGGAATACCCTGAATGGGCGGAGCAGGAATTAGACCGCTCGCAGATTTCCAACCCCATCTCAGAACATCTGCGATACATCGGGCGAGGCTCTCATAAAATGCTGCATCACAATGGCGGCTATACGCTGGAGACTTACGCAGTTTTCAAGGCCGAGAAGCCCGGCAGATTTAACCTGGCCTTGAGCGTTCCGTTGCAAGGCTCATCTGCGACTTTGGCTTCGGAGATGGGCGCTTCAGAAAGCGTTCCCGTGGTCGTCGTCGCGCGAGAGACTCCTGTGACACTCATCGCCTCACGTCAGGAAGTGCGTGGTTACCGGATGGACTATGACGGAAGAGAGTGGGTCTCCTCGAACAGCGGCAACAGCTATGCGACAGAACTGATGATTCTACAGCCGGGCGATCGCATTTCACTTACCTATCAAACCATTGTGCGTTCGAGGGAGTACGAAAGAAACGAGCGCAACTCGAGCGTTCGCGAGGAGAGTATTCCGCCAGCAGTCACAAGACTTCCGTTTGCCGCCAGAGCCAGGTATGACTTCACCGATTGGCTCATCGACTATCTGCCTCGTTAGAAGTTACGCCGTTTGGATTCAACGCAAGTCGTCAAGCCTCACGAGTTCTCACGTGAGTGTTAAGATGAATTGGTTGGTGTTAGGGTCGTCGGTTGGATTTAACTTGACGTGGCCTGAAGGCTGGTATATTTCTTTGTCTGCCTTAATCACTGTAAGGCGCATCCTCACACTGTCGGACGCGTTACTACAGATCGCGGGCGCCCTCACATTCCTTTCTTGATGGTTAGAGATGGACCTTATCAAACAGCGGGCCCTCACGTTGCTGCGTACAGGGACCGAAAACGTTTCCGCCGAGTTCCGCGAAGGCCAGGCGGAAGCAATCCAACACGTGATCGAAGGTCGCGGCCGGTTGCTAGTTGTGCAGAAAACTGTCCTTCGTAAGTGATGTACTCTCACTAATCGGCAGGAAACTCTCTCTGCTAGTAATTGATGAGGCCCATTGCATCTCCGATTGGGGACACGATTTTCGGCCGCATTACCGTCTGATCCAGCGGATGGTGGCAAACCTGCCGCGGAATGTGCGCCTGCTGGCAACCACGGCAACCGCTAACAATCGGGTCATGGAAGATCTAAGTCAAATACTTGGACCAGACCTCACTGTGATGCGCGGCGATCTGAATCGACCCTCTCTTTTCCTGCAAACCATCCGACTCGACTCACCAGTCGAGCGGCTGGCCTGGCTTAGTGAGAACCTCAACCGCATGCCGGGAAGTGGGATCATCTACACGCTCACCGTTCGCGATGCAGAGCGGGTGGCGGAATGGCTGAAGCATGAAGGGTTCTCAGTTGAGTGCTACACGAGTGAATCTGGCGAGAAGCGAGAGGAATTGGAACGGGCGTTGTTGCGGAATAGGCTTAAGGCTTTGGTGGCGACAACAGCGCTGGGCATGGGTTTTGACAAGCCGGATCTAGGTTTCGTCGTCCATTACCAAACTCCCGGTTCTGCTGTTGCCTACTATCAACAGGTTGGAAGGGCGGGCCGGGCACTCTCCGCCGCTTATGGCGTTCTCTTGAGCGGGTTAGAGGAGACCGACATCACCGATTACTTCATTGAATCCGCTTTTCCTACCCAGGATGAGGTCAAACAATTGCTTCGTGCTTTGCAGGCAAAGCCCCAAGGTCTTTCGACCGCGGAGCTACAGCGCGAGGTAAACATCAGCAAGGGACGAATTGACAAGACGATTCAGTTGTTAGCGCTGGAATCGCCGGCGCCAGTCACAAAGGAAGATACCAGGTGGGTGCTCACCACAGCCGATCTCAGCGAACAGTTTTGGACTCGAGCGCGACGGCTGACCGATCTGCGTCGTGAGGAGCAGCATCAGATGCAGGAATATGTGAGTTTGAAGGATGGTCACATGGGGTTCTTGATCAGGGCCCTGGATGGCGATCTTGGCAACATCGAGACAGCTGATATCCCGTCGCTACCAGCAGCGCCTGAAGAAGGTACAATACGACGTGCGCTCGTCTTTCTCCGTCGCAGTGAGGTCGCAATCAAACCGCGGCGTCAGTGGCCTGCTGGTGGATTGCCTAAGCTGGGGGTTCGGGGCAGAATTCCTTCCGATCGACAGATTTCCGAGGGACGGTGTCTCTGTATTTGGGGAGATCCCGGGTGGGGCGACCTTGTGCGAAGTGGCAAATACGGTGTCGTTGAGCATTTTGCCGACGACTTGGTAGTGGCTTTAGCGGCTTTGGTCCGGCGGTGGAAGCCCGATCCCTTTCCCACCTGGCTAACCTATATTCCATCGAGAAGACATCCCGAGTTGGTAAACGACTTGGCGGGTCGACTGGCGATCGCGCTAAAGTTGCCGCTGATTTCGGCACTCAAGAACATTGCGAGGCACGCACCCCAGAAAACTATGCGCAACTCAACTATGCAGGCGGCAAACGTCGGCGGCGTGTTCGCAATTCTTCCCGGAAGTTGTCAGAATGGCGCTGTGTTCTTGCTCGATGACATGATTGATTCGGCCTGGACTGTTACGGTGGCGGGATACCTTCTCAGACAGCACGGTAGCGGACCGGTCTATCCATTAGCACTCGCGCTCACATCAAATCGATGACTTTCACTTCCGAGAATACGCGGGCCTTGCTCCTTTTGACCGCGCCTCTAATCGTCGGCGACACAGATGACGTAACCATAAAGATCCTGTCGTTGTCGGAAACCAACAAACTGGCGCGACGTTTGAAAGAAATGGGAGTAGAGCCGCTCGATTTGCTGGGTACGGCCCGGGCAGAACTTCTCGACAAACTGTCGTCACTAATATCGTCTGAGCGTCTCGAGAATTTACTCGATCGCGGGTTTCAGATGAGCCAGGCACTTGAGAAATGGAGCGGTCGTGGGATCTGGATCACCAGCCGAACTGATACGGATTACCCTTTACGCTTGAAGTCGAAGCTCAAAGAGCAGGCCCCAACTTTGATATATGGCTGCGGAGACAAGACCCTGCTCCAGAATGGCGGCCTGGCCGTAGTCGGCTCGCGCAAGGCCGATGAACAGAGCCTCAACTTTACAAACTCTGTCGGCCAATTGGCCGCCGCCGCGGGAGTGACGATTATTTCCGGCGGCGCGAGAGGCGTGGACCGGGCGGCAATGGAAGCGTGTTTGAACTCGGGAGGCAAAGCGATTGGAGTCTTAGCCGAACAACTATTCCGGCTGGCCGTAGCCCCAGACTGCCGCGAATGGGTTCGCGAAGGACGACTGACACTAGTTTCGTTGGTAGATCCGGCAGCTGGGTTCAATGTTGGCAATGCGATGCAGCGAAACAAAGTTATCTATGCTTTGGGAGAAGCCGGACTAGTAGTCAGTTCAGATGTGAACAAGGGCGGTACGTGGGCTGGAGCCATTGAACAACTTGAGCGTTTCAAGGGTTGCCCGGTTTACGTGCTAACAAGTAACGACACCCCAGACGGCAATAGAGAACTTCAGAGCCGCGGCGCTATTGCCTGGCCGCAACCTGAAACCGCCGACGAGTTGAAGCTTGCACTCACTTCATCCCAGGCAGAATCGGAAGCATTCACAGCCGGGCCAGATTTACCTCTCTTTGCCATGGAAGAACATTGAACTGACCCAACAAAGTCTCTGGAGTAGGGGACGCCGGGTTGGGAATCCACGCGTTAGGGGGCGGCTAGCCCACTCCAATGCCTCTAGAGGGCTCGCTTTCTTGGATTAGCTCAAGATGGTCAGCCAAGTCCTGCGCTCGCTGCTTCACGGTCTCCTTCTTCCGCGCGATGTGCATCGGGATATACATCGTTCCCTGCATCCTGGAATAGACGCTGTCCACCAGCTTGAATTCTGCATCTCGATATTTGAGCCACGCGAGCTGTGCGGCTTTCAGGGTTTGTTTTCCCTCAGCATTCAGTCTGCGGGCGAGCGCGGCATAATTCTTATTTAGTTCCTTATCCCAACTGTAATACGCCTGATCGGTACATCGGACCATCCCAGCCGTGGATGGATCTTTCTCGATGCAGGCGTCTAGAACCTTCTCGATAGGATGGATCTTAGTTCCCTGAGCGGGGGCCATCGAAGGGATTAGCAGAAAGAGAAGTACAAAGCAGGCCCGCATTTTTATCACACTCCTCTCACCGACGACGTTTATTTTGCAGACGCCCAGGTTATTCTCTTTTGCGGCTGCGAACAATCATGAAGTCAGTACCGTAACGCGTTAGCGTCGGGTCCACTGTTCGAAACCATAAATCTAAGTGTCATTAGGGTAGTTACCGATAGCGCCTTTAAAGCACTGGGAGTCGAGATACGGATGGCCCGACCCGACGCTACCGCGTTTCGGTACTGACTTCATGACACTGTGGGCCGCGTTTTCACACGTCTCTACCGCGTGACAGTACTGACTTCACCGCCTCGAGTCCTCTACTGGCCGGGCTTGTTCAAAGGAACAAACTTCATGGGCGGTAATGTGATTCGCGTCGTTGAAACTGGTAGTCCCTTCATGAACTCCAAAATCACATCCTTGATCTTCGGCGAAGAAAGAAAGAGAGGATCGCTGTGAACCGCGCCTTCGATGATCAGATGTGTACTGTTAGGAAACCCGGTACGATACTCCTCAGCGTTGCTGACTGGCGTACGCGCGTCGAGCGTACCGCTAATGAAGAGCACTGGCACGTCTGAGCGCACCAGTGAGCGGAATACATCGCCGAGATCCGGAGCCTTCCATTCTTCGCAAATTTCCGGGAAAGGGAAATTGGCGAAATCCTCAAGCAACGTTTCCTTAGCCTCGCGCTGGATCCTTTCGCGACGTCCCGCAGTCATGCCCGAAGCGCAGTCCATCATGTATGACATCGCTGAGCCAATGCCGCTGCGCGACTGGTTAAACCACACCTGCGCCGGGTTTGTGTAGTCACCCTTCGACGCGCGGTAGAAGATTGCGGGATAGGAGGCTGTTACGTCGGTGCCTATATTGTTGGCCGCAATGAACTGCAGGACAAACTTGTTGACCGTGACACTGACCTTCTGCTTTGTGCGCGGATCAGTGATCTCCACGACTGCGGGTTCTCTTTCCAGGCGATCGAACACAGCCTTCATCAAGCCAAGAAAGTCTGGAATATCTTTACCCAGCTCCGGATCTGCCTTGATCACGGCGGCAAGATCTGCGAGGTGCTGCTGGACATTGCCCGGCAATTTGTAAGTGTGATCAGGTCCTTCTGTGCCCGCGAGGATGGCGCGATGTATGCTCTGCGGGTGGCGACGAATTGTGGCCAGCGCCAGGTGTGTGCCATAGCTTATCGACCATAAACTGATCTGTTTCGCGCCGAGCGCCTTGCGTAGATCTTCAAGATCGTCGGCGCTCTCATTGGTGTTGTAGGCAGCGAGATCCACCCGCTGGATCTTACTCCAGTAGAAGGCGCAATCGCTGGAGCGCTCGCGGAGGAAGCGAATCCCGGCCTCGCGCGAGGGCACGACATCGAGCGGAAGGTCGAGCCTTTGGAGGCACGTCAGGTTGGGCTTTGACACGCCCGTACCGCGCTGGTCGAACGCAATCACGTCGCCCACTTCACGCAGCGCCATGAACAGGGGGAAGCGTGAGCCTCTCGCTGTGCCGGTGCCGCTTCCTCCCGGTCCGCCTGCAAGGTAGACAATGGGAGGTCCAGGTGTTTTGGCAGTGCTCTTGAAGCGCACGAAGGCCAACTCGATGAGATTGCTCTGCGGGTCGCTGCGGTTTTCAGGAACGAATAGAATTCCGAGTTCCGCGTCAATCTTCTTGTCTTGCCCGTACTCAAAGACGTAGGGCTTGATTCTTACGTCGCCGGCCTTTTGTTGAGCGGCTAACGGGATTGCAAGCGCCACCAGAAGACTAAACAACCCGACACACTTCTGCTTGAACATTCTACCCATCACTGTCCTCAATCTCCGCGATTGCCCATTTGACTCTGGCGCGCACACGCGGCTCCGAGTCGTTGAGAGCCATGTTCAGTGACGAGATCGCTTTGGGACTCCTGATCTCGCCCAGGGCTTCAGCGGCGGCCAGACGAACTTCAGCCTGTGCGTCGGACACTAGCAGATTGCACAGCGACTGCACCGCGCGCTCGTTTTTCATTTCGCCCAGGGCCCAGGCAGTGATCTGGCGGACGGAACTCTCGCCGTCCAGCAGTGCGGCGACCAGAGGCTCTCCCGCCCGCTCGTCCCTGAGTTCTCCCAACGCGCGTGCGGCAGCCATCCTCACCCACACGTCGGTATCACTGAGCAATGAAATAAGCGGAACGACCGCGTCCGAACGGTCCTGGGGAAACATGTTAGTCAACTCACCGATGGCCCAGGCAGCGTTGCGACGCACCGAGGAGTTCGAGCTGCTCAACGCGTTTGTTAACGGTTCGAATGCCGGCAACCCCATCGAAGCCAGAGCAATCGCAGCCTGCTCACCGGGCGAAGGCTGTTTGAAAGTGTCTAAAGCCGGATTCCATTTGCCGTCCCCCCAACATTTCAGGCTTTCCGTAGCAGCGTCGTCGCCGAGCATCGAGACGAGTCGAGGAATCGCATCAACCATGTGTCGCTTGCCGGCATCACAAGCGGCTTGCGCGCGCTGCTGAGGGTTGGCTGAACTCAGTGCGGGCTCGCTTTCTACGCGCAACGTCCGTCCTGGCTCCTGAGTGCGCTGCGCCTTACCTGGTAGAAGTTCATCGCCGGGTTGGGGCGCACCAGCCAGGCTGTCGACCGGGTTCACGGCCTCCGCACTCTCGGATCTTGTTCGTAGTTCGAGAGAGAAGGTCGAGATAGTCAGGCAGGAGAAGCAAAGAAGAGAAATAGATGTGAGGGCAAGCAGCCGGCCCGCTCGCGCGCTGAATCGTCGCGTGTTTCTTGTCAATTTCATGATTCGTTCCTCCAAAATGTCTGCATCGAAGATTCCCAACATAAACGCTTGATCAGCAGGGACGATCAGTGACCGTGCAACCCTCACCAGCGATCGTGCATGCGCTCCGGGTTCGAGCAAGCGGTCGGTCACCATTTCGTCGCAGGCGAGCTCCCTCGTCCTGTCGATCTGTCGCTTAATGAATTTCGTGAGCGGGTGGAAGGAAATCGGCAACAGCAAGAACTCGTAAATCAGGTTGAATGCAAAATCGCGCCTCGCGATGTGCGCCATCTCATGACCCAGAACGGAGTAAATCGTCTCATCCCAGGGCTCCTGCGAGAGTTCTTGATAAAAGCTGTCAGGTAAGATGACGAGAGGCTTACGTCCGCCGATGGTCACCGGCGCAGGCGCCAGCTTAGAGCATACTAGCGGAGCACTTTCCAGTCGCAATGCCGCCTGACATTTCGCCGCCACCGCTGTAATTCGCGCAGGGATCTCTCGTGGGAAAACTGAGAGTCGCAGCATTCGTGTTCGTCGCCACGAGCGCCAGAGCCGGCTTATACGGTATAGAACAAAAAGCGCGTAACCCAGTGCGAGGACAACCAACAGATTCCCGTTGGTGACTACCGCCTGGCGGCGGTTGCGAAACAAATCGTTCAATTGAGGACTGTTGTCGGCGGCGGCCACAACACCGGGAGCAGGAGCGGCAATCGTTGTTGACGTGGCCCTCCCAGACGGGCGAAAGGTGCTGTCGCCTTGCGCAACGATTCTGTCTGGCGCTTGTGCGTTACCAAAAAGGCTCCAGAAAGGAAGCACAATACAAAGCAAAAGAGCGGCCACCCAGAGCCCATGGCGATAACGCGCTGGAGCATTCCGCAACAAGCGCGCGAAGATCAGGGCCAGCAGCGCTACGAGAACGATCTGCCATGCGGCGTTAAGCAAAAAGTTAATTATAAGCTCACTGATCCTGATCATTGCGCGCCTCCTTTTCGAGCAGCTTATTGAGCTGAGCGAGTTTCTCCGGCGTCAAGTGGCGCGTCTCCACCAGGCTCATTACAAGATCTTCAGCTGAGCCGCCAAACATCCGGTCAATGAGATCGCGCACAGCGTGCCCGGTGGCCTGACTGCGACTAACAGCCGGCCGGTAGAAATAAGCCTTATCTCTAAGAGTGCGCTTCACTTTATTCTTTCGATACAACACGTTGAGCATGGTTTGGACCGTGGTATAAGCGAGCTCGCGGCCCAGCCGCTGCTGCACCGTTTGCACGTTTGCGGGGCCCGTATCCCAGAGCACCTGCATAATCTCCAACTCCAAGGGAGTCAAACGCTCAGTTTTGCGGCGAGCCATTCCACACCTCCTAAGGTTTTAGGAGTCTACGAGAGACCTTGTTGCCTTGTCAACTAAAATATTAGGAGGTGGTCGAACCTTTGCCGATCGGGACTGGCAGGCGGTGGGAATAAGACAAAGGAACTGTTGAGCTGAATGACCAAGACTGGAATCAGTTCACTTTTTCCAGCACGTTGCAGATGGTGGCGATGGTGTTCCAACTCCGGGTGGTGGTTGGCTGGCCGAAAGTTTTCTCGACAACTTCATTCGGGTAGAGAATACCTTTCCCCTGCCTCCGCCAAACCGTGAGCGCACACTCTCCCACGACGTCAATGAGTTTTACCTCCCATTTGTCGCCTTCGGGACGGGTGAGCGGAAGGGGAGGGAGCTTCTGGGGCGCTTTCTGCATCACGCAGACGAATAGGCGCACGTCTTTCTCACGCACATTCCGAAAGGGCTCTGAGCTCATCAACTCGATGAGATTGCGTCCGCGGCAGATCATTACTTCCGCTTTGAACGGAAGTCGGCGGAGGATTTCGCTGCGCAGCTTCGCCGGGCTGACTGCCCCGCGAACAACGAAGGTCCCAGCCGCGCCGACGTTGGTTACATCAAACTCAGCCAATTCTTTGGCCAACGCGCTGGGACGAAACGTTTTCTTTCCTCCAACGTTGACGCCTCTGAGGAATACCACAAGTGCCATAAGTCAGATGAAGTATTACAGAACCATTTGCGGTAGCCAATGGATGCTGGCACTCAACTACGGAACCGGGAGCGATAGCGACCGGATCCCAGCACTCACCTAACCATCAATTTCCTTAATCAAAGAACTCCTGAGCCTCGCTTGAATGCTGGCATCCGGTCGCTACCGCTCGCGGTTCCGTAATTGAGCGGCGCTTAAGTTGAGTGCTGGAATCCGCGATTGAGCAACAGTCCGGCGCGTTGGCGCCCTTTGTTTCTGCACAATGTTGCAGGTAAAGTAACCGGCACAGGTAAAGAATGGGCGTTGCTAAACTAACAGACCAGAACACCATCGTGCCCGAGAGCAAATATGCTCGCCTGGAACGAGAGCGGCGTTATCTACTGCAAGACCTGCCGCCAGGATTAACGCGCGCCGACCCGCACGTGCAGATAACCGATAACTACATTACGGCCACCCGACTCCGTTTGCGCAAGGTGCGAGAACCAAGAACAAATAAGTGGACCGTGAAATTTACGCAGAAGTTCGCGCCTAATCCCGCCGATCTCTCGCGCACTCTGATAACGAACATCTATCTCAATGCCCGAGAGGCGGAGACGCTTGCAGTCTTTGAGGCAAACGAGATTCGCAAGAATCGTTACCCCTTTGACTGGGAAGGGCGGAAGTTTGGCGTCGACATGTTTCTGGGTGAACTCTTTGGGTTAGTGCTGGCAGAGGTGAGTTTTGAAACCGATGAAGAGCTTGATACTTATCCAAAGCCATCTTTTGCTGTTGCTGATGTCACGAACAATGAAATATTTACGGGCGGCAGCCTCTGCCACCTAACGTTTGCAGATATTCGTGCGGAGATAATGAAGAACGGACTTGTTCGTTCGAGCACTGCCTGACACCAGTACCGTAAGCGTTCGTAGCATGAAAAACTCGTTATTGCTCCTCCTGCTTATCATTTCCTTCTCGCTCGCTGGATGTAAGCAAACCTCCGCCCCGCAGGCGCAAACGAAAACAACAGATTCCCCATCGGATCAACTTCCTCACCCGGCTGGTGGCACTACTCTTGCCCCTCCTGAGGTCAAATACTTTAGGGGTTCGATCGGCAGTGCGCTGGGGCTACAGATGAAATTGATACGCGACGGAGAGAAGTTATCGGGCAATTATCTCTACCATAAGGTGGGCACCAACATAGACTTGAAAGGGACCATCGATAAGGATGGCAATCTTACCCTGGAGGAGTTTGAAGCGGGCGGTAAGCAGACTGGTATCTTCAAAGGAGTCTGGAAGGGTGACAACGAAGACGGCCTTATCAGCATTGCTGGGAATTGGACCAGGCCCAACGGCGATAAGAAGACGGCGTTCTCGCTTCACCAGGAACCGATAGAGTTTACTGGTCCAGTGGAAATCGTTGCGAAGCAGATCAAAGAAGCTAATAAGAAACTGAACTACAAGATCGATGCCGAGTATCCACAGTTAACAGGGTCAACTGACCCCAACTATGCAAAGTTCAATCAGCACGCGAAGGGCCTGGTCACCAAGGAAGTGAGCGACTTCCGAAAATCCATGGTTGAGGACAGCGGTGAAGATATTCCGAGCGAGAGCGGCAGCGACATCGGGATCGGCTATATCGTCGCCTTCGCCAACGACGATCTGGTCAGTATTCAGTTTGACACCGGCAGCTATTATCGTGGAGCCGCCCATCCGAACTCGCACTCCCAGGTAGTGAATTTTGATTTGAAAAACGGGAAGCCCATACGACTGGCAGATCTCTTCAAACCCGGTTCAAAGTATCTGCAAACCATCGCGGCCTACTGCATCAAGGATTTGAAAAAGCAGTCAAAGGCGAAAGGCGCTGATGGGATGCTTGATGATGATTGGATTCAAAGGGGCGCGGCTGCGGAGGCCACAAACTATGAGAGCTGGGCCATCACCAGGAGAGGGTTGGGAATAAACTTTGATTCATACCAGGTTGGACCTTACGCAGCGGGTCCTCAGTACGTTCTGATTCCGTATGAAGCCCTGAAGGAGATCATTCGACCTGAAGGGCCCGTGGCACAATTCGTGAAATGACTGTTTCAGGTCTGTGTGCTGTTTTTAGACCTCAGACTTTAGCCTGTGGCATAAGACGATGAATCGCTTTATTGGATTGTTGGTGATTGTCGGCGGCGCCTGCCTGATCCTGGTAGGCCTTTTGATCTATTCGGGAGGACTTAACTGGTTTGGTCGCCTGCCTGGAGACATTCGCTACGAGAGTGAACGAGTGCATGTCTATATTCCAATCGTCTCGATGCTGATTGTTTCGCTGGCGCTGAGTTTGATCTTTTATCTGTTGCGGCGGTTCTTGTAACTAATCTGTTTAGTAGCCTTCACGTCCAGAAGAAATCACTCAAGTCTAAAAGCCTCACAGGTCGGTAAGGTGGGCTTGCCCCCGCCTCAAGATGGAATAGCCTTCAGG
>JBOGOU010000599.1:0-1501 GCA_050748205.1 Pyrinomonadaceae bacterium | reverse complement strand
GAGGCTATTGCCTGCACCACAGATTGCTCACGGCCAAATACATCCGTGCGACCTTTGCCAGCATTAAGGATTGCTTGATAGGAATAACTAAAAGGTATCCAAGGGGCGTTAGGAGCAAAAGATTTATAAATATAATCCACTACCTTCTGTGCTACTTCGAGTGGTGTATCTGTATCTTTCACAATCGGTTGTCCTGTAAATTGTGATTTATTTGTTAAAAGTTCAGCCACTAATGCAAGTGGCCCACCAGGAACAGAGGATGGCAATATCGGTAGAACGGCATGGGTTTGACCTACATCAAAAAAATCTCCTATAGGTAGGAACCGGCGAATATCCAAGAAGATCGGGTTCGCGTCCTTGTCGTTCCACGGCATGCGTATCATCTTCGGGAACAAGCCCCATAGCCTTCCTTGCTTTTCTTCCGGCAACAGTCGGCGTTCTTTGTCCTCGTTGCCACCTGATAGAGCGTATCCCAAAGCGTTCACTGCTCCAAGCATCGTAATAAACTTGAGTATCTTCCACGGCTTATTCTGCATCACGTCAAGCAGCATCGGCAGGGCGCGGTAGGTAAACGAGATGAACGGGAGGGTGGTCTGGCGAAGCACCTGAATCCACGGCGCATTGATGTTGTAGTCCATGAATGATTCGCGGGCGAGCTTGCCGGCCTGGGCGTCAGTCATGCCATCGCGCTTGCCGCGGATAAAGGCGGCCATGCGGAAGACTGTATCCTCCTCAGAGTAAATGTTCATCATCACATCAACTGCCTTCTTGAGCGCGCCGGCTGTCTTGCTCTGCGCAAGCGCAAAGGCCGCGTCTCGGAGTTTGCCGCGGGAGAGCTGCTGGATGGCATTGAAGACGCCGACCTGCCCGTTGATCTCGCCGGCAGTGTTCAAATCTTTCTGCAAGGCATCAAGCAAAGGCTTGATTTGCTGGCGCTGCAATTCGGATAGAACGTAAAGACCCTGCATCCCGCCCATGTCCTCGAATTTGTTGAGGATGTCTTTGTTTACTTGGTCTTCAGGATTGGTGAATATGCGCAAAGCTTCCAGCACATGCTCGGCGCGAATGTCGTGCCAATCGGCCATGACGACATTAGCCATGATGTTATTGACGTGGACAACTGGCGAGAGCGCGGTGTTGTGTGTCGGCACCATCCCCGCTCCGGCTAGGAATAGGTGCGATGGCGACGAGACAAGGATGCAGCGCACCGGCACGGACGGAACCGGGCGCACGGCGACAATTTGCCGCGTCTGTGATCGCTGGCGCGTTGCTGGAGGTTGGCATAGACGCGCAACCTTCCGAGTGAGCTTGAATACAGGCTGATCGGCATACCCCTTGAAATATATCTTCCACGCAGGTTTGCCAGCCTTGCCGTTACAATTAGTCTCATAGAGTTTGGCTGTAGGTTTATAGCCGAGCGACCTCAGCAACTCAAGCATGCCGTCCTTGAGTGATGGAAGCACCGTAGCGAATCCACAAAGCCCTCTATCGGTGATATGAC
>JBOGOU010000598.1:0-14734 GCA_050748205.1 Pyrinomonadaceae bacterium | reverse complement strand
GCGAAGCCGCGCCCCCGCTCAAGTCTGATTACCACTCAGCATCAGAATGAGTGCCTGTGCTAATTGGGCGGGGGCGGCTTCGCTGCGCCTCGCTTGCCCCCTTCCAACTTGCGAATTAATGTAAGTCGCTCATCACGTCCGCCACCACCTAGGGGGCAGCCAGTCGCGCACGCTCACTTGCCGTCCAATCGCAGAGAATTTTAGCGTCTTCCGGAGAAAGTCTTGCGCTCCGGTGAATCCAGGTGTATGAAGCCATGGGCATGGCGCCAGTTTTCACTTCGTCGCAAATTTCTTCCAGTTTGTTGCTTGCCCTACGCTTATCCAAGCGTCCCCACTCTGACAAATTGAGATGCTGCCTCCCTTCATTTACGTGATCGACAAGCAACCAGGAAGGTGGAGCGAAGTTGCTATACCACGGCCAACGCGTCGCATTTGAATGACAATCCTGGCAGGAACGATCCAGAATCGCCGCGACCTCGGGAGTCACGTTTAGTCGTGCTTGCATTGTCTGAGACTGATCGATTGGCGGGTTGGTTCTTGCAGGTCTCCAAAACTGCATCACGATAAAAGCACACAGAACGACGAGCATCAACCATTTTAACAGGCGCCCTGCTACTCTCAAGCGTTTCGCCTCCTGCGGCGCCAGAATACAGTAAGGAATGTCAGGAGACTTCCTAAAAAAAGTCCAATGCTGTATTTCATTCGTCCATCGTTGTAGAGGAAGGCCAAAGCGCTTTCCGTTGCGACACCTGCTTCGGTAGCAAAGGCTGATCGCCAATTTCCCTCCGAACCTTGCGCACCTACGGTCGTCAAAATCGAAGACCTTCCGTCTGGCCCGATCTTGCGAACCCGTGGTCCACTCCAGGCGCCAAACAGAGTGAAACCCACCTCCAGGACGTATAAGTTTCCACCACTGGCTGCAACTCCGTTGGGAAAATAAGGCGGCTCAGTGCGCAAGATGATCTCAACCTCTCCGGTGCTCTTGACCTTTATTAGACGCCTGTTTCCGGCATCAGCCGCATACACGTTGCCCCCGGCATCAATCGTCAGGCCCGTGAGACCTCCAGAATCTGCAAACAATCTGGGCTTGTCTGCGGAAGTTCTGAAAGTGAGATCCTTAGCCACTGTAGTTACGCTTCCGTCAAACGTAACCTTGCGGATGGTAGCGCCATCGGTGAGGTACAAAGAACCGTCTGGACCGAAAGCCATTCCACCCACGCTGCTGAATTTAGCAAGTGCACCTTTGCCGTCAGCGTGGCCGTAAGCGCTTCCCGCAAACGTGCCGACGGTTCCATCGGGGGTGCGGCGCAGCAGCAGCGTCTCGCGTTTGGTGTGATTGTTTTGATCGACAGAATACATATTGCCTGCCTGATCACGCCAAATGCTCCAACCGCTCGGCGGATGCTCGGTGGTCGCCAGCAGATAAGCGAACTTCCCTTCCGGCGTCATCTTCCAGACATTGGTAGGCCAACCCTTTTTTGCAGGGTTGTAGCTAACATCTGCACCGTAGACATTGTCCAGTTGGTCGATCGACAGTTCATGGACGTGCCTGCCACTTTGACCCGCCCGGAAGACTGTAAGCTTTCCTTCGGTACTAAACTTCCAAATCGTCTCAAGATCGCTGAAGTAGATATTTCCCGCACTGTCAACAACAATCCCAGTCGCCGGATGCGCCTGTGCCGAGGTCGAGTAGAGTATCAACTGACCGATAACTGCAAGTATGATCAACGCAGACTTCAGTTTCATCACTGTTCCAAACAAGCAGGACCGATCAGAACAAGCTTCAGGTATTGAAAAGCGCCGGCCGGCGATTAATGTCTTGTGCAATTATTCGTGCAGCGCTCGATTTTGATATCGCGAACTCCCCGCAGGATTCCATCGCTGCCCCGTTGCAGACTCAAGACTGAGGAGAAACTCCCCTTCCCACCAAATTTCCGGCGCACGTCATCCGTGACGAAGGGATCGTCTGCAAAGAGATACTCGTCGATCCAATACTCCGGATAATCCGGACCAGAAACGTAGGCATGGATGTGTGCAGGATTTCTGCTCGCCGGATAAGAGCCCGGTTTGATAGTGCGGAACTCGTAGCGACCATCGGCGTTTGTTCGCATTGCGCCATGAATGCGCGTGTTGCGGTTGTCGCCACCGCTAGTTGTGTAGCGACCGGTAGCATCGGTCTGATAGACAAAGAGATTGATTCCCGGCAGTGGTGTACGGCCGTCGGGAGCGTAGATAGTCCCGGAAATGATCAAAGGTTCTCCGGGTTCGCCCTCCGCAACTATCGTAGTCTTCCAGGATCCGCTCTTAGTTGCTTCAACTGGCGCCGAGCGCGAAAGCGAGCGCGCCTGGTTGCAACCAAGCAAACCGAGAGTTCCCAGCTCGACGAAAGGAACGGCTAGAGCGAAAACAGAAGCGTGCTTAAGAAACCTTCTGCGATCGAGATTAAGGTCTAGTGGATTTCTCATGACTAATTCCTCCCGGTTATTCTAATTAACGTTTTCCTTCCAATCCTCGCACCTTCCCCAGTGCTCGAGTCCAGACATTGATCCAGGCTTTGCGGAGCCTCGAATCATTGCTCCAGGCGGATTCCAGTTTGGCTTTCCACGAACTCAGCATCTGTTCATCGAGCTGCAGGATGCCTTCACGCGTTACCCCGTCGGGAGGCGGAACAAGTGCGGCCAAACGCTCATAGACGAGCGCCCGGTCGTTTCCTTCAACACGCGATAGGAGATGCCAGAGCGTGAGTGTGTCGCGTGGACGTGATTCCATAAGTATCAGGTTAAGAGCGGGAATCTTGGACCACTGGGTATCCTGCGGTTCGAAATCCAACTTCCCCAGGGCCTTCCGAAAGATCTCCGATGCATCTTCAAAATAGGGTGTGCCTGGTCCGATACCCGGTCGCGTAGCGCAAGCGGCGCCAGCCGGAACCATTGACTCCCTGTTCTTAAGTTGCAGCGCTACCCATCCCGACGTTACACGCAGGAGGCTGGCACCCGCGTCGTCAACTTCGAGTGTGTACGCGCATCCCAGGTCCGCGGCCACGGCCGACGGAGTGTCAACAAAAAATAGGCGAGGTGGCGCCCAGATACGTGCGCTCATTTTCCCGCGCGCCAGTTCAAGCCGATGTTCAGTGAGTCTGGTTTCGAGCAACCTGACCCTCGTGTTCGGATCGATTTCGACGTTGCCGATGGAGCTGACATTAATCTTGGCTCTCGATACTTCATCAGTCTCGAGCCACTGACCAACGGCAAGCCGGCTTTTGTCGTTAATTCTGGCGGAGCCAATCCTGGGGGCGCCTTCAAGACGCGACACCTCCCACGAGGCGCGGGATTCCTGTCGATAGAACCAGAATGCTCCCAATCCAACTAGCAGAATCAAAGTGGCCGCAACAACGGCGAAGCGTGTTTGCCAGACTCCAAATCGAGTCTTTGCCGGCTTAACGTAAGCCAATTTGTGGTCGTCTTGCTTCTCGATTAAGCCTTCCAGGTCGTTCCAAAGGGAAGCCGGGGCTTCGAGTTGTGGTAAGTGACTGGCAAGGTGTACACCCAGTTTGATCTCTTCAAACTCGGCACGGCATTGCTGGCAGCCGATCAGGTGTTCGGCAATCTCCCTTGACTCTTTTGCCGTTAACTCTCCGTGACAGTAAGCAGACAAATCTTTGGTAACGTGCTTTGAAAACATTCGCTAGTCTCCCAAAACCACCTGGTGCCTAAGATGCGCCAACCGCCGGGCCAGTTCTTTGTGCCCGCGATTGAGGCGAGAGGCCACTGTGCCCTTCGAACAGCCGAGAACATTCGCAATTTCCTCGTAGGACAGCCCCTCGACATACTTGAGCAAAACCGGCATGCGAAACTTTGGTTTCAGTTCGCTGATCGCCGCCTTCACTGAGTCTGCAAGCTCCATGCGTTCGTAGAGCTGCTCGGGTGGTTTTCTTTCTTTATTGCTCTCCATGGGAAGTGTCTCCCCAAAGCCTTGAAAGCGCTTGCGCCTTCGCTGCTCGTCGATGCAAGCGTTGACTACCAGACGATGAAGCCAGGTTGTAAACTGCGAGTCGCCTCGAAATTGGCTGATGGACGTCATCAGTTTCAGAAAGATCTGTTGCGTGATGTCGCTGGCAATGGCCTGATCCCCGCCGAAGGAATAGACGGCCACGGAAAACACTCTGTCCTTGTAAGCTTCAAAAAGTAACCGGAAGGCTTCCCTGTCACCCTGCTGGCAGGCTTTGATTACAGGCTCGTCGATTATGGGTTCGGACATTATGGCGAGCTGCTCCATCCGGTCCCTCCGTCTGCTCACTTTCCTTATTAGACGGAGCGAGATCGAGTTTTCTTCCGTAAAGTCTCGTTTTCAGAGCAAGAATTTCACGCAAAGACGCAAAGGGGCAAAGACGCAAAGCCTAATACGTCGTCCTCTTTGCGTCTTTGCCCCTTTGCGTCTTTGCGCGAAACTAACTATTGCGTAACACGCACCAGCATTTCGGTTCCCGACTCGATTTTCAACTCTTTGCTGCCCTGCACTGCCAACGAGCCCGCACCGCCGGCGCCACCAACAATCAAACCGATAGCCGCGCCTTTACCGCCTCCGGCAATAGCTCCGATGATCGCGCCGGCTGTGGCGCCGATGCCGGCGCGCTTGACGGTTTGTTTAGTGCGACTTCCCGACTCCACGCCGCCCTCGCTGTCGGCCCGTCCGGAATTGTCCCCATAGACATGCGTCACGTACCCATGCAGAGTGCCCTTGCGGCCGTCGCGCAATTCAATTGAGTCAAACGCCAGGTTCATCGACGTGCGCCCCTTGATTTTTCCTGACTTTTGAATCGAGCTGATGTGGCCGCGAACAGTTGCTTCGTTGAGCCGCACAGGATCGAGAACGGTTGCTGTAAATTTGTCACCAACCCGCGACTCTTTGCTTGATAACGTTTCTTCAATGCGAATCTTGAGATTAGTACCGACAGGCACCAGGCGCGTGGCGGCTCTTTTGACGGGTCGCTTGAGCCTCGGTTTCGTCTGCGCGTCAGCGACCATCGAGGACGACAACAACAAGCCAACGATCATTACCAAGAAAGCTATCTTTCTAGCTGAATCTACTTTCATTGCGTGTCTCCTGTGAGCGCCTCAAAGGCGCAATTAAGCCCGGGAACTGCCGGGGTAAAATGAAGAGGGGGTGATGCGTGATGAGAATCATCAGCTTGCTGCAACAACATCTACAGACTGTGTTTCTGAAATGCCTTGCGGTGTTTCATCACCTTCAAGGCTCCGTTGTCGGTGCACTGAGCCATCCGATTCAAAGATGTATGCCGAGGGCGATTCGCGCATGATGATGTCCTGGAGACGCATCAAGCCATAGAGCAATGCTTCAGGACGCGGGGGGCACCCGGGTATGTAAACATCAACAGGAATGCAGCGATCCACGCCTTGCATGGTCGAGTAAGAATCAAAGGGCCCGCCGGTGGAGGCGCAGGCTCCCATCGCAATCGCCCATTTTGGCTCGGGCATCTGCTCGTAGACTCTTCTCACGACGGGCCCCATCTTTAGGGTCACGGTGCCGGCGATGATGATTAGGTCACTCTGTCGCGGGCTGGGCCGAAAGACGCCTGCGCCAAACCGGTCGATGTCAAAACGTCCGCCGCCGGTGGCAATCATCTCAATCGCACAACATGCCAGTCCGAAGGTCATTGGCCAAAGTGCAGACTTGCGCGCCCAGTTTACGACCGGCGCGGCCATGTCCACAGCCTTGGCGCCCACGGAACGCCGGACCGAGTTCATGATCGAATCGACGGTGGTGAGTACGAATCCTTCTTGATGTTCAGCCATAAAAGAATTTCGGATTTCGGATTTCGAATTGCGAATTTCGGATTTCGGATTTCGGATTTCGGATTTCGAATTGCGAATTTTCAACTCTCGAATTGGAGCTTGAGTTTCAGTTCACAAAATCCGAAATTCGAAATTCGAAATCCAAAATTCCTTTCAAGCCCACTCCAGCGCTCCTTTGCGCCAGGCATAGTAGTAACCCACGACCAGAATTCCGATAAAGACAAACATTTCAATCAAGGCAAATTTGGTGAACGAAAAATCGTCACCCATGAAGATGATTGCCCAGGGCAGTAGAAAGATCGTCTCCACGTCGAATATTAAGAACAACATCGCTACGATGTAGTAACGCACCGTGAAACGATCGTGGGCTTCCGTCTTCGGATCGATGCCACACTCGTAGGGGCGCATCTTATCCTTGCCGTAGTTGATCGGACGGAGAAACCGTCCCAGGATGATTGGCAGCACCGGAAAGACTATCGCCACCAGAAAAAAGATCATCACCGGCCAGTAAGCGGTGATCGGGCCGCCCATGGTTGGTGTTGTCGC
This sequence comes from Pyrinomonadaceae bacterium, assembly GCA_050748205.1. Taxonomy (GTDB): domain Bacteria; phylum Acidobacteriota; class Blastocatellia; order Pyrinomonadales; family Pyrinomonadaceae; genus PSRF01. The sequence goes on along the minus strand of JBOGOU010000598.1, from coordinate 8,375 downwards.
TGTCGTTGCTTGTAACAGCATCTAAGCTCGGAAAGAATCGGCTAACGAAGAATGCGCTTATGAATTATGGCGCTCAAGAAGATCCTAAGCGCCGCGCTGGAGAATTGTCAATGATGGTTCCAAGGTCAACGTAGCGGAGAAGCAGTGCTTCCTAATTGAAGATGGAGAACCCGGCGTAAATCAAGTGCACGTCCACGCCAGGATTGATCGGCGACCTGTCACCGTTGGAAATGTGTTGGAACTTGTAACCAAGGGTGAACGCGCGCCGCGCGCTATTAATAATCTGAACTCCGCCGCCGAAATCAAACGTGTAGTTAAAACGCGCCGCTCCTGAAACAGGCACATCTTCGCTAAAATAGAGAAAACCTCCGGTGCTGCTGGCGAATGGCTGAACACGGAGCTGCCGTCTGAAGTTGAACTTCAAACCGATAGGCGAAAGACCGGCGCCATAGACGCTCTTCCGCGTCCGCTGAACCAGAAAGCCCGAGCCTACTGGTACAAGCGTGAATCTGTCGTTTGATAATATCGCCAGCGGAACAGCATCGATGGTCCATTCGAACGCCACGGTCTTGCTCGCGGCGAGAACGCGACCATAGCGCAATCCAACATTCCCGAATCTCGCGCCGGTTGTTGTGCCGAATAGCGTCGTTGAGTCGAACGAGATTGCGCCCCAAACTCCGAACTCGTTCCAGCCTTTCTGAATACCTTCGCTGGATCCTGTGTTTGGAGTCTGCGGAGTTAAAAGAGCCGTCGCTCCACTTCCCCCGGTCTGACCTCGAGCTTCGACTGCCGCGACCGTGAAAATAAGGCAACAGAAAACAAGGAGCTGGATCAAAACCGCGCTTGAAAAGGTTGGCAGAGCGTACGTCTTGGCCGGTTGACTATTTTTTCGCATCGCTTTTTTCATCCCCCAGCGGCAGAACTGCCGGGCGACCGTATGCTGCGGTTGCCCGGCAGTCACTTGCCAGAGTCTCTCATTTGTTTCGATTCAAGAATAGCTATCTCGCTTTTACCGTCCCCTTCCTACTCGCACATGATGGGCAGCAATCGACCCGGCGCGCATCCGCCACCTGGATCTGGTGGTGGTTCCGGATTGCCATAAGTTTGCACGCTCGTATAGCCAGTGGCCTCCCATCCATCAACCGTTGGATTGGATATCAGCAAGGTGTAGCTACCATCGTAAAGGGAAGTGAGATTGGGCGAGGTGCCGTACATGACGGCGTAACCAGGCGAACCACTCACGCTCGATGCTACCGCCTCCCCGACAAAATATCCGTAATCATCGAAATACTCTACCTTCGGCATGCCGTAGGTTGTATCCATTCCAGCACCGCTGATGTCAAAAGGTTGCGGCGTGGACTGCGAATTTACGGGATTTGGAGAGGAAGTGAGATTAGCTACAGTGGTGACTATGCACCCGGTTTCTAGCGTTATTCCGGCCGTCATATTCGCGTTAAAAGGCCCGATGGTCGAGCAAGGAGGAATTGGGCCACGGTGAAACTGCCACAACGCCGGCACTCTCGCGCCGGAAACGGTGAGATTTCCTGAGGCATTGGTCGTCGTGTTGAAGGTCGTCACGGTTCCGTTTGCTGCGCCCTGGTCAAACTGCCAGCTACCGGCTACCAAAGCAGGTACACCCCGGCGCAGGATAATAACGCCGGTGGGAGACGTTACAACGAAGAGTGTTCGAACGTTGAAGCCGGTGGGCGGCGGAGGACTGCTCCCGCATTTAAATCCAAGAATCGCCGGCGCGAAAACCACTAAGCTTAGACAGAAAATGGTGAGTCGTCGTTTTGTCATTTTGCCTCCTTTGTCTTCGCAACGCCCAATGCGTCGAGCGCCCGACTGATTATCGCAACGGTGTTAGATGGTTTCAGTCCCTCGACCTGCTTCTCAATATCTGACATGAGCTGAGCCATTTCGTTTTCTCGCTCACCCTGCACGCGGAAAAATGACTCGGGTTTCGAACTGGAGCCTTTCTCCGGCTTCTTCCGCGCTGCCCTCTCCTGCGGAGTCTGCTGGTACTCCGGATTGATCGTCTTTTGCTCAATCAATAGGAGAGTGATGTAGGTGGCCTCCAGCGGCGACATATTGGAAGAGATCAGAGACTGCGACGAATCTCGCGTTGCCAGATCAGGCATTAGCGGTACTAAACTCACGCGGAACCGCCGCAGCTCGAGTACATCGGTTCGCGCGTATGCTGGAAGGTTCCAGGTTGTTGCAAATTCATCGATGAGCCGCACCACGTTGGTTTCGGCGATGGCCCCACCTTGCCCTTGGCGATAGTTAATCTCGGCGGTCACAAGGCGCTCCCTTGCGTCCTCCGTGATTTCTGCTGGCAGATCGTCCAAGCCGAAATCTTGCAGCACCGTAGCCGCGAGAGTACGAACCGCGTCATTTGTCGTGGTAGGTGATCTGCCCGCGCTAGACTCCTTGACGGCTCGGAATGCCAGGTTAATAGAAGCTATCCCTGGTAGAGCCCTGTCTATGCTTGTTACGCCTGCCTGCGATTCCTGGGATTTAGACTGCGCTCTTGCGGGTGAGGCAATCCACGTCCAAATCAGTGCGGCGCTTATAATAGAGAGGACGACAGTTAAGAGCACCACTTTAGTGCTCTTCTGAAACTTGTTCATACGAATCCTCCTTTGTTTTCGCTCCTCTGGTCCATTTCTAGCCCCAGTTGAGCGTCGGCCGCATATGCGCTAAGATGCAGGTGTTAAGCGATGCTGCGTCTGTTGCGCAAACCGCGGCAGAAGTTGTATTGCCAACAAAGCTCGATGATCACCCACTAGTGATTGTCGGGCTTTTCTTCGTTTGCCGAGCATTGTTCACCAAGAACCTTTCGGTAGTGGCATTCTCCCAGCGGTGTCAGATCGCCTTGGGAAGACAGAACTAACCCCTGTGGTCCTGATGACAAGACATAACGTCCTCGGGAATTGGTGAGTAAAGGAAATTGCCGACGCGTTGGGCGCTTGAGAACAATTCGTCAGCGTTTTGTGTAAGAGAGACTCACCACTTTTATCGCACGCCACGCCTTCAATGTCAAGGTATCGCCGCAAGATCTCTTGCAAGAAATCTCCACGGTGCTTCGCACGAGTAAGGTATCGATCGCTTTCGAAGTCGAAACTGGATGGATGCTGGTTTCTATGTAGCTTGTTCGTGAGGCTTGCCCGCAAGCAAGGCGATGGCGTGATTGAGAACCGGCGCGATGACGGCGAAGCTTTCGCGGACACCTTTCGGTGAGCCGGGAAGGTTGACGATTAGGGTACCTGAGCTGATGCCGCAAACACCGCGCGAGATCATCGCCATGGGTGTCTGCTTCAGTGTCTCGTTGCGCATCGCTTCAGCCAGCCCAGCGGCTTCGCGTTCAATTACTTGGAGTGTGGCTTCAGGAGTGTTATCGCGAGGCGCGAAGCCGGTGCCGCCAGTTGTGACGATTAAATTAACATCGCTGCGCTCAGCGAACTCTCGCAATTTGTTGGCGAGCGGATCAAGATCGTCGGAAACGACCTCGTGCGCCACCACCTCGGCTCCCGCTTCCCGGAGCAAGTCCACCAGTGTGCGGCCCGAGGTGTCTTCCTGTTCACCACGGGCCGACCGATCGCTCACCGTAATTGCCACAGCTCTGATGCTAGTCGCCATGGGCCCCTCGAGGTCGATCCAAAGTGTCGTCGAGGTTTGGCCGCAGATTTACGCGGATGACACAGATCAAAACGGCAACATTCTAACAATTTATTTGCTCTGATCCGTGTAATCAGCGTTAATCCGTGGCTAATTCTTCTTTTCACACCGTCGCTAACGCTCCCCGTTCCGTATCGATGTTAGCGACCAGTGATTTCTACCGCCAGTTTCTCAGCGCTATATAGCTTCCTAAGTGCCTCGATAATCGCGGCGCTGTGAATCGCAATTGCCCTGCCGCCCTCGGCCTCATCCACATACCAGTAACGGTTGGGCAGCTCCTGGATGTTGCTGTCAAAATTAACGCCGACCACCTCCGCGTTGCGGTTGATAATTGGACTACCGGAATTGCCGCCAATCGTGTCGGCGGTGTAGACGAAGTTCATTGGCGTGGTCAGGTCTAGTTTTGATCGCCCATCTTTGAATCGCTGAGGTAGGTCAAAGGGAGGCTTCTCATCGAAACTTGCGGCGCGATCATAGAGGCCGCTGAAGGTGGTCTTGTAGGGCACCAGAGTAGTGTCCTCTTCGTAGCCGAGGACCTTGCCGTAGCTAATGCGCAAACTTGAATTGGCATCCGGATAGACATTCCTGCCGTACACAGCAAACCGGGCCGCCGCAATCTTCTGACCTGCGGCCGTTTCCAAATTCAAAATCTTATCTTCGTTCCAAGCGCGTAGTTCGCGGATTACTGGTTCGACTCGACGGGCGAGGGCAATCAACGGATCATCGCTTTTCTTAATCGCTTCCGCGCCACCATCGAATAAGGTTTTGCGGACTGCTGCATCGCCTAACCTGGTTCCAGAAACGACCTCTTTGGCAACAGCGGCCGGAGTAGAACCTTGCAAAGCTGCGCGAATGAAGGGATCGTTTGCGCCCAATGTTTGCTCCGCGTCGGCGAGCCACGACGCCAGGATTGCCTCCTCCATATCCGGGTAGATTGGAGCGGGAGAGAAGAGGCCGAACTTCAGCGATTCCAACTTTGAATCACGAAACTCGTCGTAGCGCGTCTCGTTTGGTTTTCCTACTTCTTCTGAGTAGCGAACGAGGGTCGAAGCAATCTGTCCCAAACGCGAATAGGCAAGGGTCGAGAAAGCGCTGCGTTTCGCCAGAGCCGGCAGCTCGCGGTAAGCATTGGATATCTCGTCCCATGCGCCACCAGCAGCCTGCTGTAGCTCCGGCCGGCGCGCCACTTCGGCTCGCAGAGCTTTCTCTTCCTCTTCCTTCTTCGCCATCATCCGCGGGTTGCTTAAACCCTCTTGCTGACCCGTAAGCCGCTTGATTGAGTTAGCAAGACTGCGAACTGTAGCCAGAGCGCGCCGAGTTGCTTCCGGTCCAGTCGCGCCATAACGCACCAATGCCTGACGACGCGCCGTCCAAACCTGCATCTGAAGAGGGTTCCCAACATCGCGCTGATACTTGAGCTGCGCTGTTGTCAGCAAACGGTTAGTCGAGCCAGGAATGCCTGCAAGGACAAACTCACCGTCCGCAGGACCGCTGGCAGACCATTTAAGATAATTCTGACTCTTTAAGGGCTGACCATTCTCATAGACGCGAAGGAAGGCTATATCCAGACAATAACGAGGATACGTGAAGTTGTCGTAGTCACCGCCGAAGAACGCCGCCTGTTCCTCCGGTGCGAAAACCAGTCGGACATCCGTATACTTCTTGAAGCGATAAAGCCAGTACTCGCCGCCGTTGTAGATCTTCACTACCTCACTTCGCAAGCCGCTCCTCTCGGTGGATTCTTTCTCTATCGCGGCAATCTGGGCCCTGCGGGCATCACCGGCCTCACTATCAGACATTCCGGCTTTGACCGTGCCCTGAACGCGTTGGGTTACATCCTCGTAAGAAGTCAACACGCTAATTTCGAGATCCGGACACTTCAGCTCTTCAGATTGAGTGCTCGCAAGAAATCCGTCCCGGCGGTAATTGCGCTCGCTGGTTGACAGCTTCTGCAGCTGACCACTGGCAACATGCTGGTTCGTCAACAGTAGTCCGTTGGGCGACACGAAAGAGCCGGAGGCATTTTCGACGCGGACAGACGCTAACCTAACGTGCTCCAGCCACGCAGCCGATGGATCGAAGCCGTAACGCTCCTTCCAGAACTTACGCGGCGGATTATCAAACGTCCACATCCCTTCGTCAGCAAACAGAGGTAACGGAAATAAGATTGCTATTAGTAGAACAGTAATAATTGAAATTCTTTTCATACAATATGAAGCCTTAGTATCCGCGGCCTGGCTAGATGCGGGATGCTCCGCGCTCTAACAGGCGTCTCACGAACTGCACGAAGGAAAGTCTTTAGTGTTCTTTCGTGTGATTTAGTGGATCGTTTCCTCAGCGACAATGGTCAATGAAAGATATGAAAAATGACAAATGGTATATGGAAAATGGAAAATTCGCTACGGCTCCTCGGTTCCGTAATTGTGCATCCGCAATCGCCTACTCCCCGTTATTTCGCAGGTGTTCTTTCAACCAACAACGGTCCATCACCACCAGTAGTCCAGCGTCGGCGGCCCTGCGCGCCGCCTCGTCGTCGATCACGCCTTCCTGTAGCCAAACTGCCTTCGCTCCTATGGCAATCGCTTCGTCGACTGCGTTACCGGCTTCATCTGACCGCCTGAAAACATCGACCAATTCGATCTTAGCCGGTACCTCAGCAAGCGATGCATAGGATCTATCGCCAAAAACCTCTGTTTCATTTGGATTTACTGGAATCACCTCGTAACCATTTTGCTTCATGTACGACGCCACGACATTAGAGGGGCGGACTCGACTTGACGAGAGTCCGACCACGGCGATAGTTCGACATTCCTTGAGGATCTTCTCAATGGTCTCGCTACTGTTAATTTCCAATGAAACTCCAGGACTTACGCACCTGAGCCGCAGCCGCATCCGGATGCGAATGGATTTGAATGGTCTACGGCGTCGCCGGGCTACTAACCGAATGCAATTCCTGTAACGAGCTAACTCTTATTGCCGCGTTTGCGCCAAGTGCTCCCAGCGCTTCAACGATAGCCTGCGCACCCGTCATCGTGGTCACGCAAGGGACGTTGTATTGCAACGCCGCGCGACGAATCGCTTGCTCGTCAAAGTGAGAGGCTCGACCCAGCGGCGTATTGATGATCAGCGCCACATCGCCACCCTTGATGTGATCCACGATGTTTGGTCGTCCCTCATTAACCTTGAAAACTGTTTTGACCTTTAGGCCTACCTCGCTCAAGCGCGCCGCAGTGCCTAGCGTAGCCCTAATCTCAAAACCAAGCCGCGCCAACTTGCGAGCGATAATCACCGCTTGCCCTTTATCGGTGTCGTTAACGCTAATGAAAGCAGTTCCTGTCTGAGGAAGCGTAAGTCCTGCACCCATCATCGCTTTCCCATACGCCTCACCAAACGTTTCTCCGATGCCCATTACTTCGCCCGTAGAATGCATCTCCGGGCCAAGAATGGGGTCTACTCCGGAGAACTTTACAAACGGGAAGACCGGTGACTTGATGAAAAAGCGGTTGACCGTAAGGTTTTCCGGTAAAGCAAAATCAGCTAGGGGCTTTCCAGACATGACCAGCGCTGCAATGCGCGCAATCGGCACTCCAGTCGCCTTCGAAACAAAGGGTACCGTGCGAGACGCGCGCGGGTTAACCTCAAGCACATAGACGCGGTGGTCTTTAATCGCAAACTGGATATTCATGAGACCGCGTACGGCGAGTGCCGTCGCCAGCGTGCGCGTGTAATGGCGCATTGTTTCGATATGCTCCGGATCAATTCGTACCGGCGGAAGCACGCAGGAAGAGTCTCCCGAATGGATCCCGGCCTCTTCAATGTGTTCCTGGATTCCGGCAATTACACACGCGGTTTCATCACAGAGTGCATCAACATCAAACTCGGCTGCCTGCTCCAGAAACTTATCGATAAGAACCGGCCGGTCAGGCGTAAAACCAACTGCTGTCCGCACGTATTGATCGAGGCTCTCTTCGTCATAAACAATCGCCATTGCGCGGCCGCCCAGCACGTAACTCGGTCGCACCAGCACGGGATAACCAATCTTCGCTGCCACCTCCTTGGCCTCCGCGACCGTCGCCGCCATTCCATTCTCCGGCTGAGGAATACCAAGGTCCTTCAACAATGCACCGAAGCGCTTTCGGTCCTCCGCTAAATCGATCGACTCGGCAGTGGTGCCGATTATTGGTACACCCGCCTCGTGCAAACGCATTGCCAAATTCAACGGTGTTTGCCCGCCAAACTGGACAATCACGCCATCAGGTTTCTCGACTTCGACGACATTCATTACATCTTCAAAAGTAAGCGGCTCGAAGTAGAGACGATCAGACGTATCGTAGTCGGTCGAGACAGTTTCGGGATTACAGTTGACCATGATTGTCTCGAAACCGGCGTCGCGAAGGGCAAACGACGCGTGGCAACAGCAGTAGTCAAATTCAATGCCCTGACCGATGCGGTTGGGTCCTGAGCCGAGAATCATTATTTTGCGGCGGTTTGTGGGCGCGGCTTCATCCTCGTCTTCGTACGTCGAATATAGGTAGGGCGTAAACGATTCAAACTCGGCGCCACACGTGTCGACGCGTTTGTAAACGGGAACAACGCCGGCGTTCTTACGAAAACGGCGCACATCGTCCTCCGATCTTCCGGTCAAGTAGGCCAGACGCCGATCAGAGAGCGCGGCCTCTTTGAAAGTGCGCAGC
>JBOGOU010000597.1:0-9167 GCA_050748205.1 Pyrinomonadaceae bacterium | reverse complement strand
AGATAGAACACTAGTCGTTTACACTCTCCTCCAACTTCTTCCGCGAGATCTTCTGTCATTGCCGAAAGCTCAGATAATTTTTCGGCGGCGTTTGTCTCGCTCGCAAGAAGTACCTCCGATAGGGCTTTTCGGATCTTGCGAAGCGTGGGCTTTTCCTTATCTGAGACGTGATTGATCACCGGAAGCGAGACGGGAGATGAGGCTACGACCCTCACTTTCTCAGATCGCGGCAACGCACCGCTATAAACAGGAAAACAACGGTAACGGTGAAAGATTGCTAGGTCGTACCAGAACCTATCTTTTTCGTCCGCACCTCCTCGGTTGTAGTAAATGAAGAACAGTCTGTTCGACTTGAGTTCTTCAACGTTTCTTCCTTGAAGGAGGTCATGAACAGTAGGAGGCAGCGCCATTGACCAACCTTGAGCGCCTGCTCTCGCTCCTCCGAACTCCTGGGTGCTCTCTTCGAGCGGTACATAAAAATATCGAGCAAGTGAGCCACCTGAGGATAATCCCGATAAAGCAATTTCAGCACGGAGTTGCGGGCTAACCTTATACTCTCTGTTAGAGGGCGTCTGACCCAAAGACTCATCCTGAGGATCTCTCTTTGCCGAGCGTTTGACACCTAGGATGGCAACACCATCGGCCGGTATTAACATTTTTTCGGTAAACGAAATCGTTTCGTACAAGTTCTCTGGATATGCTTGAGAAGGAACGATCAAACTCCAGTCGCGGTAAGGCTTGAACCAACTAGATACTTGAACAAACTCGGCAAGATCATCAGTCAGTATCGCGATATTTGGACCAAGCGACGCTCGCAAGGCGCTCTCAAATTTTCGCGCGTGGCAAAAGGCCCAGAACCGGAGGTAACCTTCGGCGTTGACCGAACACAGGGCCAATTGCTCATGCAAGAAGTCCAATAGATCCGGAATGGAAGCAGCCGTCTCAGTGCCTGCACGCTTCTTAGTTTGCAATGCGTCCTTGAAGAGCAGCGCTTGGGGCAGAAGCTGAAGGTTGTGTTGCTTACATAGCTCTAAACTGTGTTCGAGAAGGCGTTCCGCTTCGACTAGATTCTTATCATCATGAAATGAGAATTGGGCAAGACTAAAATGGACTGCAGCCTCAATCTCGTAGAAGGGTTTCCCTTCAATCATTTTTAGGACAACGTTGCACACCTCGCGGGCCGCTTCTTTTCGACCCATGTGATCTAGCAACCCGGCTGTTTCGAATTTCGCTTTTGCAGCGCCATACGCATCATTGGCAGCCTCAAATCTTTCTCCCGCCTTGCGAACATAGTTCAGCGCCTCCTCGATCTGTCCGGCTTCACGCAGATACCATCCCAGCGTGAAGCAAAGCTTCGCGCGTTCCATTCCATGCTTGGTGCCCGCCAGTTCAGCCTTCAACAAGTCAACTGCTTCACGTACTAACTCTAAGTGCTCGTCCTTGCGCTCATCATTTGAAGCGAGGCGGGCGAGTTCCATCAGGCATTCAGCTTGAAAATCCCGGCGGTCACTGGTTGTCCTGGCACTATCAAGTAATTGTCGGGCTGACTCTGCATCACCTCTTTCCGAAGCAAGATGCGCGAGACTGAGTAGAACCTCGGCTGCTTCCTGGCTTTGTCCGCTTTTGGTGGCGGCGGCGGCGGCAGATGAAAAGAATTCACCCGCTTTTGCGAAGTCTCCAACGCTGGCCTGAACGCGTCCCATCATATGCAGGCATTCGGCCAATTCAGTCATCATTTCGCGGTCTTGGTAGATTCTTGCGGCCTCTTCCAGGAGTTCAGCCCCTTCGTTCAAATCTCGCCTAAAGAATTTCAACGTAGCAAGTTCACGCAACAGCTTTGCAAGTTCATGATTCGCTGGCACCTTCCGCTGCCAGATGAGGGCGGTGTTCAAAGCCGCTTCGGCCTCATCCGGTTCTGCTCTCCGCTGATGAATCTTAGCTCGCTGAAAGAAGAGGTTGCCGAGAATAGTGTGGATAAACTCAACGCTCCGCACATCATCCTGTTTTGTTTCATGCAAGACCTGAGCGAGCAGATCATACGCTTTCATGTTGAGACTCAACGCCTCGTGGGTGCGTCCGCCGCGTCCGATAGTCCAGGCAAGCCCTACTAACGTTCCTGCTTGCGCCTGCTTATCACCGAGTCGCTCAGAAATCGCGAGTGATTGGCAAAGGAGGCTTTCGCTTAGTTCCAAGTCGCCCTCTTGATCGTAAACTCGCGCCAGCCTCTCTAGAACCTCCGACCTTTCCTCGTCATCGTCTTCGGTGGTTAGGATATCCAAGCACGATTGCAACAGTGCCTTTGCCGTAGCTAGATCATGGTCGAAGTGTATTAGAACGAGGGCAAGATGTTCCTTCGCGTCCACTGTCGCCAAAGCGTGCTGCGCTTCTTCTGCCATCTCCAACGCCTGCTGAAATTCCTTTTTGGCTTTCTCGAAGTGGCTGCTGTTGGTGAAGTCTACGCCTCGGTTGATCGCGTCTCTAATAGGCTGTGGAATTTTCGGCCCCTCCACTTTGGGTGTTGGACTCAATGCAGCAACGACCGTATCAAGTTTTGTTTCAGTGCGCTCCGTCGTCGCAACTACAACGTCAACTTTCGTCTCCGTCCGGTGCGTGGTCTCAGCTACATCTTCAAGGAGCACCTTCATGCCGTTGAGAGCTTCGAATAAGCCCTGCTGGAACGGTTCATTCGGCGTGCGTTGGTCGATGGTATCTTTGATTTCGTCGAGTCGATCCCTGATCAAGTCAAGCACTTTCAAGTCTTCGCGAATCATTTCTTGATTGGCTTGAATCGCTATCACGTCGGCCCGAATTCCTTCTTGCAACATCCGCTGAAACGCACGCCAGGCCTTATTGCACTCGCGGTTGTCCGTTTTCAGCTCTTCACCAAACCAAGACACGAGCTCGTCGTTGATGTTATCTCGGAGGAAGGTCTTGAAGTGGTCGCCATAATAGGTGTACAGAAGTTTCGTTCCTTCAACCCGCTCCCAGAGTCTGTCGCTGGCAGCCCGTGGCTGACCATAGAGGTAATTCTTAAGTTCTTGCTCAGTAGCGATCCGCCCAGCCGAACTAGCAAACACCGTTGGCGCAACCTCTCCGAGGTCCTGAAAGAGTTTTCGAATTGCTTCCTTCTTCTCTTGCGTCTGGGCGTTGCATCCGGCAACTCGAAATACTTGTTCTCAAGGCTAATGAGGGCTTTGACAAACGCACGCGCTAGGGCTCGCTGAATGTCGTGATTTAGCACCCCATACTTCGCTGAGAGCCAGCGCTCTTTGAGTTGGGTGCTTCCCTTTTGAATGATATCGCTGCCGAGGTTGATGCCGATTCCGGCCATTATCCCTGCCCCAACAGTGCCACCGAGAGCCCAGCCGATTCCGACTATCGACGCAGTGGCCAGAGCTTCAGAGACCGTCGCTATTTGGTCTTTCGAGATCATCATCTCAACCGATCAATTGAATATGAAACGCCGGAACAATTCCTAACCCACCCCAGAATTATTCACAGTCTTCAGGCTCCGCTCTAAGAACTTATTTGTTCAATTGGTTGAAGGGCACACAAACACATCCCTCTTCCGCAAGCAACCGCTGACGCTTGCGGAGAAATTCGGATAACTTCATGTTGTCCTCAAGCAACATCATCAGATCATAGCCATCAATGATGAAGAAGTTGGGCTGTTTACCTCGCGTGATTGCATCAAGGGCTTCCTGACTCACGCCATTGATTGAAAGGAAGACGCCACGCGTGAACTTCGATTTGCCCTCAATCTTCTCGCGGAAGACATAGAGGTCTCCCGCAGGCCGTTTCTCCTGATACCACTTAGCTTCGAGTAGGTAAACCTCATGGTCGAGCTCGAAAGATCCATCGATCTGTTCGCCCACTACGCGGAATGGCTCGCGAGGCGAAAGGTCATGTAGATCAAACATTTCGTTCAATACCTTTTCTAGGTTGAGGCCAGCCGCTTGCCTATCGGTGTCCGAGTGTAATGATACGAAAGTTGTCCTTAGAATTTCCAACTGCTTCGCTTTTTGGGTTTGTTGAGCCGTCTGTATCCGTTCGGCGGCCTTTGCGTGCTCAAGATGCTCGGTTGCACGGGTTGACTTGTCAGCTCGAAGACTAGTGACGAACCCAGGATCCCAGAGATCAGGAAACTTGAAGCCGATCTCAAGTATCAATCCATTGATCGTCTCGATTTCTTCAGGCGTTACTGGCTTTCCGTTCTTCTGTCGGTATGTGAGACCGGCTCTGATGATTTCAAGTACGAGAGGTTCAAATCGGTCTCGCCGAAATTCAAGAGTGCACTCAAGCAAGCTATTTATCATCGGTTGCTTGCTGCCGGGCTGCCAGTAGTCACCGACTCCAACCTTGTCAGCGATACTCTTGAACGATACATGCCCTTTCCAATTCTTGCTGCCGGAACCCGGAAGAAAATCATAGAAGACTTCAGCCAGTTCACGTGCTGCTCGCGATTGCTTAAGGGGGAGGCTCATTGGGCAAGACTTCTTTCAGTAACGGCCTTGAGAACGATTCATTCTATTACGAAATGGACAGGATTCCGATTGAGATCGGACGGTCATCCGATAATCGAGAATTATGTCCAGGTCAGACAAGCGACCCTCCATCTGAGGAACGATGTCACGCCGCGTGCGCCGGAAACATAATTGCGATTATCGTACGCCCGCATCTGTAGATTTCTCCGCTGTTCCCAGCTTTTTATTCACGCCCCACGCAGTCTGACTTTGCAGAAAGGCGCGTTGCCTGCGCTGCGATGGCCGTCAAGGGCCTTCACTTGGTTTCGATGAACTCCGCGCCGGTAGAGCGGTCGCTGCGCCCTTGACCGCCATTCTCCCTGCGGCTCTTGTGTTGGCAATTCGTCATCCTGCCAATGACATCGCCTTCGGAATCTCGACGGACTGAGATCCGCGTCGAGGGCTTGCATCGACAGGCAATAAAGTTTGCGGAAGGTGATAAAGAAACAAACTGGGGAGGGCAGACAAGATAGAACGCGATTTCAAACTTTATTGATCCTCTAAGTCTCGTCTTTTCAGTAGCTTTAGAATAAAGCAAATCATACGAATAAACTTGGGCGACTGGGAGATTCACTCAACTTCCCTACGCTCTGAAGTTTGTGGCTTTATTTTTGCATTCCGTACAGCATTTCGATAAGGCGGAGGGAACATGACTGCAAAACCACGGGGAAGGAAAAGAACGCTCTCAAAACATGTTTCATCCTTCAACATGTGGATGGATCAGGTTTATCAAATCCGGGCGATCATGGAGGCGACTGGAGCAGTGAAAGACGCGCCGTTGATTCGCGAGCTGCTGGACGAAGCCCTGGGCGCGCGGCGACGAAAGCAGGCCGGGATTTACGATGCGGAAGAGCCTCCCGGACAAGGCACTGAAGAAACGCTTCACACACTGCAAACGCTGTTACTTAGATTGATTAGGCACGAAGAGTTACTCCTTCGCAATCAGAGGGTTGGGCTCAAGTTTCTGCTTGAAACGTTTGTAGAAGCCCGGACAGGAAGGGATGTCGCGTGGGAGGAAGTCGTAAGGCGACCGCTGCTAGAAAAGGGGAGGACTGAGCAAGACCTAGCCAATTACTTCGACATGAAAACTCACTACGCAAAGGAACATGCGGTCGAATTGTTGGAGAAGATCAAGAAGGAAGAGGCTGAAAATCGGTGACCTGCAGGAGCATGGGTGTTGGATTTTACATGCACTTTTGGTGTGGTGTTTTACAACAGGGGTGATCGAGCCGCTAGACCAGAATCCCGAATTTCCAAGTCCACGCTTTCCGGTTCTTTACCATTCATTCCCATCAAATCCAGTCTTATCCCAACGCTTCCATGAATGTGTGTTCTGGCACATTGATTGACATAGAGCTGCGGTGTGATGAGTTTACCGCAGCAATCGAGCCTCCCTTTCGGAAAGGCATCAATGAATCTGAAACAGGCCAAGGAGCTACCGATCTATCTAACGTTGAAGGAAGTGGCTGCCCTTCTCAAGGTGAAGCCAAGAACTATCTATGCCTGGGTAAGCGACAACCGGATTCCATTTGAGCGCAAGGGCAGTCTCTTGCGGTTCAGGCTTGATGCGGTTCTAGCTTGGAATGAACCAACCAGGTAACAACAACGGGCGGGGGCAAGCCGCCCTTCCCGATCATGAGACATTCAAAATTGAACTCCCGTGACGAAGCAAGTAAAGCGAATTAGATGGAGGTGTGCCCGTGTTAGAATCCCCTCGCTCCTGTAACGGCGGCAAACCGGAAAGGAGCAGCCGATGTCAGTAAGGAAAAGGGGAGGACACTGGTACGTCGATATCAGTCAGAAGGGAAGGCACCGAGTCCAGCGCCTGCTTAAAGGCGCGCGGACGAAGGCGCAAGCATTAAAAGCTGAGGCCAAGCTAAGAACTCAGATCTTTGAAAAAAGCTATGGCCTAACGGAGACGCCGGAATGCCGCTTTGACAAATTTGTTGATTCGTCATTCCTGCCAACTAAGGAACTGAAGAAAAGCTACGCCTCGATCGCTAGCATCTGTAAGGCTCTCAACGGCTTCTTTGGTAAACATTTCATAGCAGAAATCGATACCGAGATGATCGAGAGATACAGACAAGTCCGAGTGAAAGAAAAGACGAGGCTTAGGCGAAATCGCAGCCCGTTGCGTGTGAACAAAGAGATGCAAGTGCTCTCTTCAATTTTCACGCTGGCTCTGGAGAAGAAGTTAATAACTTCAAGACCCAGAACCACGATGTTTCGAGTTTCTGGCGAAAGGGTCCGCTACCTTACGTCAGATGAAGAGAAACAGCTCTTCGAACATTTTGACGGGCGCGAGTGGCTCAAGGGCATCGTTCTTATGGCTTTGCACACCGGAATGCGACGTGGCGAGATCTGTGGGCTTCAATGGTTCGATCTTAACTTCGACCGTGGATTGATTCACGTTCGGAATACCAAGAATGGCAAAGACAGGCTAATCCCGATGAACGCCACCGTCAGAGCCTTGCTTGCGGATCAACCGAAGACCAGCAGCTTTGTCTTTCCTAGTCCACGAACTGAGGAGCGACTAGTTGAGATTAAGTATGCCTTTAGCCACGCGCTGAAGGCTGCCAAGATCAAGGATCTTCGGTTTCACGATCTGCGTCACACGGCTGCGACTCGCATGGGCGACGCCGGCGCGGACGCGTTCACTTTAGCTGCAATCTTCGGTTGGTCTGACATTCGGATGGCGATGCGTTACACCCACGCAATGGAGGACGCAAAGCGCCGAGCAGTCGAGGCAATCGCGCAAAGTCAGAGTTTAGGTGACCACAGCGTGACAAATGAAAAACAGGCTACTGATCAGATCGGTGTAAGTGGTTGATAGGATTGGTAGCGGGGGGCGGGATCGAACTCCCGACCTTGGGGTTATGAAAGCCCAAGGTCAGCTTTTCGATCACCACCCCAGAGAATCTCGGGAATCGAGGCGAGTCCTGTCGGAATGCGCGAGTTGATTGATAGTCGCGGGCGCACGACGCAAGGATACGCCGGGCGCGCACAATACGCGCACATCGAAGACCCTAAAACGGCCCAAACAATCCTAAGCCATCCTAATTCACCTACGTCATAAGCCCCTCACCCTCAGTGACATCCGTTGATTTCAACCCACTTCGGCGAATCGGTAAGCGGCCCTGAAAAGGCCGGCGTCGGCGGTTCGATTCCGTCCCTGGCCACCATTTCTTTCAACAACTTAGCGGCCGCGAAAAACCGTGTAAAAATTTCTCACGCGCACAATACGCGCACATCGGTTTTGTCAGATTTCACTTTTGGCGTCGCTCGTTCAAATATTTCCGTATTTTCCGCGCCGTGTCGCTGCTCGCGATTGCGCTGGTTAGCCTGGCGTTAATTTCTGCATTTGATTTTGAGCGGCCAGATCTTTCCAACTCGTAAAGATCACGGCCGTTCATCAATCGCGATTCCCGAAAAAGCTGATCGAGACTTTCGTCTCTACGTGCAGCATTCATCGTTCTTCGTGCCTATTACAATTTTTGAGTTTTCCGTATTCGCGGGCGAGTGTTGCGACTGGTGATATTAAACAACTAGATGTTGCCAACTGAGAGTTGAGTGATGGCTGTAAGCGCTTGGAAAGCTGGGTTATTAGCAGAGGGGGGTGACCCCCTGGCCTCCGCATTGCGAACCGGACTACCGGCAAAAACCTAAGTTATTGCCTTTTCTAAAGTTGCAGAGAGAATTCAAGGGTTTTCCCGTTCCTTCCCATTCCTTACCATCTCATATACGTCCCCTGCAGTTATTTTTGTCCACGTATTAGCCACTTGAGATTGGCGCAGCGATTGGCCGCAATCAGCCTTTGACAGACGCCAGGCTGGCGTCGAGGATTTCCTGCGAAAGCGCACGATCATGGACCGCCCGTGCCATGACCATTGCCCCCACCAATGTTGCGTAAGTGCTGATGGCCTTCTGTCTTCGTGCGGCCTTCGAGTTGCCAGAAACCATTGTCGTTAGCAGATCGACAGCGGCACGGACGTAGTCGGTCACACTCCGACGCACAGCCCGACCCTGTCGTGACGCATCCGGTCCCAGGGCGGCCAGCAGACAACCCGCGCCAGGATCGTCGCGATGTCTGCTGGTCAAGTAGGCGGCGGCGACCGCCGACAGCGGATCACCCGGCGCACGCTCCGCGACCTTGCTCAGAACCGCAAGCGTGCGCATCAGCGCGCGGGCAGATGCTTCCGCGATCAGGTCCTCCTTCGAGGAGAAGTGTCCGTAGAAACCACCGTGGGTGAGACCCGCCTCTTTCATGAGATCCGCGATCCCGATCCCTTCGAAGCCCCGCTCGCGGAATAGCTGGGCTGCGGTCTCGACTATCCGTTCACGGTTCTGGGCGGCCTGTTCCCTGCTCACTTTCATCCTGATCTCCTCCGGTGTTTTTCGTCGCTTGACATTATACATGATGATCGTCATATACTCCACAATGATGACGGTCGTCATTTATAATGAGGCGAGCGTAATTCCCGACCTGCACGTCATCACGATCGATCTGCAGCAGATCTCCATCGCCACTCTCATCATCGCTCTCGGCCTGCTGGTGGACGTGCCGGTGGTAGCCGGCGACGCGATCAAGAACCAACTGGGGGCGGGATTGCCGCCGCTCACCGCCGCATGGGTGGGGCCGACAAA
>JBOGOU010000596.1:0-13172 GCA_050748205.1 Pyrinomonadaceae bacterium | reverse complement strand
CGTTCTCTCTCCCCTGGCGCGCCCTAATAACTCACTCTCTCAATTATTTATCTACTGGCTTATTTGTTTTTTACTTTCGACTTTCGGTCAGGTCTGACCGATATGATGCTGTATTACGGTCGAAAATCTGGAGCTTGTTTTGCGCTAGAATTCTTGCTTCAGGTTGTGAATAGCGATGTTAGACTCGATCTTCGACTGTTACTTTTTTCGTGTTATTCTTACCGACGCAACAATAATAGAATGCTGCTCGTTTCCCACCTGTTGCAGGTTTGCGTGCCCGCATGCTCCCGACTTCACAAACTTTGGTGTCTCCCCACTACTGAAGTGCTTTGCCTAACCAATATTGTGCCCTGTTACTCGTAGCCATGTTTCTATTTATATAAGGAGAACAGGAGGCTCAAAATGCGCTGGGTTTCCAGATTGTTACTCACCGGACTAGCCGCGACCGCAATCGGGCTGGGTACGCATGCAGCTTCAACTTCTCGGCTGGCAGGAAATCACGAGAGGATCGTCTACATGACGTTCCAGCCAGCCAACTGGGACATCTACTATTTTTCCAAACCGGGCGAAACGCCGCGACGGCTAACCGACGACCCAGGTTTAGATTACGGAGCCGTGCTCTCGCCCGACGGGCGGTGGGTCGTGTTCTGCTCTGAGCGGAGAGGGAACGCTGATCTCTACGCAATTGACCTCAAAAATGGCGGGAAGCCGCGGCTTCTGATTGATAGCGATGCGATGGAGGATCAGGCTGCTATTTCTCACGACGGCAAGACCCTGGCTTTCGTAAGCACTCGTGATGGCAACGCCGACATCTTTACGCTTCCCTTCCGGCCCAATCAGACTCAGCGCATCGCTAAGGCAGTTAATCTCACACATGATCCTGGCGGAGACTTCCGGCCCGCTTTCTCGCCGGATGGGAAAGTTCTCGCCTTCTCCTCCGACCGCGACACTCCTCCAACCGGAGATCCTGCGGCCCGCAGGCGTGCGGGGGAGATCTACTTGGTTGACAGTGACGGCAAGAACCAACGGCGGTTGACTAACTCCCCGGGATGGGACGGTTCGCCCGTTTGGTCATTGGACGGGCGAGACATCTTTTTCTACTCAGGCCGCGACCGACACTACCGGATCTGGGTGATGGGCAAGGATGGCAGCTCTCCACGACCTATTTCCCCGACGAGCGAGGTAGCGCTGTCGCCGGCGCCGATGCCCGACGGGCGCGTCGCCTATAACGCGCGAATCATGTCCGTCAAGTCGGACGGGTCGGATGAACGGCTCGAAAGCGACGCGACCCACAATTATTGGCAACCCAGCTTTGATTCCAGAACAGCGGCGATGGTCTGTCACGGTGTCAGTCCGTCGCAGCAGGACGCCCCTGAAGAATCGGTATTCCCCGGTCGCATGTACCTGGGTCACGATCCGCTGCTCCTCAGCACTTATCCCAGGCCAACAGAGTTTCCCGATCACAAAGTAGAGCTTTATCCCATCCGCGGCTTCAGTGCGGTTCCCCAACTGCGCCAAAATCTGATGGTGCGCACGGAGTTTCCCGGGCCGCGGCTCATCGTCTCAGATTTGCGCGGCGGCAGCATGAAGCAAATCACGTCTGTGCAAAACGGAGAGCTGCCATGGATCGGGCTATCCTGGTCGAGAGACGGAAACTGGATCGCATACACGGCGGGAGAAATGTTTTCGCCCCCGAAGGCCGAGGCCGACGTCTGGAAAATCCGCCCGGACGGTACCGGAGCCGTCAACCTAACCCCCAACTCGCCTGGCAATGACGGCTTCCCAAGTTTCTCGTCCGACGGAGGTCGCCTTGTCTTTCGCAGCACCGGTAATTTCGACGTTTACATCATGAATTCGGATGGCAGCGGGTTGTCGAACTTGACCAACAACCCGGCTAACGATACCTTCCCCGCCTTCTCGCCGTTAGGCGACGAGATCGCTTTCTCATCCAACCGCGACGGTGAGTTGGATACTAAAACCGGGAATCGAACGTTTGAGATTTACACCATGAAGCTCGGTCCCGATGGCACTCCGGGTGTCGTGCGCCGCCTCACTTACACGCACGGCGAGAACGCTCATCCGCAGTACTCACCCGACGGAAAGTGGGTCATTTTTACATCGGAACAGGCTGGCATCAACGACGAGGAGCCACTCATAAACACGGTGATCTTCAGCCCCCAGATCTACGGAGAGCTTTACGTCTGCCGGCTCAAAGACGGCAAAATCTTCCGCATAACCAATAACAAGTGGGAGGATGGTTTTCCGAACTGGGCGTCACCGGTGGACTGACTTTGATCGCAGCCTAAGAATCCGTCGGGATTCACACCAACTCCCGCCGCACAATTTCGAACAGTAAGTCTTGAGACGTGTGCAGAAAGAAATGGTCACCGGGTAGCATGTGCAAGCAGAAAGCTCCGGTCGTGAGTTCGCGCCAGGGACCCAAATTCTCTCCTGTTGCCTCGTCGTCCTCCAGGCCGCCGAAGATTGTTAACGGGCAACTAAGCGGCGCCTCTTCGACGTACCTGTAAGTCTGGGTGATGGCAAAGTCAGCCCTCAGCAGCGGCAACATCAATTGCAATAACTCCGAATGCTCAAGCACCTCTGCAGGGGTCCCTTTGAGTTGCCGCAGATCTTCGACAAACTCCGGTTCGGGCAGGTCATAAGTGACGGCGCGAGTATGCGCAAGTTGAGGCGACCGACAACCCGAAAGGAACAAG
Source organism: Pyrinomonadaceae bacterium (assembly GCA_050748205.1). Lineage (GTDB taxonomy): Bacteria > Acidobacteriota > Blastocatellia > Pyrinomonadales > Pyrinomonadaceae > PSRF01. Next base: position 10,455 of record JBOGOU010000596.1, on the reverse strand, counting down.
TGCGCTGGTTCCTTCCCACCTGTTTTACGCAGGTGGCGGGCGAGCTCGAAGCTGATCATCGCCCCCATGCTGTGCCCAAAAAACGCGAAGGGACAATCCATGTATGGAGCAAGCACAGGTGCAGCAGCGGCGACCAGGTCAAAGAGATTCATAAACGGCTTCTCTCGCATCTGCGTGCCGCGTCCCGGTGGCTCCACTGCACATATCTCAACGTCGGGGCCCAGCTTCTGTGGCCATTGCCGAAACACATGCGCGGCCCCACCCGCGTAAGGAAAACAAAAGAGCCGCAATCGCGGCCGTGGTAGCGCGCCGTAGCGAACGAGCCAGGGGCTGACTATTCGATTACCGTTCATCTACAAAATGCGCTCCAAACAATTTCAACACGTTGCCGTATCATAGCAACTTTCCAAAAACATGCGCCCGCTTGCCTCAGTACTTCAGCACTTAGGCAAACTGCTCAACTGAAAGACTTGCCAGACCATTCAAGAGAATGGCATTCGCAATTTTACTGAGGAAACTTGGAGCGGGCGACGGGACTCGAACCCGCAACTTCCAGCTTGGGAAGCTATACATTTTTTTCATCTGATCATGAGGGAAAGATGAGGGACTTACGTGCTCGGACCAAGCTTGACGTATTTTGCTTTGACGGCTGGAACGCCGGTAAATACTGCTTGGTCATACGTAGTACCATTAGGTGAGTACCATGTAAACGGGCTTAAAATCCGCAGCGAGGGGCCGCTCCTGCCACTGGCGCAAGCGAGCACAGATGGCTTAAGATGCGTTCAGATTAATCCGTTTTACAGCGAACCGGCTGGTCCAATTATAGCTGTAAGCTATTGATTATCGCCCGCTTAGCTCAGTGGTAGAGTACTCGTTTCACACGCGAGGGGTCAGTAGTTCGAATCTACTAGCGGGCACCAATATTTCCAATAACTTACGGGCGACCCTTCCAATCTTGGCGTCGCCCGTTTTTGCCTGCACACACTTTCGCACACACTTTGATCGGAAAAGCGATCGCCATTCTCCCGCGAATGACACCCAAGTGTGATAGTTTCCTCACAACCCTGTGGCGTCTACATGTTGGTCGGTCATTGGGTGATTGAAATGACCTGATACTCAAACCCCCGATGGAGTGAAGAACCAAATGCGACGCAGAGAGTTTCTGAAGCGAGGCGCGTTAGCGACAGCGGCCCTCTCTGTTCCGTTACCTAGCCTATTTGCCTCAAGTCAACAGAAGTTAGAGCGTAAAGGACGCGCCAGGAAGGTCTTAATCATAGGCGCTGGGCTGGCGGGGCTATCTGCGGCATATGAACTTACGCAGGCTGGGCATGACGTTACCGTTCTTGAGGGTCAGACTCGCCCTGGCGGTCGCGTTTATACTCTCCGCGCGCCATTTTCCGACGGCCTGTATGCCGAAGCCGGCGCGATGTTCATTCCCGATTCGCATTACTTGACCATCCACTACGCTACGCTATTTGATCTGTCCCTCTATCCAAAGCTGCCTTCTGATTTAGCAGACGTTAAGTATTTTCGAGGAAAACGAATTACGATGGCGAAGAACGCAAACCCGGAATGGCCATTTAATTTGACCGCCGAAGAGAAGAAGCTCTCGTTAGACCAGATGTTCGAGAAGTACGAAGGAGATGTTTATAAGGAGATTGGTGATCCGTCAGCCGCCGATTGGTCCGTAGCTTCGCTGAAAAAGTATGACCAGCTCACGTACCCGGAATTTTTGCGGACTCGCGGCGCGTCGGCTGAGGCCGTGTCACTTATGACATCTGGCTGGGCTGAGTTATGGGGGGATGGCCTTGATACCGTCTCGGCCCTGACTCTCCTGCGCGACTACTCTCTCTCCCTAATAAATTCGAAAATCAGTTATCGGATTAAAGGCGGCAACGATCTTCTGCCGAAGGCTTTCGCTGACCGCCTGAAGGAGAAGATTCGCTACGGCTCGCCTGTCGTCAAAATCGAACACGATACGCGCGGCGTCAAGATGGTTTGCACTCAAGGTGGAGCGCACCAGACAATTGCCGGCGATTACCTCGTCTGTGCTATCCCTTTCTCGGTTCTACGACGTATCGAAATCTCTCCGCGATTTTCCTCAAATAAGCAGAAGGCTATCGAACAACTCCCTTACTTTTCTGCCGCACGCGTGTCAATCCAGGCGCGGAAGAAGTTTTGGCTTGAACAGGGCTTTAGCGGTGAGGCCCAAACAGACATGCGAACGATCATCGAGATTTTCGACATGACTGCCAATCAGCCAGGGCCGCGCGGCATCCTGCAATCCTATTCGGGTGGGCCTGATGCACGCCGCATCGCCTCCATGAAAGAGGGAGAGCGTGTCAGCTTCGTGCTCGGCGAGATGGAGAAAGTTTTTCCCGGCGTGCGGGACAATTTTGAGGGCGGCGTCTCGAAGTGCTGGGATGAGGACGAATGGGCACGCGGCGCGTCTTCGTGGTACAAGCCGGGACAGATGGGAGAATTGTGGCCGCACATCGCGCGATCGGAGGGGCGGGTGCATTTCGCAGGTGAGCATACGTCCGCATGGATCAGGTGGATGCAAGGCGCTCTCCATTCCGGCAACCGCGTCGCGCGTGAGGTGAATGATGCGTTGTGAAACTGCGTTACGCTGTTTCTCGCATCCAACACTTCTTTCGTTCAGGGCGCGGGCAGTGCACACCTCAATTTTTGCTTCGGTTTCGCTTTGCCGATTGTTGCTCCACCCATCCAAGTCTTACGTTATGTCGCTCAACGACTCGCGGAGAACACACAAGTCTCCTGGACCATTCCTCCCGTGCATTGCGATATGATCTGCCGGAGGTACATCGCATGACTGAGTCTACCGGACACTTTTCCCGTCGGCGATGGCTAGAGCTGATGCTAGCAACCGGAGGAGCGGTCGCGACTGGTTCGTTAACTGAACTCCTTGCCCAGACACCGGGCCGGCCGGAAACCCCTAACATGTTGCTCGGACCTTTCTACCCGCGGGTCAAGCCCGTAGACCGAGATGCAGACCTGACCATAATTCGCGGCCACAACGCCACCGCGTCTGGTCAGGTCATTCACCTGACCGGTCGTGTGCTCGACCATCGTGGGGAACCGGTGCGCAACGCTCGAGTGGAACTCTGGCAAACGAACAGCCATGGTCGTTACGCACACCCGTCAGACCCGAACACCGCCGCACCTCTGGATCCGAATTTTCAAGGTTTCGCTGTGCAGTTCACCGACCGCGAGGGGCATTACCGATTTAAAACGGTAAAACCTGGACCGTACCCTTCGCGAGAAGGCACTTGGATGCGTGCACCGCATATTCATTTCGACATACAAGGCCGTTTCGACCGCAAGGTTTCGCAGTTGTACTTTCCGAACGAACCATTAAATGCACAAGATCGGTTGCTACAAACCGTTCGCGGTGACCGCAATGCACTGCTCGCTAACGTCGAGGCCGCGGGTTCGCTAGGTAGCCCTCGCGCCTTGCGCGTGACGTGGGACATTGTCCTTGCGTCCGGTTAACCTCTTCGAAAGCTGAGATCGGCCGGACTCGGCGGTCATCCCAATACTCAGCCATGATTGAAGGATGCGTACTTCATTCGGTTTCGCCATCGGTTTCGCATTGGGATCTGCTTTTTCAGCGTTGCAACCAGCGAATTCGAGCACTCTAGCGAGTTGCCGAGAACGGCACCGATGCTTGATCAGCTTTCGCGGACTCGGTCGCGGAATCAATCGGCGTTTTGAGAACGGAAGCCGATCGCCGCCGCGAGGCGCTGACTTTGGTTGTCTTTTCTTCTCTGGGTGTCTAATACATGTTGGGCGGCTCAAGGAGGGTGCATGACAACGCAGCAGATCATCCTTTGGACTGGTGCGTATCTGGTCGAGCTTGTCGCCGTGATCTACTTCACGCGCGCGACCAGGCGGCGCGTCGTGGGGGCGCTGGCCGGTGGAGCAGCTGCCGGGTTGCTGGCGCTGGGGGCGATCGCTCTGTGCGAGTCCCTGGGTTGGTGGCGAGTACCATTTGCCCCGACGCCATTCTTCCTGCCACTTTTCTACCTCGGCCTCTCGATCTCGCTTACGCCAATCTACCTCGTCACTTGGCGAGTGGCCCGCCGCTTCGGGTGGCGCGGCCTGGCAGTGTTCATTGGCATTGTGACGGTCATCGGCCCGCCGCGTGATTACCTAATCGCGGTGACGTTCCCAAAGTGGATGGTGTTCGCACCGGGCGTTGCTCCCATCCTCGCGGATGGCGCGACCTATGCGGGTATTGTGGTCCTGGGACACGCCGTGATGCGTCTTATCGCGGGCCCCGCCAGCGAGGACCGACTGGCGCGACAGCCCATCGAAGCCGCCCAACAATTCGGTGGACCGGAGCGCGGATAGCGCATTCTCTAACTTGATTGTGGGAATCGACGTTGGTTCATAATCGCCGCGCCCGGTCAACCCGGACACGGCAGCGAGAGAGGAGGCGGCTTTGAACGCGAGCCGGTCGCTTAGAAGAACGAACTAAAGCGCGGGTATGACTGGGCGTATGAAGAGTTTTACCGGTGGGACAGTATCTTTGAGGCGGCGTCGGCGCACAGATCGGTCAAGCACCGGTTGAAACACTTCTTCTACAGCGCGAGGTGGAAAAAGTTTGAGCGCGCCTGGGACATCCGGATCAAGCAATTGTCCCACATACGGCCTCTCCTTGAAGCCGTTCTCGCACCGGTGGATACGTCGGTCGCACCGGTGACCCCAGTCGCCGATCTCCCGCCGCAATGGCTGCCCAAGAAGCCAATGGAGCTGACGCGAGAAGCCAAAGACCTGCCTGATGGGACTACCGTCACACTTCTTGCTCGACAACTCGACAAATGATTGAGTTCAAGAAACTTTTTGAACACCGGAATCGAGGTCTGCTGCTCGACGCAACAATCTTTCTATTTCAACTGATCTTAATTCGACTCCTGACAACGCTCTCTCTCGGTTTTGTCCGTCAGGCTGAAGAAAATGTATTGGCGAAAACGGCCATAAGTCTTTTTTTAGTCGGCCTCTTTGTTTTGCAACCTCTGGGACCGATCTTGAAGCGCTGGTCATTTCACCAGCACTTTAAATCATTCGATAACGATGAAAGTGGTCTCACGAGTTTTCTGCTCTCCGTCTACAAATTTTTCTACATCGCCGCCATGTGGATCATCATTTACGTAGCTTATTCATACTTCATTGTGGTGTTTCCGGATTCTCATTCTGCAAGAAATGAAAAAATAGTGGTAGCGGCAGCCATCGTGTTGCCTGTCCTCAGCGGATTTGTGATCTTTAGATATTTCCGAAGGCCAAAAGCACTACCGCGCTGGAAATTTCTGATGACGCCGCAGGCGGAAGTGCTCGGCGACCTCTGTATGTTTCTCAACGTTATCTGTTTTCAGATACTGTTTAGTGTTTATGTTTCGTCCCCGCACTTTTGGAATGCCTTACACAAAATTACGCGCCTGGAATCAGGCAACGTTTCCAACAGTCTCTCCGGCAGACTTTATATCGCTTGTCTCGCCGCTTTGCTGGCCTATTTCCCGCCGCGCATTTTTTACCTCGTTATAGACCAGCACCGCAAAATCACGTGGCTCATGATGCTACTGGCAAACCTCCCTCTCATCCTTGCAATCGTCTTCTATGCACCTTCACCTCAGTCGCTGAAGGCCTTGCGAGAACCTTCGTTTACCCTCACCGCCGCCGGGCTTCATGACGAATACGAAGCGAATTATCAAGCGGGAATGAGGAAATACCTGGGAAAATACGTCAACGTCACGGGACGTGTGCAAACCAGATTCTTCCCGCGCAGTCTTGAGCTTGAAGACCAAATCGGACTTGATGGGAAAGAGGGCTTCCCGTGGGTCTACTGTTCTTTCGATGAAGATCAGGTCGAGACAGCAGAAGCCCTTGAGATGGGCCAAGTGGTCACCTTCCAATGTGTCGGCTCAGACAACTGGTCTCATGGGCCCGCACTGAAGCATTGCGTTCTCGTTACTTCCCGTTAGAAGTCGGCAGGCGCTAAGTAGGTGGATTTTGAATAGTTGCCAAACAACGTTCTGCGTAGGCCGGACCTGAACCATCCACCCACTTCCGAAGCTGGGAAAGAAAATGAATTGGCCGCGGATTAACGCGGATGACGCAGATTACCAAACCGCCTTACAGCGAGTAATCCCCAAACTTTGTAATTGTTACCCGAAAGTCCTATAGTGGCGACGAGCGCGAAGGGCGCATCCAGTCCGCGGAAAGGGCCGTGCCCACCTTACACAAAAAACCGAAGGCGACGAACCTTCTTTCAGCCTGACTTGGGCGGACTCCAGGCAAACAATGAAAGGAGATTCGTATGTTCCCTAATCCGCAAGACGCTCTTCCCCTCCCAACCCGTCCCAACCTGGAACAATACAAGAAACTTGCCAAAGATCTGGTGAAAGCCTGCAAGTCCTAACGAGGCTGACGCCATTCGCGTTTGGGCCGCCAACTGGATCCAAACGCTCGTGAGACTGGCGGGCCTCACCATCACACCCCGACTGCCCGTACACATCCAGTCGTGGGTGAACCAGGTTGCGGAATTCGCGCGCCGGAAGATGTCGGGTGCGGTGCCTGCTCTTGCCGACGCACAGTTCGTCATCGCACGATCGCATGGCTTCGAGAGTTGGCCGAAGTTTGTGAAACACCTCGAAGCGTTCACCCAGCAGAGTTCTCCTATCTCAAGGTTCGAGGCAGCTGCGGATGCAATCGTCAAGGGAGACGTCGCGACACTTGAGCGGTTGTTGCAGGAAGAGCCGGAGATGATTCGGGCGCGTTCGACGCGCGAACACCGAGCCACGCTCCTGCACTATGTATCGGCTAACGGCGTCGAGGGCTACCGTCAAAAGTCTCCCAAGAATGCTGCAGAGATCACCGAGCTTTTATTGCGGGCGGGCGCGGAAGTCGACGCCGAAGCAGACGTGTATGGCGGCGGAGCAACGACTCTCGGCCTGACAGCAACCAGCGTTCATCCGGAGCGTGCTGGCGTGCAAAACGCGATCATGCAGCTTTTGCTGGATCATGGGGCCGTGATCGACCACCCGCGAGGAGGCGGTAATGACGCTTGCACGGTAAACAGTTGTCTCGAGAACGATCGCCCGCTGGCTGCCGAGTTTCTGGCCGCGCGCGGCGCGCGTTTGAACCTAGAAGCAGCGGCCGGCGTGGGAAGGCTCGATGTCGTGAAGAGTTTTTTTAACGAAGACGGCAGCCTGAAACCGCATGCCACGAAGGCACAAATGCAGGCGGGCTTTATTTGGGCGTCCGAATACGGTCGCCGGAAGGTGGTCGAATTCCTGCTGAACAAAGGCGTGGACCTGCGGGCAGGCGAAAACACAGGAGAGACTGCCTTGCACCTGGCCGCGCATCGAGGACAATTGGAAATGATCAAACTGCTACTGGACCGTGGCGCTCCTCTGGAAGCGAAGAACGTCTACGGCGGGACGGTTCTGGGTCAAGCGACGTGGTCCGTCATGAACGGCGACCCAGGCATCGACTTTGTGCCGGTTATCGAAGCGCTGCTGGCTGCCGGTGCAAACATCGAAGAAGCTGACTATCCCACCGGTAAAGAGGGCGTTGATGAAGTGCTGCGTCGCCATCGCGCGAAGTCATGAGTAAGCAAGTGCTTTTCGCGGCAACAGCTCGGGGCGGTAGCCCGACTGTCAAGGAGGGCTCCTCAAGATTCGCAACAACAATGCTCGAGTCGTGAGCCCTCCTTGACAGTCGGGCTACTGCCCCCGGCTACAGCCCCGAGTCCAACTTCGCGAGCACCTGACGCCAGAAGGAGCGCTGTCATGAGAATGCAATCTCCGGGACACATTGCTCTGGTAAGACGACTCTCATAGACGAATTCCTGTGCGCCCATCCGGACTTTGCCCACGAGCCTGAGCCACACACCGCGCTGGTCGAAGACTACGGAGAAGAGTTCTCCGCGGAACCATGTGTAGATGATTTTTACCGACAGCTCGAGTTTAGTTGACCGCCTGCGCCTTCACCCGCACGGCACACGAGTGATCTTTGAGCGAAGTCCTGTCGACTTTCTTGCCTACATACTTGCGCTTAAGGATCGGAAGATGGAGGATGTTGACTCTGGCCTTGTCAGGCCGGCGCTTGACCTGCTGTTGGCCGCGATCCGGAATCTGGACCGAGGAACTACACGATGAACGAAACAAGCAAACGCTCGCAGTTGGCCCCATGGGGTGTCCGGGGGCTGGTTACCGGAATCCTAAGCGACTTGGCCAGGCAACGCAGAGCCTCTACGTCAACGTAGAGGATGTGGACAAACATTTTGAGCGCGCCAAGAAAGCGGGTGCCAAGATCTTAGATGAGCCCACGGATACATTCTACGGCCATCGCCGTTATGGTGCTGAAGATCCCGAAGGCCATCAGTGGTATTTCGCAAATGAGATCCGCCGTCAAAAATCGAAACGGAGAACCAGGGTTTGAAGCGATGGAGCCCATGAAGACGCGGCGAACCTTTGTCTTCACCTCAAAGTTGACCGCTTGCGCTTCCGCTCTCCTCGCCCTGATCCTGCTGGCGATTCCTTGGACGGTTTTTGGCCAACAGGTCAAGCGATCTTCTGCGAACTATGCGGCTCGAATCCGGCGTAAGTCGCCAGCCGGTACCGCGACCCTCGCTGCACGACAACGCTTCCTGGAGATGTTCGCTCGGGCATACTTTCCCGGACGAACCGGCCAACTCCTGATCGTTCCACGTGAAGGCGACTTTATCACGCGGCCCGACCCGAACGTGGCGTACATGCACGGTTCGCCGTGGCCGTATGACGTTTCGATTCCGCTGATGTTTGCGGGCCCTGCGGTGAGAATGGGAGTGTACTCGATGCCGGCCGTGCAGCAGGACGTTGCGCCAACGCTTGCGGCTGCACTTGGCGCGCAGATGCCCCCGACTACGACCGGCCGTGTATTGCCGGTTTTACGGTCAGGTTTTGCCAGACCGCGAGCGGTCATGCTGCTCGTCCTGGATGGCATGCGCCGGGATTACTTCGATAGGTACGCCGGGTCCATGCCAACGCTCACCGCCCTGCGCCAGCGCAGTGCCTGGTTCAATCAGGCGCGGGTTAACTTCCTTCCGACGAACACCCCTGTTGGGCACTCGACCATCTCGACGGGAACCGATCCTCGCGTGCACGGAATCACAGGCATTAGCGTGTACGACCGCAGGAACCGCCGGCGCCACGACCTATTCTCCGGAGGAATGCCGCAAGATCTGATGGCCTTGACGCTGGCAGACGTCTGGCAGCTCGCGACGGCTGGTCGCTCGATCATATTGGCACAGGGCAGCATCGACCGAGCGGCGACGCCGCTCGCGGGGCATGGAGCGTGCCAGTTGAATGGAACGCCAGTCGTGCTCGCAATCTACGATCAGCAGACGGGCAACTGGAGCACGAACCCCAACTGTTTCCGGCTGCCTGCATATCTGAAGGATCGAAACGCGAGAACACTGTGGCCAGCCAGCGGGGAGTGGATGCGTCACAGAATCGACTCGACCGTCGCTGTGCGATACTCGGCTCTGTTTCCAGCATTCGAAGCCGATGCGATGGCCACGATGATCGAGCGCGAGCCCGTGGGTGAAGATAACGTTCCGGATCTTATTCTTCTGAACTACAAAGGCGCGGATTTCGTGGGCCACAAGCACGGTCCGGATTCGAACGAGCTTCGTGTGACGCTCGGCGAGATGGACCGTCAGTTGGCGCGGATGCTGAGTGCGTTAGAGGCAAAGGTTGGGGATAATTATCTCCTCGCGGTGACAGCGGATCATGGCATGCCGCCGGAACCATTAGCGCCGGACCGCCGGCACTTTGAACCGGCGATTATCGACCTGTTGCACGAGAAGTTTGATCCAGAGGCGAAGCAGCTGGTTACGTCCTTCGAATCGGAGAACGCCCAGATCTTCATCGATGAAGACCGGCTGTCGTATCTTGGTCTGACGTTGCGCGAGCTGGCTCATTTCCTCGAATCACAGCCGTTCTTCTTTGCGGTGTTCACAAACGATGATGTGCGGCGGGCGGCTAACGCGCTGAAGCCTGTGACGCCGAAGCACAGGCGCTAGAAGTATGATTAGAGTCTGCTTGACAACATGTTGCAGCAGCAGCGCGGGCAGTTGTCTTCTCATCAGTCGCGCGGTTCCCCCGAGTGAAATCGGGGTCTTTGCACAAAAAGCATTTTTCGACCAGTCCGCGCCGCGGACGACTACAATAGCCCTTGAAGAGACTGTGGCAAAACTCGGAAATCCCATCCACGGAAGTGGGTGGATAGTTCAAGTCCGGCCTAGACAGAACGCCGTTGGTGACTATTCACAATCCCACCAACGGGGTAGTTGGTGGATTGTTCAAGTCCGGCCTTCGTCGCTTGTTTCATCTTGAAATGACGGCGTATTAACTAAAAACCTGACTTAGTGAATAGGTTGGACCTGAAGAA
>JBOGOU010000595.1:0-7731 GCA_050748205.1 Pyrinomonadaceae bacterium | reverse complement strand
AGTCTATCTTGGTCCACTAATCCTCGCCCAGATCAATCTGTCAATCAAAGTCGATAGCAAACATGTCTCCGCGGCGGAGGCGCAAATCACGGCGTCCGAAAGCGCGCGTCCGTTTCGCAAAGTCTTCGCCTCATATTCCCACAAGGATAAAGCAATCGTCGAATGGGTCGAAGAGCACTTGCGTCAGACTCATCTGGGTATGGAGTATCTACGCGACGCTACCCACTTGCGGGCGGGCGAGGTTTGGAGCCCTAAGCTGATGCAGATGATCGAGGAAGCCAATGCGTTCCAACTCTTCTGGTCCACAAATTCAATGTATTCATCCTTCGTGCGACAAGAGTATCAATATGCCCTCTCACTTCGCCGGCAATACTTCGTCTTGCCCGTATATTGGGAAACACCCTTTCCAGAAAAGCCGGAAGAGAATCTTCCACCAGAAGAACTTCGCCGCCTTCATTTCGAGAGTCTCGCCGAATCGACTACGGCTTTCCATCCATCAGCGCAACAGATGCCAGCCCAACCGGGCGCACACAAAGCGGCTTCGACAGAGGACACTGCAGAGCTCGTCAGCGAGGAGACTTCAGCGTCGACTGGACCAACCACACCGGACCTAGCACCACCAACCATGATCCGATCCGAGGGTTGGCCGGTAGAGTCGCCGCGAACAAGACCTTCATCACAGGTAATCAGACTGATACCCGGTCTTACGATCCTCTTGGTCGTAGCATCCTTCGGACTGTTCGCCGCTATTGCTTTAATGTATCGCAGCTTTTCATACAGTAATATGATGCCCAACACAAACGAACCAATGAATGCAAACGAAAACAGTTATAAGGCCAGCAGAGATTCCTCGCCGCAAATCGGCACCTGGAAGCTGAACCCGGCAAAGGCGAAGTTCAGCCCGGGGTCCGCGAACAACCACACCGTAGTCTATGAGGCAATGGGCGATACCGTGAAGGTTACGGTGGATGAAGTAGACGCGAACGGCAATCCGACGCATAACGAGTGGACGGGTAAGTTTGATGGCAAAGATTATCCGGTCACGGGTGACCCTACTTCTGACACTCGGTCGTACAAACAGATTAACGAACGTACGATGGAGTTAACCGGCAAGAAGGGTGGCAAGGTTACTTTAACCGCTCGAATCGTCGTTTCGGCTGACGGCCGAAGTCGCACTGTCACGACAACCACAACTGATGCGAATGGCAAGAGGTTCAGCACCACGGCGGTTTACGACAAGCAGTAGAGGAACTGCCTCAACAACCAGGTCGTGGTTTCTGTAAATCATGTCCTACGACCTCTTCATCTCTTATTCGCGGTGCAAGAATGAGCTGGGTCGCGTCACTCAACTCGTAGAGTGCATCAGCCAGAAGTTTCAATCTTTCGCTGGTCGGCCTTGCGGTCGTTCTTCGATGAACACGAGATTCAAGGAATGGATGACTGGTCAGTCCAATGGCCCAATCGAGCAAGACATTTCGCATCTTCGTGAGTTCCACGTTCGACGATCTCAAGGTGGAGGACAACGCGCTGGAGCAGCAGGTGTTCCCAACGCTCCGTGAGCTTTGTATGCAGCACGGGTGCCGATTACAAGCGATTGACCTGCGGAAGGATGTGAGAGGGAAGAGTAACTAATGGCGAGCCAGCGGACATCAAGCACAACCGAACAGCGAGTGATTCGCGTCTTCGTCTCCTCCACGTTCAGCGACATGCAGTCGGAGCGGGATTACCTCGTCAAGTTCACATTCCCGCAACTGCGCAAGCTTTGCGAGTCGCGGGCAGTCACCTGGGGCGAGGTGGATTTGCGCTGGGGCATTACTGACGAAGAGAAAGCCGAAGGCAAAGTCTTACCACTCTGCCTGGAGGAGATTCGCCGCTGTCGTCCTTACTTCATCGGTGTGCTGGGCGAACGGTATGGTTGGGTACCAGATGAAATCGCTCAAGAGTTAATCGAGCGCGAACTGTGGCTAAATGAACATTTGAATCACTCGGTGACGGAGTTGGAGATCCTCCATGGCGTTCTCCTTGATCCGAAGATGGCCGATCATGCCTACTTCTATTTTCGCGATCCTTCCTTTACCGACTCTTTGCCGCCTGGAAGCCGCGCTGCTTACGCTGAAGTTCCCACCGCAGAAGAAATAATCAAGCACGGTGAGCAGGAAGCGCAACGTCGAGCAGAAGCGAGAAGGCAGAAGCTGGCGAAGCTCAAAGATCGCATCCGAGGCAGCGGTCTGCCGCTACGTGAGAACTACCACAAGCCAGAGCAATTGGGTCAATGGGTGCTCGAAGATTTTACGCGACTCATCAACGATCTGTTCCCCGAGGGTGAGCAGCCCGACGCGCTCGACCGCGACGCTGCGGATCACGAGGCGTTCGCGCAGAGCCGAGCGCGCGTTTACATAGGCCGCCAGGAATACTACGACCGTTTGGATGAGCACGCTCGAGGCGATGGTCCGCCGCGGGTAGTGCTGGGTGAATCCGGGTCGGGCAAGTCGGCGCTGCTTGCGAACTGGGCATTGAAGTACCGCAACTCGCACCCCGAAGAACTGTTGCTAATGCACTTCATCGGAGCAACCCCTTACAGCACAGATTGGGCGGCAATGTTGCGGAGAATAATGGGCGAGTTCAAGCGGCACTTCGGTATTGAGCAGGACATTCCAGACCAGCCTGATGTGCTCAGGTCTGCTTTCGCGAATTGGCTGCACATGGTCGCAGCCCGCAGCAAGGTTGTGCTTATACTCGATGCTCTGAATCAGTTGGAAGACCGAGACAGCGCGCCCGACCTGGTGTGGCTGCCGCCGGAGATACCTTCCAACATTCGCCTGATAGTTTCTGCTTTGCCGGGCCGGGTGCTGGATGATCTCAACAAACGTGGCTGGCCGACCATGCAAGTGAAGCTGCTTGAGGCTGACGAGCGAAAGCAGCTAATCCCGGATTACCTTGCTCAGTATTCAAAAGCGCTCAGCCCCGCGCGAATAGCTCGCCTGGCGGCTGCCGGCCAGACTGCCAATCCACTTTATTTGCGCGCGCTGTTGGATGAGCTGCGTGTCTTCGGTATTTACGAAAAGCTGGATGATCGCATTGAGCATTACCTCGCGGCCGGCACCATTCCCGAATTGTACAAGCGTGTACTCGAACGCTACGAGGAAGATTACGAGCGCGACCGAGCGGGGCTGGTCCGGGAGACTATGACGTTGTTGTGGGCTGCGCGTCGAGGCTTATCAGAAGCCGAACTGTTGGAATTGCTTGGAACGAATCAAGAGCCGCTGCCGCAAGCGCACTGGTCTCCATTGTATTTAGCAGCGGAAGGCTCTCTGGTGAGCAGATCAGGCTTGATAGGCTTTGTGCATGATTACGTGCGGCAGGCTGTTGAGGATAAGTATGCGAGCGGTGAGCAACGGCAGCAACAAGCGCACGTGAGATTGGCAGACTACTTTGAAAGTCAATATCTTGGCGCGCGAAAGATAGACGAGATGCCGTGGCAACTGGCCGAAGCGAAATCGTGGCAGAGATTATGCGACTTACTGGCCGACCGGCAGTTTCTGACTGCGGCGTGGGATGCAAACCAGTTTGAGGTAAAGGCGTATTGGGCAAAGATCGAGGCAGATTCGCCGCTACGGATGGTCGATGCTTATGCGTCCGCGCTTGAAGTGCCGGCAAGAGATACTGACTACGCGTGGGATTTAGGGAGACTTCTTAGTGACACAGGCCATCCAGAGGAAGCATTTTCATTACAGCGGTATCTGGTCGATCACTTTCGGCAAACAGGTGATCGTGAAAACCTACAAGGCTGCCTCGGCAATCAGGCGTTCTTCTTCTACACAAGAGGCGAGCTGGATGAAGCAATGCTGCTGCACAAGGAACAGGAGCGCATCTGCCGGGAACTGGGCAACAAAGATGGGCTGCAGGCGTGCCTCGGCAATCAGGCATTGATTCATAAAGACAGAGGCGAGGTGGATGAGGCGATGCGGCTGCACAAGGAACAGGAGCGCATCTGCCGCGAACTGGGCAACAAGGGTGGATTATCAAGCGGCCTCGGCCAGCAGGCGGGTATCTTCTTTGCAAGAGGCGAGCTGGATGAGGCGATGCGACTGAACAAGGAACAGGAGTGCATCTGCCGCGAACTGGGCAACAAGGATGGATTATCAAGCAGCCTCGGCAAGCAGGCGGGTATCTTCTTTGCAAGAGGCGACATGGGTGAGTCGATGCGACTGAACAAGGAACAGGAGCGCATCTGCCGGGAACTGGGCGACAAAGATGGGCTGCAGGCGTGCCTCGGCAATCAGGCATTGATCTTCAAAGCCAGAGGCGAGCTGGATGAGGCGATGCGGCTGAACAAGGAAGAGGAGCGCATCTGCCGCGAACTTGGCAACAAGGATGGATTATCAAGCAGCCTCGGCCAGCAGGCGGGTATCTTCTTTGCAAGAGGCGAGCTGGATGAGGCGATGCGGCTGCTCAAGGAACAGGAGCGCATCTGTCGCGAACTGGGCAACAAAAATGGGCTATCAACCAACCTCGGTAATCAGGCGAATATCTTCTTTGTAAGAGGCGAGCTGGATGAGCCGATGCGGCTATTGAAGGAACAAGAGCGCATCTGTCGCGAACTGGGCAACAAAGATGGGCTATCAACCAGCCTCGGTAATCAGGCGAATGTCTTCTTTGCAAAAGGCGAGCTGGATGAGGCGATGCGGCTATTCAAGGAGCAAGAGCACATCTGCCGGGAACTGGGCAACAAAGATGGGCTATCAAGCAGCCTCGGCAATCAGGCGAATATCTTCTACGCAAGCGGCGACCTGGATACGGCGATGCGGCTGTACAAGGACGTGGAGCGCATCTGCCGCGAACTGGGCAACAAAGATGGGCTGGCAAGATCGCTCATCAGTCAGGCCTTTCTATTGGCTCACAAGATGGGACAGCCGCAAGAGGCATTGCCACTGGCCGAGGAAGCATATCTGTTGGCTACACAGCATGGTCTGGTTGCGTTAGCGCGGCAGATCGAGCCGATTCTGAAGTCGAGCCGCTCGCAGGCGCGATGACGCCACTCAATCAAATATGCGTCGGCGCGCAAGATGGTCGCCGCGCTCGCCGGGGGCGCCGACTGCCCTTACTCGAGGGCGGCGGATCGTCTCGGCATCCCAAGAGTGAGCAATAGAATTACTAGAAGGATCGACGAGCGGTCCTGTGTAGCGCCCGGTTAGACCGTTGCCGCACCAGCGTGGCTCTCGACAAGTGAGCGTATTGCCTCGGTTAGTTTTGCGGCTGCATCCCTGAAGGCTGTTGAATCACCGTTGTTGATGAAAACGTACTCCTGCTTGAGCGTAGCGCGTCGCGCCATCTCTTCATAGTCTTGCTCAATGGAGACCACACGCGACCTGACCTCGTCCGGCGACAAATTCCGGAAAAGAACGCGCCGCAATACGTCGGCCTTTTCTGTTTGAATAAGGAAGGCGGCCGAGCGCACTCCAATCGAATTCATCGCTTCAACGAGTGCTGGCACGAGTCTGAACTCCGTGAAGACTGACAGAAGAGGGGTGCCTTCACGGAGAGCCTCCCGGAATTGTTTGCCGTCGAAACCGTACCAGAATGTCCGTTTTCGAAATGGAAACATGATCTCGTCAGCTCGATACCTTCGTTTGAACTCAACTTCGTCAATCTGCTCAACGTAGTTCGGCTCCGATGGTCTGCGACAACGCGTGGTCACCTTCGTGAGAAACGATAAGCCGCAACTCTGTTGAAGCCTTTGCAAAACCACGTAAGAAAGGACGTCTTTTCCGGCCGAGCTCGGACCTGACACTATCGTCCAGCAAAACCGCGGGGCGGCGCGCTCGCCTGCAAGCAGTGAGAGCGCCAAGTCGACCTGCTCCTTTACGTCTCGTGGATAAGGAGTGGCCCGCTGGATCGACGTGCGTGCGGCCGCAATCGCGGACTGAATCTGCTCGGCCACATCCGTTGGCGAACCGAGCGCCTTGTCCAGCCAAACCAAGTCCGAGAGCAGGGACGGAATAGGCGCGTCGTCCAACAGAACTGGCAAGACCTTTTTGCGGCGACTCTTGATTTGAGTCGCTAACGCGCCTCCGACCTCGCGCTCCACCCATCCCGACGCAACCGACGCGCGGGAAATGCAGAACAAAATATAATCTGACGTCTCGAGAGCATCGCTTAAGGATGAGTACACTGAATCACCAACTTGAAGCTGGTGTTCATCGAGGAACACTCGAAGGCCAAGCCTTTGGAGCGCAAGGCATAGCTCGCGTACTCGCGGCTTATCACTCGAGGAATGCGACAGGAAAACGTCGTATCGAGTTGCCATCGTCCTAAGTCCCTATCTGACGAGCCTTGGAGACGGAATTCTCGATCACCGGCCGTACGACTGTCAATTAACCGAATTGCCTCATCAAAAAAGTCCGCGAAATGGGTATCGCTGCCTCAAGAAGCGACCACGGGCCGTGAAATCGCTTGGCTGCCCGTGGCGCTGGAACACATCGCAACACACAACTCAGGGCGTCTCTGGGCCGACTCGTCGGTCAACTACCTCGCGCTTTTCCAGCTCGAAGGAGCCAACGGCGTAGCGTCGGCTTCCCAAACTGAACGCCAATTGCTGGAATAAAGACCATCAGTGCAACCTGGGAACGGTCCGTATCTTCGTCTTCTGAACCCTCCGCGTTATAGAGGCGGACCGGGACCACTTGGTGCACTTCGTCTTCCCGCACCTGTGAGCAATGGAGCTCGCTACGCATTTTATCTTGTGGAGGCGACGAAGAGACTCTTTCCGATCTCGATGATCGCCGTTCATCTAAAGACCATCGGCCGGACCGATGTCCACGGTTCACCTAGGAACAGAATCAACCTACCGCCCGTATTGCCTCGGATGTGTGATATTGAGCAACTCCTTCCTCCTCATCGCCGCCGCACGATCTCCTTTCTTCCTCATCGAGCGACCTAAAAGCCAAGCTGAACGTAGCATCATTCTTTTTCCACTAGTGCGCGATCTCAGCCGTTTCTACAACGCAACTCTCGCTGATTGCGAATCAGTATCTTACTCCTTGCGTTGGCTTGTTCAATGAAGGTTAGCAGGAGGCTATGGTTTGCGCTCAATTGTTCCCAACCTGTCCAAACCGCGAAACCGGATGTGACATTGTCCATGAGACGCTCCGGAACAAAGAAGTTAGGGTTTGTCGGGACTTTCAGAGCGATCAATCCGTGCTGCTTATCGAGCGTAGCCTTGATTTCCCAATCAACAAACTTCCTCCGAGGTGTTTCTGCTCCGCACAACACCACGGTACACGACGACCCAGTGATGTATTCCTCGCGGATTTTGCGGATAACGTATTCGGCATTATCGCTGTCGATCTGGCGCTCAACCGAATTGTCCTGGATGACTCGATAGCTTTCTGCGAATAATCGTGAGAATGCGTCGTAGTAAGCTCGGTCTCTGCTATGATGATAGCTGACGAAGATGGATCGTTTGAGAGGTTTGAAACCACCAAGCGGTCGTAGCAAGGGATCTGCAGTCATCGGGCCAGTATATGCATCTTCGCGCCCTACTGCGAGCGTCTATGTCATACAACCAATCGAGAATCTCCTGGTAGCCCGTACGCGCCGCGCCGTGGTTTGCCTCTCGATTTCTGCTTTTTCGTTGTCCACTCCATCATAGAGAAGATTTACATAGCCCCCAGACAACCTTGGCAGAGAGTACAGAAAATCGATTGTCCACAACCGGCGAATATGCTCCTG
>JBOGOU010000594.1:0-2504 GCA_050748205.1 Pyrinomonadaceae bacterium | reverse complement strand
CTCCCGGCTCAACCACGGGTTTATTGTTTGCTCCGATGAAGGACAAATCGTCACGCCGCAGCTTGAAAGTCAACGTACGGCTCTGACCCGGCTCGATATTGACCTTTGCAAAGCGCTTAAGTCGTTTGTTTGGCGGCGAAAGCGACGCAACGAGATCACTGAGGTAAAGGAGTACAACCTCCTTGCCGGCCCGACGACCACTATTGGTTACCGTCACAGTAACCGGTAGTTCCTCATCGGCAGTTATTGTCTTCTTACCCAGGCGCAAATCGCTGTAGGCAAACGTGGTGTAGCTCAGGCCCTCGCCGAATTGAAACTGCGGTTTGAAAGCCATATTACCAAATGCTGTATTCTCAGTCTCAAACGGCTTGTGGTCGTAATTAATCAAACCGTTTGGCGTGCGGGGGTAGGTGAAGGGAAGTTTGCCACTTGGATTGATATCGCCAAACAACACGTCGGCGACCGCCGTTCCACCTTCATTACTCGGGTTGTACGCCATTAGAATCGCCTTTGCCCCGTCAGCAATACGATTGATGATTCTGGGACGTCCCTCCACCAGCACGATGACCACGGGCTTGCCTGTCGCCTGGATTGCTTCCGCAAGTTTGATTTGTGGTTCGCCCAGGTTAAGGTCCGTAATGTTGCCAGGCGTTTCGGTATAAGAACCTTCCCCAAGACACAAGACGACCACATCAACGCTCTGCGCAGCGCGAACGGCAGCAGCAATGTCAACCTCTTCATCCTTGTCAGTAGGAGTATTGTTCGAGCTTGAGCCAGCGGGCCGCGTAATCCTCGATCCTGGTACGTATGTCACATTGCCTTCGCCTATCTTCGACGCAATTGCCCGTCGGATCGTATGTCGATCTTTCGGATAAAGTGATTCTTCTGAACCCTGCCAAACATAACTCCAGCCGTTGTTTAGAGAGATCATCGAGTCGGCTGTGGGTCCTGTGACTAGTACCTTGGTATTCGTCGCTAACGGCAAGACGTTGTCCGTATTTTTCAGCAGCGTCAGCGACTCCTGGGCCGCTTGCAAACTCACCTTTCTCGACTCCGGAAGTCCGAACCGGGATTTGAGTGCTGGGTTAGGCATCGGGTTTTCAAAGAGTCCCAGCTCAAACTTGACTCGCAGAATCCGTCGCACGGCCTCATCGATTCTTGACTGGGGGACCGCGCCTTCCTTCACCAGAGCAACCAGATGATCGCTAAAACTGTAATCGGTCGGTACCATGCTCATATCGATGCCCGCCATAATCGCAAGCCGAGTTGCTTCCTTCTCGTCGGCCGCGACACGCCAAATGCTCACTAGTTTCTTGATGTCTTCCCAGTCAGATACGACGAAACCCTTGAATCCAAGTTCACCGCGCAGGATGTCTGTGAGGATGTGATGATTGATATGACCGGGAACGCCGTTGATCTCTCCGGAGTTGATCATGATCGTGTGCGCGCCCGCTTCGACTGCGGCTTCGAATGTCGGCAGGAAATACTCACGTAGATAATTCTCGGGGATCCACGCGGGAGTTCTGTCTCTGCCTGTTAATGGAAAACTGTAGCCCATGTAGTGCTTCAAACTGGAAGCCACGTGGTCTTGCGAGGAAACGTCGGATCCTTCCAAACCTCGCACAAACGCAACGCCCATCACCTTGGCAAGGTAAGGATCTTCTCCGAAAGTTTCCCAGAACCGCGGCCAGAGGGGATTGCGACCCAAATCGAGTACAGGCGAAAAGCTCCACGGAATGCCTGCGGCACGTGTTTCAACTGCGGTAATCTCCGAAGCTCGTTTCATTAACTCGGGATTCCAAGTTGCCGCCATCCCAATCTCTTGCGGAAAGAGAGTGGCGCCTTGCACATAGTTGGCTCCGTGAATGGAGTCGATTCCGTAGATAACAGGAATGCCCAGTCTCGTTTTCTTTGTGGCCGCCTCCTGGATCTGACCAATGATCTCTTGCCACCTGTCGAGGGTCAGAGCCTGATCGGCAACGTTGAGGATTGAACCAACACCGTATTTGACAATGGCTTTCTCCAGCTTGGCTGGATCGATCTTGATGTTCTGATCACTCCCGGACGCAATCATGCTGATCGTGAGCTGGGTCATCTGCCCAACTTTCTCTTCGAGCGTCATGCGCTTGAGCAACGCTTCAATCTTTTGTGTGTTGTCGCGTTCAGGCCCGCCTGATCGGATAGCCCTTTGAAAAAACTCGTCGCTGTCGGCGATATCAGACGTGGCTTGCTGCGTCACGTTCGGAGGTTTGACGGAGGTATCGCGCAAAGCAATGCCTGCCGAAGCGGCATTGGATGCGTCGGATGGTCGTGCGCTATTAGCCATCTGTAAAGGGAAAGCGAAGCACAGTGAAAGGCTAACCGCCCCTAGGGCGAGTACCACTTTTATCATCTATTTTGCCGTCCTGAGGCAGGATTGCAGGAGCGCCGCTATTCTCTTCTATTTACACGGGATATTCAAATAGGTAATACAGTGTCTCAGTGCATCAATGTTGAATTTGAGG
>JBOGOU010000593.1:0-13794 GCA_050748205.1 Pyrinomonadaceae bacterium | reverse complement strand
ACATTCGTCCGCACAACTTCGTCTGATTCCTGGCCGTAAGAAACGGCCCAGCCGCCACAGAGCAGCAATGCAATGGCCACCACAAAACAAGTTGAGCCCAAAGACTTAACTGCTAGATTGGGAAAATGAGTCATCTGGAAAACGATTGCTCCTGGTTTCTTATCGAGTATGCCTGCCAGGTTGAAGTTTGCGCAAATTCGGAGCTTGATGCCTGGCAACGGGCGCTAACTTCCGACGCCGAAAAGCTCAATCTAGTTGCTTGGAAACTGCTATAACCCAGCATATAATGCCGCACGCCTGATACCTCCCGGCGAGTTCCTCAAATCTTCGCCGGTCTTTGCCTTGCAAACGCTGGTGTCCGCGAATCGGTCTCCTGCTTGAGCATTCGAGACCTCACAATGCGTTGCTTTCCGGAGGCTTCCTCATGTACCGGCCAAACTTTTGTTCTGAATGCGGCGCTAAGGTAATTCGCCTGCACTGGTACCCTTGGCACAGCCGCCGATTTTGCGATGGTTGCTCAGGGCCTCTACGCGGGGAACGTTTGACAGTCCCGTTGATTGCGTTGGTGGCGGTGTTTAGTTCCGGCCTGCTTGCCGGCCGCGCAGGACGTCCAGCGCCGCCGCCACTAATCATAGAACGCAGCGCCGGTTCGCCTCTGGCAGATTCGCAGAACGGTGACGCAGCTAGGGAGACAGATGCAACGATTCCTGGCGTGGAACCGCGTCAGTCGGGCGCATCGCCACACTCTCAATCTGCAGGATCAGACGAGCCAGTCTATATCTGCGGTGCGCGGACCAAGAAAGGAACGCCCTGCTCGCGTCGCATGCACAGCCCGGTACGTTGTTGGCAACATAAAGGTATGCCGGCCATGCTGCCACCGGATAAGTTGGTTGTCCGAGGCTGACCGGATGATTCAAACCAAAAGTAACCATTCAAGTCTGAAAGCCCGCAGTTAGGAAGGGGGCAAAGCGCAGCGCGCCCCCGCTCAAGATGGAATAAGCTTCCAAGATCACAAGAAAACCATTCAAGTCAGAGAGTCTCACAGGTCAGGAAGGTGGGCTTGCCCCCGCTCAAGCTGGAGGGCACTCAGGGTCGCAGGAGACACTCAGACTTGGGTGATTTCTTGTGAAGTGCAAGCTCATCAGAGTTGAGCGGGGGCAAGCCCACCTTCCAAACCTGTGAGGTTTGCAAACATGAATGGTTGCTTTTGAGCTGAATGGTCTCAGAGTTGAGCGGGGGCGCGCTGCGCTTTGCCCCCTTCCCAACTGCGGGCTATTAAGCTTGAATGGTTATTCTTGATTTTGAATGGCCTCCGGATCTCTTTACTCTCAAAGTCAAGACTCGTAAGATGCGACCGCACTCCGTTTCAATCAAATCAAATCCGAAACTCAGGTGGAGACAATCATGAATCCCGCAAGCACTTTACCAATCGTCAAGAGAACGTCTGCATGCACGCTCATCTGTTTTGCTTTTCTTATGTGTTTTGCGCTAAGCGTCCCAGCGCAAAGCCCGCGTGATAACCAGAGCAGTCTGGCGTCAACACCAGAACCGGCGGCAGGCAAAAGCCACGACAGTGCAGACATTAACGATTACACAAAGAAGATCAAGGAATACACCACAGAGTCTTATTTTATGACGGAGTTAGTTGACCATTTGCCGGTATCTGAAAAGGTGCCGTCGCCTGACAAGGTGCTCGGTTACATAGTCGGTACACCGAACAAGCTCACCTATTCCAAGGACCTCTACCGTTACTATCGTGATCTCGCGAAAGCCTCCCCGCGCGTGCGTGTGTTCACGGCGCCGGAGCGTTCGGAGGAAGGCAAAGAACAGATACTGGTCGCCGTCGGGGACGAAGGCGCAATTGCGAAGCTCAGTCGCTACAGGGAAATCACAGCTAAGCTCGCGGATCCTCGCAAGCTCAACGAAGCAGAAGCGCAAAAATTAATTGAAGAAGGCAAGGTCTTTTACTGGGCGTCGGGTTCGATTCATTCGCCTGAGACTGGCTCGCCCGAGATGTTGATGGAGTTGGCCTATCGCCTTGCGGTTGAGGAGAGTCCCTTTATTCAAGCCATACGCAGAAATGTGATCGTGCTGATAACACCTGTGCTCGAGGTTGATGGGCGCGACAAGATGGTAGACGTTTACAACTACCGCAAAGCCCACGAAGGTAAGAACGCGCCTTCGTTGATTTATTGGGGGAAATATGTGGCGCACGACAACAATCGCGACGGATTGGGTATGGCGTTGGCGCTCACTCGAAACATGATGAAGACGTTTCTTGAATACCATCCCACGATCCTTCATGACCTGCACGAGTCGGTACCCTTCCTTTACACATCGACGGGCACAGGACCATACAACGCGTGGCTCGATCCAATTACGGTTGATGAGTGGAATTTGCTCGCTTATCACGAGATAGAAGAACTGACGAAGCGTGGCGTACCGGGTGTGTGGACGCACGGTTTTTACGACGGCTGGGCGCCGAATTACATGTTTTATGTAGCCAACGGGCATAACAGCATCGGTCGCTTCTATGAGACGTTTGGCAACGGCGGCGCCGATACGATGGATCGCACGGTTACGCAGCAGTCACAACGCGATTGGTTTCGTCCCAATCCGCCGCACCCGCGCGTCAAGTGGTCGATCCGGAACAACATCAACATGCAGCAGTCGGGAATTCTCCTGGCAATGCATTTTGTAGCCAATAACAAAGATCGGTTCCTGCAAAATTTCTATCTCAAGAGCAAACGTTCTGTTGCCAAGGCAATGAATGAGGGCCCGGCCGCTTACGTCATTCCGGCGGATCAGTCGCGGCTTGTAGAGGCGGCCGACGTGGTTAACCTGCTGCGGCTAATGGGAGTCGAAGTCCAAACCGCAAATAAAGAGATAACAATCAAGGAGCAGAAGTTCCCGGCCGGCTCCTACGTAGTGCGCATGGACCAGCCTTATTCGCGCATGGCAGACATGATGCTGGACACGCAGTATTACAACGTCAACGACCCGCGACCCTACGACGATACGGGCTGGACGCTGGGCGCCATGCGTAATGTGAAAACGGCGCGCGTGTTAGATAAAGCCATCCTGCAAGCGCCGATGACTTTGCTAACCTCAGACGCACGCGTGCGCGGCACCCTTACCGCATCTGCAGCGCCTACCGCTTACATCATCAATCACAACACCGAGAATACGCTGGCGACGTTGCGTTTCAAGTTAAAAGACGTCGGCATGAGTGCAGCTGAAGATTCATTTAAAGTCGGCACCCGGCAGTTTAATGCCGGATCGTTCATTATCAAGACCGAAGGGAACCCCACCGACACGCGCAAGCAGCTTGAGACAGCGGTGACAGAGTTGGGCCTGACCGCAGTTGCCGTTGATAAGCTCCCGGATGTGAAGATGCACAGTCTAGCTGTGCCGCGAATCGCCATTCTGCACACCTGGACCAACACGCAAAATGAGGGATGGTACCGCATAGAGTTTGATCGGCTTCAGATCCCCTACGCATATATCTCAGATCAGGTAGTGCGCAACACGCCGAATCTGCGCGAGAAGTATGACGTGATCATTTTCCCACCGCTTGGTGGTTCGGCGCAGGCAATCGTTAGTGGCATACCGATGCGCGGCAGTCCGATTCCCTGGAAACAATCGGAGCTGACGCCAAACATTGGCTTATCACCCGATCAAACTGACGATATGCGCGGCGGAATGGGAATTGTTGGAGTCGTGAATCTGCAAAAATTTGTTCAGGATGGTGGACTGTTCATCGTCGTCGCCAACAACGCGCGTATTCCCATTGATTATGGGATTACTTCCGGCGTGGGGATTCAGGATGCCCGTCAGCTGCAGGCGCGCGGCTCAATTTTTAATGCACGTTTCAGCGATCGAAAGAGTCCGATCGCCTATGGCTACGACGAAACGTTGCCGATTTACTTCAATCAGGCACCACTGTTTCAGGTGATCAGTCAAACCGGAGGTGGTGGCGGTGGCGGCGGAGAAGGTGGTCCGGGAGCGGGAGCAGCGGGTCAGCGGCCCTCTGGAAGGGGAAGCCTCACGGATCCCGACATCGTTCAGGCAATGCCTCAAGCGGCGCCTTCACCCCAGCGTTCACCAGCCCGACCAGGCGAAGAACAGATCACTGAAGAGCAGCGTCGGGCTTTGGGAGCGTTCTACACTCCGCCCGCGGAAAGGCCGCGCGTCGTTCTTCGTTTCGCGTCTGATGAAAAGAATCTGCTGGTAAGCGGTATGCTCGCCGGTGGATCGGAGCTGGCCAATGCCCCCGCCGTAATAGATGTACCGGTGGGGCGCGGCCATGTGGTGATGTTTGCAAATCATCCGATGTGGCGTCATCAGACCCAGGGAAGCTTCTTTCTTCTCTTCAACGCCGCGCTGAATTTTGATTCCCTGAATACTGAGCGCACGGTGGAGCCCCCGAGACAGAGGGCCGGCTCCAGCAGTGAGGATGATAAACAATAGCTGTCCGCTGCTCCGCAGGCGGAAGCATAAAGCCCAGCGTTCGGAAGGATCTTTCCAAGGACCTTTCAAGCTCTTTACTGGGACCGCGGACGTCTCGTCCGCAATGAGCGCGAAGCGCGAATCGATCGCCAGCCGACATTCCGAGCCTTCAGGAAAGCTTCGCCTGAGGGCGCCAAGCGGACGAGACGTCCGCGGTCCCAGTAAAGAGCTTGTCGCAAAATTCGGGGAGCGAAGCCTTCTTCTTCCTTCTGATCTGTGCCTATCCGTGTCCATCGGTGACCGAGTAAGTACAAAGCTCAAAGTACAAAGTTCAAAGTCCAAAGACCGAAGTCCAAAGACCGGGCTTACCTAATCGTCTTTACCGGTCCCGGAGGCTTGCGTGGCAGAGTAACTGGTTGCTTTATTCGGGCCATGACTTCGGCAATGCCCCGTTCAAGCTGCGGATCCTTACCCTCAAGCACCGACTTGGGATCGTTATCGACTTCGATGTCGGAATCCACACCGTAGCCTTCGATAATCCACTCGCCCTTCGTGTTGGCCAAGCCCGAGCCCGGCACGAAGATCGTGCCACCATCAATTAGCGGCCCGCGATTCTGTATCCCGACTACACCGCCCCAAGAACGCTTACCGATCAGTGGTCCCAGTCCGGCTTCGCGAAACATTGCTGGAAAGATGTCGCCATCTGACGCCGAGTTTCCGTCCAGCAGCGCAACCATTGGTCCAATGAAGACCTGGTCAGGGTAGGTGTTTGCATATTCATCCGTACGCGCATAATTTAGCGCCAGCAGTTTCCGCCGGAGCCGTTCAATGAGCATCCGCGATACGTTACCCCCGCCATTCGCGCGAACGTCAACCACCAGACCCTCTTTGCGAATTTGCGGGTAGTACCATTTGATAAACTCCCGAATGCCATTGGCGCCCATGTCGGGAATGTGGATATAGCCAACTCGTCCGCCCGTCGCCTGTTCGACCTTGCGTCGATTCTGGGCAACCCAGTTCAGGTAAATCAAATTACCTTCGTCAGGAACTGGCCGATATTGCACGATGCGCGCGCCCGTCAAGGAAGGTGTCTTGTTGATCGTAAGACTCACCGGGTTGTCGGCCTTGTTTCGAAGCAGCCGGTAGGGATCGTCGTTGGCCTTCAGTTCCTCACCATCGATCGCCAAAACGTAGTCGCCCACCTTAACATCGACGCCGACTTCGGTAAGCGGCGAACGGAAAATGTCTTCTTCGTTTTGACCTTCGAATATTTTGGCTATGCGATAACGACCCGACTGCGCGTCAAGCTCGAAACGCGCTCCCGGCAGACCAACACGGGGCCGCGGTGGAATTTGAAAATCGCCGCCTTCGACGTAAGCATGCTGAACCGTCAACTCTGAGATCATCTCACTGATTACATAGTTCAGATCTGAGCGGTGGGCCACATGCTGCAGCAGCGGCTTGTATTGTTCCCGCAAAGCCGCCCAGTCGTAGCCATGCATGTTTGAAACATAAAACCAGTCGCGATAACGCCGCCATACTTCGTTGAAGATCTCGTTCCATTCTTCAGCCGGCACTCGATCGACAAAAAGTCCGGCAGTGGAGACCGGCTTCTTGGTGCGGTCTCCCTGAGGCGTCGCCTCGTAGAGGTTATAAGTTGGACCCTGGGCCACAAGCACTTTGGAGCCGTCTTCAGAAAGCGTGTAGCCGCGAATGTCTTCCGCCAGTGTTGTCTCCTTTCGATCTTTGAAAGCAAAGATCTTGAGGACGGTGGGACGATCACCCGGACGGCCGTAATAGAAAGGCGGACCCGAGGCATAAAGCAGATGCCCGGTTTTAGCTGACAGCCCGCCATAGTTATCGGCGCCGACGGGAACGCGGGCAGCGCGCCCCAGGATGCCGTCAAAGTCTATAACCATAGTGGCCGGCGGTTTGGGTTGGGCCTCGCTCTTCGCCTCGCCCGGCGTAGGAGAGGCGGCGGGGGCTGGTTTATCTTTATCGGCTTCGGGCGCCGGCTCTTTAACTTCCTTGCTGATGTCTTTAGCCGGCGGCTTGGGCTCTTCGCCCGGCGGCGTCCCCTTTGGTTTCGGCGACTCATCGACCTTGCTGATGGTTACCTCATCGCTTTCGGGCGGGAAGGGATGTTTGACGTCCTTTCGAAGCGCAAGCGCATAGATGTAACCGGTACGATTGGTCGCGTAGTTAAACTCGATCTGGGAAATCTGGGGTGCAAACTCTCGATCGGCAAAGTAGTAAAGGTAATTTCCCTGGGGGTCCCACGCGGGAGTAAACGCATTGAACATTTCATCTGTTACGCGACGCACTTTTCCATCCGTCGCGCTCCAAACGTAAACACCCGAAAATCCCTGCGGATTCTCAACCATACTGAACGCCAGATAGTTACCGCGCGGTGACCACGTGTAGTCACGAATCTGCCCACGTGGCGAGTCGACAATCTCGACCATCTTGCGATCGGCAAGCGTGACGACGAAGACCTTGCCGTCCTTGTCGCTAAAAGCGATTCGTTTGCCATCGGGCGCCCACTCAGGTTGATAACGCATTGCGTTCCCGCCTCTGGTTATCTGATCCGCGGGCTTCAGTCCATCCTGGGGCATGAGGTAGAGCTCTTCCTCGCCGCTCATGTCTGAAATGAACGCGATCTGGGATCCGTCAGGCGACCAGCTCGGCCACTTGTCATGAACGCCGGAGGAATGTGTCAGATTGCGAGTGGGTCCTTTCTCAATCGGAGCGGTAAAAATATCCCCGCGAGCAGCGAATAGTGCCCGCTCACCTTTCGGGCTGAGACCAACTGACTCGATCTGATTTGCCGCCGGGATACGGCTGGGCCTGCGAGCGAGACCGTCGTCGGGAACTGTGATTGAGACGGAAGTGCTCCTGCCACCACGAGTGTCGAGCACTTGAAGTTCACCATTCATTTCGTAAACGATCTTTCCCTCGTTGTCTGAACTGGGCCAACGTACATCCCACAATTTGGTATGAGTTATCTGAGTTGTTTTACCGCTTGGCACACTGTAGGCATAGAGGTTGAAATGTCCGTCGCGATCTGAATTGAAGTAGATCGTGTCGCCAATCCACATGGGGTCGCGAGTGGGACGGGGACCTTCTGTGATTCGCTTAGTCGCGTAAGACTTCAGGTCGAAGAGATAAAGCGTGTTGGCCTGTCCCCCGCCGTAACGCTTCTCTGAGCGAAAATCACGTGACTGTGGCGAATAGACCATTTGCGTGGAATCGGGAGAATAATCACCAGAGCCTGCCTCGGGCATCGGCAGTGGATCCGTGGGACCGCCCTCGGTAGAAACTGAATAGAGACGAGCGATGGGAAGTGCCCAGGAGTCGCGCAGCGAACGGAAGAAGATGCGTTTCCCGTCTTTAGTCCAGCCCAAAACCTGATTGTCCCAGCCCCAGCGCGGGGCCAGCGGGCCCTTGGCCGGATAGAAAGTCAATTGCCGCGGCACGCCACCGCCAGATGAAACAACATAGACCTGCTCGTCGCCGTCGTACTGTCCTGTAAAGGCAATCCACTTTCCGTCCGGCGAAAATTTACCGAAGACCTCGATTCCCGGATGCGCTGTCAGACGAATGGCCGTACCACCGGAAGTTGAGGCGGTCCATAAGTCGCCTCCGTAAGTGAAAACTACTCGGTCGCCGCTGATGTCGGGAAAGCGCAGCAGTTTTGTCTGGGCAGAAACCGCGGCTGAAACCAAAAACATGACGAACAATACGGCGATGAAACGAACGAGACTGCTGATATCTTTCGTTGACAAGGTAATCCTCCTGGTAAAACTAAAATCTTAGTGTCTAAATATTTGTACGGCTCAACAATCCCGCGCACTGGAATAAACCGCCAAGACGCCAAGAACGCAAAGGACAAGAAAACAGGCGAGTTGAATCAAGAAAACACTATCAACCACTGCAAACTATTTTCCTTTGGCGCTCTTAGCGTCTTGGCGGTTGATTATTCGTTGCCGGCTACTTTCGATTTTTGAATGCGTCGTTGAGATCCGTATGACGGCTTGTCAGGGGAACTTGACGACCGTCAATGAAGAGATGGCGCACATGTGTTCGCGCTTCCAGCAAGTCGCCGTCGGTCACAACCAGGTTGGCCATTTTGCCAACCTCAATCGAGCCGAGCCGATCGGAAACGTTCATGATTTGTGCCGGATAGAGAGTTACGGCTTTTAAAGCCTCGGCCCTGGGAAGTCCAAACGCCGCCGCCATCCCGGCGTAGAACGGCAGATTGCGAACATTGGCGCCACTATCTCCACTCGAAATGCAGAAGCGCACGCCCGCTTGTTGCAACTTTGCTGCGTTTTCGTAGAGCACATCATAGAAATCGTCTTCGCGGGTCGGTAGATCGAGAATGCCGGTCAAAATCACAGGCACATTCTTTTCTTTTAGAAGATTGGCAACTCTCCACGCATCGTTACCACCGAGGATGAGCGCCTTCAGCTTCATCTCGTCGGCAAATCTGATGGCTCCACGAATCTCACTTTCGCGATCAGCGTGAAAGATTACCGGACGCTCGCCGCGAACATAAGGAACAAGCGCTTCGTGAACAATACTGCTATCAGGTCGCGGGAGACTCTTGTCCTTCGCATAGGCCTCCTGCGCGCGGCCGTAAGCCTCGGCCTCGCGCAACAGTTTGCGAATTTGCTCAAGCTGCCGATTGGCGGTTGCGAGTGCCTCGGTGAGATTCGGCGGCTGTAGTTCGGCAAAGAAGCCACCGCCTCCGCCACCGCCGCGAGGATAATTGATCACCAGCGCAGCATAAGGCACAACCGCCATCTCCTGCGGGCTCGTGCCAACGAGGTTGATAATCGCGGCCTGGCCTGAGATCAATCCTCCCACCGGCATCGAGACCGCGCTCGTGATGCCATCTACTCGGGTGACCGCCAAGTGAGCGCTATGTGGATTGATGGCCACAATCGCTTTGGCGTTGGGATTCAGATCCCCTACTTCCGCCGTATCAACTGTACCCGGGGCGCCTTGTCCCACCTCCACCAGACCCATGGACGTCCCGGCATCGATCATTCCCGGATACACCCAAAGTCCTCTGGCGTAGATCGTCTGAGCGCCGGATGGAACATTGACGTTTGCGCCCACGGCTTCGATCTTGCCATCGCGGATGACGACAGTTCCGT
The DNA here is from genome assembly GCA_050748205.1 of Pyrinomonadaceae bacterium. Classification (GTDB taxonomy): domain Bacteria; phylum Acidobacteriota; class Blastocatellia; order Pyrinomonadales; family Pyrinomonadaceae; genus PSRF01. Next base: position 4,183 of record JBOGOU010000593.1, on the reverse strand, counting down.
TTTCGATTTCCGCGCCGCTTACGGTCACGATATGGGCATTGCGAATGGCATATGTACCGCGCGGAAAGGTAACGCCTTGCTGGGTGGTGGGCTCGCCGATCTGCTGAGCGAACGAGGCGCCGGCTACCAATAGGGCGGTGCAAACAAAGAGCGGCTGAATTATGGAGTGCGCCGGCAGAGCGAAGTGGCGACGGCGCTTTGGGTTCGGTGGCCAGAATTGAATAATGGATCCAAAGCGGTGTCGCGCTGCGCTTGCCACCGCACTCCAAAAGCTTGAGTCTCGCATCTCCGTGTCTCCTGACCTTCTCATGGCTGCTCGCCTCCTTCCCACTGGTCGTCGTCGGCATTTGTGGGCCGGCGGCGGCGCGGCGCTTGAGGAGAGGCGCCACCTGTTGGTGGCCGGTTAGGTTCTGCCTGCTCGAGCTGCGCTCGCTCTTTGAGAAAATCGGCGCGCCGCGCCAGGTCCTGCTGGCGATCAAAAAAGATCTCGCCATCAACGAAAGTCGTGTCGACACGAGCGTAGACACTTAGCGGATGGTTGTTCCAAATTGCCAGGTCCGCATCCTTTCCGACTTCGATTGATCCGACCCTCGAGTGAATGCCAAGTTGCCAGGCAGGATTCCAGGTGACGAGTTTGAGCGCTTCTTCCTCACTGAGGTCGCCGTAATGCATGGCCTTGGCTGCCTCGATGTTCAAACGACGTGCACGTTCATCGGAGTCAGAATTCATGGAAACGTTGACGCCGGCCCGCGTCATGATTGCGGCGTTATAAGGTATCGCGTCGTAAGCTTCGATCTTGTAGGCCCAGTTATCCGCGAAAATCGAAGCACCCGCACCATGCTGCGCGATCTCTTTTGCAACCTTGTAACCTTCGAGTGTGTGTTGAAAGGTCTTTACCTTGAAACCAAACTCATTCGCGACATTGATGAGCATTAGGATTTCGTCGGCGCGGTAACAGTGAGCGTGAACCAAACGCTTGCCGTCCAAAACTTCGACCAGCGGCTCGAGCTGAAGATCATGCCGCGGAGGAATGAGATTTTTCTCGCCTCGCGTTACGGCTGCCCGGTATTCTTCCCAGGTCTTCTTGTAATCGCGAGCGCGCGAAAATGCTTCGCGAATCACCTCCTCCACGCCCATGCGCGTTGCCGGATAGCGACGTTGCTGGCCTGCCTGCGGCTGAAAGTTTGAGCGTTTGGGATTTTCACCGAGGGCAAATTTGATCCCCGGCATCGCGCCCGGAAAGACAAACTCTTCGACTGGCCGGCCGTATTTGATCTTCACTACTGTGTTAAGGCCGCCAATAGCGTTTGCCGAGCCGTGCAGAAGGTTCAAGCTGGTTACGCCACCCGCCAAAGCACGATAGAGGTCAATATCATTCGGGTTAAGCACGTCACGCATGCGGGCCATCGAAGTGACAGACAGGCTGCCTTCGTTGATTGCATCGAGCATCGAGTGGGAATGGCAGTCGACGATCCCGGGCATTACGTATTTGTCTGTTGCGTCTATCACGCGGGCATTCGCCGAGGCCTTCAAGTTCTTTCCCACCGCGGCAATCTTTCCGTTGCGTATCAAGACATCGGAATTCTGTAGCGTGCCGCGCGTAATCGTCAGGACTGTCGCATTGCGAATGAGTGTTTCTGAAGGAGCGCTTCCGGCCTGCGCCCAGGTTTGCGGCACTGAAAACGCCACAATTAGCGAGTAAGCAAGAAGATTCAACAGTAACCTTTTCATCATGCGGAGCCCTTTCGTTTTTGGCGAGTTCCCGTAAAACGCGCGAAGCCGATTTCTGATCTAATTTGCAGGCCAACCATCAAGTTCAAGAGCCATGTTCCGGAGAGATATGAGCGACCAATCTGAGCACCGGAACGTGCCGGCGCACCATCTATTTTCACCTCTACAGAAGGCGTCGGTGAGGGGGCTGGCGGGGTCGGGGCGCTAGCACGCGTCCCGGTAAACGAACCCGGTGCACGGCCGACGACATTTACCGTTCCCTGCATCTCATTCCCCGTTATCCTGCCGGTGAAGGTCGCTTCCGCAGTTTGCCCCTGAAGCGTCGCAGGGACGGTAAATCGAATGTCACCTCCCGCACCTGCCGAAGCGTTTGCTATGTCCGCGCTTCCGAGTCCTCCCTGAATCGTTCCGCGCAAGCGTTCACCCTCCTGTTGCAACACGAGGGTTGCGGAAATCTCGCCTGAGCCCAGATCAATGTTCAGCGACCATGTGCCGGTTGCGGAACCTGCTGAGGCAGATGGTGTCGCTGGAGGTAAGTCGACGAGACGGCCGTCGATAAATAAATGAGCAATCCTCGGATTGCGCTCAAAGAGATCTCCGCGTGTGATTGTCAGGTTGGCAATCTTGCCTGCTTCGATTGTGCCGAGTCGATCGGCGACACCCAGAATCTCCGCGGGCCAGATGGTTAGGGCGCGCAAAGCATCGTCTTTTGAGAGTCCATTGTCGATCGCGCGTCCCAGGTTTGCCGAGAAGTCTGCCATGTTTGTGAGCGCGCCCGACTGAAAAGCAAATGGAACCCGCGCGGCGACAAGCTTCCCGGCTGTCTTGGGAGCTTCAACGCGTTCGCGCAAGACTCTTACTGGTTCGGGATCCGCTTCGGGCAAAGCTGCTGTGGTGCGACGCGGGAAGTTGAGCGAAAGCAGGACAGGAACCTTGCTTTCGCGCAGCCGTGGTGCAACCTTCCCAGCTTCCATGCCTCCGGCGATGATTGCCCGTAACTTGAACTCCTGTGCCAGGTCAAGAGCCCGGCTGATCTCACGCTCGCGATCCACGTACATGACAACCGGCATCGTGCCATCCAGAACTGGAAGCAAAGCAGCCAGGGATCTGTCCTGGTTTGGTCGCCGGGTGCCTCGCGGCGAACGCTCGTAAATCTGTTGAGCTTCGCGATAGCGTTGGGCATCGAGCAACATTTGTCGCAGAGCCGCAAACACACCCATGAGCGAATTTGGATATGTGCCGGCTCGCAGTGGTGTGAAACCGACATGCATAGCCAATGGTGAGCGCACAATCATCTGCTGCGGCGTATCGCCGGCCAGGTTGATGAGGGCCGACTGGCCCATCCAGATCCCCGTGCGCGGGGCCGTTAGCGCAGTTGTGATTCCGACGCTCCGCGCGGCCTCAATTTGCTCTCCCCCGGGCCTGATAAAGTCCTCGACCATGACCTCGGGCTGAAGGCCGGCAGGCTGAGTCGAGTTAGGCGCACTTAGAAATGTTTGCGGACGTAACTGACCGAAACCGCCGCCGCCTCCGCCAGGAGAAGGCGATGGAGATGGTGATGGCTGAGGAATTCCCAGGGAGGTGCTGGAGTCAATCAGACCCGGATAGACAGTTAAGCCCGTGCCGTCAATTACTCGCGCGTCCGCAGGGACAGCAACGTTTGCGCCGGCAGCCGCAATCAAGCCATCACGAATCACAACGGTACCGCGTTCAATGACCGGTCCCGCGACGGTCACAATGCGTGCGTTTGTGATCGCATAGGTGTCAACAGCACTGCGCTGGGCAATAACGAAGGTTGACGTAACTGTGAAAACTAAAACCGAAGCAAGAAGAGCGGCAAGAGTCCGCACGGGGATGGCTGGCATAGGCAATCCGCTTCCCATCAAGAAGATTTGCGACGGAGTTCGCCGGCAAGAAGAGCGCCGGCGACCCGATGTTCTGAAAGAGTGGCGAAAGCTTAGCTTAGAAACGCTAAACAGTAAATAATGGGAATTACAATCGAGGCATAAAGTCAGACGGGTCTATCTAAGCAGGCATTAGTCCGCAGGTTCACCATTTCACGCTGCCTTCTTTGCTGGTATCAATCTCGGCAACGGGCTCGGTTTCGCTGAAGAGGTAACCTTTGATGTTATCGAAAAGAAAGTTTTGCGCGTCAGGGTTCGTGAGATCCAGACCGTAGTGATTGATGATCTGAGTCTGCTTCTGCAGCCAGCCACTCCAACACGGCTGGCAGATCTCGCTAGCGATTCTTTGTCCAAGTTCGTTGGGAAATGGAGCGAATGGGAGCCCGGGACGTTTCTCGCCACAATGTTTGCACTTCACTGTTTCAGCCATTGTTCACTCTCCTGGTACGGAGGATTATAACGTGTCCCGTTCCCACGAACCAGTACGATGGCCGGGCTGGCCATCACTCCTAATTTGCAGGTCAGGAAGGTGGGCTTGCCCCCGCCTC
>JBOGOU010000592.1:0-15571 GCA_050748205.1 Pyrinomonadaceae bacterium | reverse complement strand
GTTCCGCCCCTCCGAACAGCGCTGGAAGGGACTAGAGGTCTGGAGCTATAAACATCGCACCCCTCACGGGGTGAAACCAGGAGCATAGAGCCAAGCGCAACACGTCAGCGGCTTCTCAAATGCGTTTTCACACGGTCTCTACCGCGCGGGGGTACTGATGACCTCATTGCATCTCGGGCATCGCTTAACAACACAATACCGGAGCACTACCCGACTGATGGTGGTGTTCCTAATTTGAGAGTCGGCTTGATTGAAATAAAACGATCCATAAAACCACACCAAATGTTTAGTGATATTTCGTGTGGTTTCGTGGATCGTTTTTGTTTTTTCGCCTCGACACGACTGAAACTTGAACACACCCTATCGTCGGGCTGCGAGCAGTCGATCAGTTCTGGCCTGGGGACATTTCGATCTTTTGTTCAAGTGCTGCGATGGTTCGGTCTTTAGCCTCCAGCTCAAGATCTTTGAGACGGATGACTTCCTCAAGACTCCCAGTCGTTTCCTCATATCGCATAGAAGCAGTCTGCCAGGATTCCGACGCGCTCTGCCATTTCTCGGATGCATCCTGCCATTTCGCAGAAGTCTCCATCGCGGCAGCAAGCTGTGCTGATAGCTCGTTCAACTGCATAGGCGCTGCGTCCAGATGCTTTTTCATCGAGCGCCGTCCAATCATCGTACCGAGGAGAAGGCCAACAACGAGACTGCCTATAGCCAGGATGATTGGCCCCGCGACTGGTAAGAAATCTGATGACATATCCTCATTTTAGTCACGCCTATTCTCTGCCGTCCACATCCAGCCCGAAGCCTACCACTGAGAGGTAAGAGAGAAATTAAGGGATCTTAAGTCACATACGCTTACGAAGGGTTACATGCGTTGCCCACGCGCCCTCGATGTGCTCTGCACATTCATATCCCAACTCCAGTAAAATCAAACCACAAAGCAAGTTCTCTCCAGCACCGAGCGAGCGTAGTCTAAGAAGACCGAATGATTGACATCAGTATCACCGAAGCGGCTGAGTTGCTGCGCCAAAAAAAAGTCTCACCGGTGGATCTCGCCACCGCCTGCCTGGATCGCATCGAGCGTCTTAATCCCGTGCTCAATGCTTTCATCACCGTCACCCATGAGAGTGCGATGGCGCAGGCGCGCGTAGCCGAAGACGAGATTCAGCGCGGCAAGTGGCGCGGACCACTGCACGGCATTCCGGTCGGTTTGAAGGACCTGATCGACACGGCCGGGGTTCGCACTACTTGCGGCAGCGCTTTATTTGCGGACCGGGTTCCAACTGAAGATGCGGATGTGGTTCAACGCCTGAAGCGCGCGGGCGCAGTGCTGATTGGCAAACAGAACTTGCAGGAGTTTGCTTACGGAGGGACCTCGGCATCAAGCCACTACGGCGCGGTGCACAATCCCTGGAACCCCAAACATATCGCCGGAGGTTCTTCGGGTGGATCTGCAGCCGCGGTGGCAGCAGGTATGTGCTTCGCAGCGATCAGCTCTGACACGGGTGGCTCGATTCGCGAGCCGGCAGCTTTTTGCGGCATCGTAGGCCTCAAGCCAACCTACGGGCGCGTGAGTACGCGCGGAGTGTTTCCTCTTTCATGGTCGCTGGATCACGTCGGACCGATCTGTCGTAACGTCAGGGACGCCGCCCTCATGCTGGAAGCGATTGCCGGCTACGACGCCCTGGATCCTACCTGCGTCGATTGGCCCACTGAACAGTATACGAAAGCTTTGAGCGTGAAGACTGACTTCCGAATTGGCCTGGTGAGTCAGCCTTTCTTTGAAGACCTCGACAGGGACATTGATCTGGCAATAAACGAAGCCATTGAAGTCATTCGCAGAATGTCCCATATGACGTCGCAAGTCATAGAAGTCCTTCTTCCTTCAGTGCCAACTGCCGTGCAGGCGCCCGAAGTTTACGCCATCCATAAAAACTACTATGCCAACTCCCCTGAGTTGTATCGCCCATGGATGCGAGAACGACTGGCCCAGGCAGCGACTGTAGACCCAGTTGCGTACGTTACGGATCGATTCGCGCTTGAACGCGTGCGACGCACGATCAACGACGTGTTTGTTTGCACAGGCAATTAACAGCAGGAAAATAACCGCACCCATGAGAGCCAGAATCGCCGGTCGAACTTCGTCGACAAGATGCTGCTTCATCGGCACCAGTTGGAAGTGTTGACCGGCTGTCTTAGCAATTGTGTTTTCCTCGCGAATTTTTTGGGCGATGGTTTCGGCTTCGGCTTGCGCTTGAACGAGCGCGACACCAGGTTTGAGCCGCCCAATAGCGCGCCACTGCACATTGTTACGGTTGGCTACGTCGTAGGGAATGCGCGCAGCGAGCCAGAGACTCGGAAACTGTTCCAGATTCGCTTTTGGGGGGAACAGCAATTCAAAACCTGGGGCGAGCACGCCAACGATGATGGGCGGTGGTCCAAACGCGGCAGCCACTGGAAGAGTTTTCCCAACTACAGATCGATCCCCACCAAACCGCTGTTGGAAGTATTCGTTGCTCAGAATAACCATATTTGGTAAGCGAGGTGGTCCGGCGTTATTTGCGGGGGCAGGGGCATTGCCCGCGGGTGCCGCCGGCGGAACAGGCTGGGGCGTGCCATCAGATTCCTGAAAGTCGCGGCCCGCGACGCTCGAACCCCCCATCATTTGAAAGAAGTTAGTCGACACCGCGGCCGCTCGGATCCGCTCAGGCGTACCGTCCAAACCAGGAAGAGTGAAGCGAAACGTGTTGACGGCAGCGAAATCCTCGAAATTGTTTTTTGCGCCGTTGCGCAGGTCGAGAAAGTCGACATTTGAAAGGGGAAAGTCTTTGACGTTCCGTTTCTGCAGATCGCCGCGGGCCAGGACCAGCCGCTCTGGATCCTTGTAAGGAAGTTGCCGCAGCAGCACGCCGTTAGTGACACTAAAGATAGCCGTGCTGGCGCCAATAGCGAGGGCAATTGTGACCACTACTGTGATCGTGAATATGGGACTCTTGCGCAGCGTGCGGAACGCGTATGAGAGATCGTTTAGCATGGCGGGAGTTTAGACTGACTTCCGATTTTCAGCCAAGCAAAATTGTTAGAACTATCAACTTGAGTTGATCAACTTTCATGGACCTTCATCTTATCGTACGACCGTACTATATTTTGGACTCCAAATTCTAAAACGGAGCAGGGCGACAGACCCGTGTACAACGACAAAGAAATACGATCCACGAAAACACACGAACAGACACGAACTATTCGCGGTGTTCGTGTAGGTTCGTGGATCGTTCATGCAGTTGACACTTACAGCACCCGCTATTACCGTCGATTACCAAACTCTCGACGAAAGATCGTCATGCAACAGCAGAGTTACTTTCTCCAGTTTTAGTCATGCGTGTGGAGCACTTCGACGTGATAGTGGTCGGGGCTGGGCTGTCGGGGATCGGTGCGGCCTGCCATCTGAAAATGGAGTGCCCGCAGAAGAGTTTCGTCATCCTCGAAAGCCGGGATGTGATGGGCGGCACCTGGGACCTCTTTCGCTACCCGGGAGTGCGATCCGACTCCGACATGTACACGCTCGGCTATCGCTTCCGACCCTGGCGTGACTCGAAAGCTATCGCCGATGGCCCATCCATCCTCACCTACATCCGCGACACCGCCGTCGAATACGGAGTCGACAAAGCGATCCGCTACAACCATCGCGTAACGCGTGCGTGCTGGTCGTCGAATGATGCTGGACGCGGAGATGCGGGACGCGGGGACGCGGGGATCCGAGATGGACTCTGGAGGTTGAGACTGGGCCAGACAAAAAGCTGATCCAACTCACGTGCAACTTCCTCTACCTCTGCACCGGCTACTACGACTATGAAAACGGGTACCTGCCAGACTGGCCCAACGTCGAACGATTCCGCGGGACGATAGTGCACCCACAGAAGTGGCCCGACCACCTCGATTACGCGAACAAACGCATCGTGGTTATTGGCAGCGGCGCGACCGCCATCACGCTCGTGCCCTCAATCGCCGAGCGCGCGAAGCACGTCACTATGCTCCAGCGCTCTCCGAGCTACGTTGTCATGCGCCCATCAGAGGACAAGGTGGCGAACTTACTGCGACGTTGTCTGCCTGACCACGCCGCATACGGGCTGACGCGCTGGAAGAACGTGCTGCTCACGTCGTTCTTTTACAACCTTGCGCGAAAGAGGCCCAAACTCTTCAAGTGGATGGTAGCGAGAGGTGTGCGCAAACACATCGGCGAACAATGTGAGTCGAAGCACTTCACGCCGCCGTACAATCCGTGGGACCAGCGCCTGTGCATCGCGCCGGACGCAGACTTCTTCGCCGCGATACGCGAGGGCCGCGTGTCGTTGGTGACTGACCACATCGAGACGTTCACCGAAGAAGGCCTCTCGCTCAAGTCAGGCCAGCATCTGGATGCCGACATCATCGTAACGGCGACTGGGCTGGTACTTAGGCTCATCAGCGGGATGCAACTCGTGGTGGACGGGACGCCTGTCGACCTGCCGAAGAGGCTTGTCTATAAGGGAATGATGTTCAGCGACGTGCCCAACCTCGCCTTCGCTATTGGCTATACAAACGCGTCATGGACTTTGAAGTGTGATCTCACTTCCGAGTACGTGTGCCGGCTTCTGAACCACATGGACCACCACGGCTACGCTGCTTGCACTCCGCGCGTGAAAGACGCCGACATCGGCGAGGAACCGGTCATCGACTTCACCTCGGGGTACGTCGTGCGCGCTTTGCACATGCTGCCGCGTCAGGGAACGAAGCCGCCCTGGCGCCTGCACCAAAACTACATGAAGGATCTAAAGATGATGCGGTATGGCAGGGTGGACGACGGCACGATGGAGTTCAAGGCTAACGGTCTCTAACCTCAATAACTTACAGGTTGCCCTCTAAGCCGACTCAAGTTTTCCTCAAGGATTTCTCAAGTCCAGATCGATATCCTGCCCTGGACTAAATTGCCACTCCCCTGATTTGGCGAATGCATTGGATGTAATCGCCAGCTTCGCCGCAAAGCCTTCCCTGATCGGAGGAGGGCACGTGGTGACATGTAACGGAATGTGAATTCATCGGCCTTGGAAAAAACGAGGTTTCGATAACAAAAAAGAAGGTGTCCCCTGCATCGTCAATGAGGAGATCTGCCATGTCCTTCGATTTGCGTACACAGTATTGGGGTCCAATAAGCGTGCAAACGATCTTGATATTAGCTTTAACGCTCAGCCTGCTCGTGCTGCTCGCGTTACTGCCGTCAACTCCCAACAAGGTCTTCGCCGATGACAACACCTTCACCTTCCAGGGTCAGTACACGGCTCCTGCCTGCGGGCCGCGGCACGACTTCGTCATCGGACCGAACACAAAGACGATCGACGTCGTGGCCTCGACGGTACCCGTGAACGATATCGTTCTGAAGCTGTACTACGGTGGTCAGGTCGTCTCTGAGCAGGACACCGGCACCAGCCCGGAACCCATTCACTACGGAACGGGCAATAATCTTCCCACGGGGACCTACCAGGTGGAGGTCTGTCCGTTCGAAGGGCAAGCCATCCTAACGCCGTCGGACTATGCTGCTGTTGTCATAGTTTCGGAAGCCCCGGCTCCGGGAACCACTCCTCCCGGGAACAACACGGTGGTCCTGCCGCCCGCGCCGATCGATTCAGGACCAGCGCCGCGCTATCAGAGCCACACGCCTGGCGCCGCTCAGATTGAAGCCGGCATGACTAAGAACTCTCAAGATGAGCCAAACATCGGTGTTAACTGGAGCAGTGGAAGAGTGATGCTGCAGGCGCTGTTGCAGACACTTCAGGTGCAGTTTGACGACCAGGCCTGCCCACAAACACCGCCCTCTACCTGGAAGGACGTAACACCACTCACGTCGCAAGAGAGCTTCGACCCCATTCTGTTCTCCGATCACCAAACGAACCGTACGTTCGTCTCGCACTTGCTGCTCCTTCCGGGCGCGGGCGCATCATCATTCACAGATGATGACGGTACCAACTGGATCCCGAGTCAAGGCGCCGGCGTTGGGTCAGGGTTCGACCACCAGACGCTGGGCGGCGGACCGTTCCACGCTCCCGTTCCGCCACTGCCAGGCTATCGTAACGCGGTCTATTACTGCTCGCAGGACATCGCATTCGCCAACTGCGCTCTGAGTGTTGATGGCGGGCTGACCTTCGGGCCAGCGGTGCCGATGTATGTCCTGGCGTCGCCCGACACGGCCACAATAGGCCAGTGCGCAGGTCTGCATGGACACGTGAAGGTCGGGCCCGACGGCACGGTCTACGTTCCCAACGCCGCATGCGTTGGAGAGGCTAATCCGAACGAGAACGGCATCGCGCTGTCAGAAGACAACGGGACTACGTGGAAGGTGCGAACCGTTCCCGGAACCGCCGGCGGTGGCAGCGATCCTTCAGTGGCGGTGGACGACGGCGGTCTCCTTTATCTCGGGTTTGTGAACGACGACAAATTTCCGGCGGTAGCCGTTTCGGCTGACAAGGGGAAAACCTGGAGCAGCGTCTACGACGTCGGCGCGATGGTCGGCGTCAAGAATGCCGTCTTTCCGGCCATGGTTGCCGGCAGTGCGGGCCGCGCTGCGATGGCCTTCTTCGGCACCACGCAAGAGGGCTCTGTCCACGACTTCAATTCCGAGGGCGTCTGGAACCTCTACGTCGCCCACACCTACGATGGGGGCGCACACTGGATCACCGTCAACGCAACGCCGAACGATCCGATCCAGCGCGGCGGAATCCATCTTGGAGGAGGCGCGCACATACACCGCAATCTGCTCGACTTCTTCGACGCTGACGTTGACCGGTTTGGTCGGATGACAGTCGGTTATGCCGACGGCTGCATCGGCGGCTGCGCGCAGTCGCCCGACGACGCTCGCGGGAACTCTTTTACTGCCTATGGCACTATCGCTCGCCAAACTGGTGGCCGACGGCTCTTCTTCGGCGGAGACCCGACACAACCAACAGTTCCAGGTGCGCCGCGTCTCACCGTCACGCGCAACGGGTCCGCTAGCACGCTCACCTGGTCGCAGTCGGAAGACGGCGGTTCCCGTGTCACCAGCTACAAGATATTTCGCAGTGCTGGCGGGCCCGAGCAGTTGATCGCCACGCTAGGAGGCGACGCACGGCGGTACGTTGATGGCTCAGGCGACGCGACCACGAACTACAACTATCGCGTGAGCGCGACCAATGCGGTCGGCTCCTCGTGTGGGACGAACGCTGCTATCTCAAAGGCGGCGGGCAGCTCCTGTGGCGCGGATGGACTGCGCATTCTCGAGGATCCGTCCGGCGATCAAATCGGTGCGCCGTTGGAAGGCGACATGGACATCCAGTGGGTTTCGATTGGCGAGCCGTTCTTCGCTGATGGCTCGCGAAAGCTCGTCTTCAAGATGAAGCTCGCAAACCTGGCGTCGCTCACGCCAAACCGCATGTGGCGCATCCTGTGGAGCTATCCGGATGCGCCCGTGGCGCCGAATCCAAGCTCCACTGATTTCGTCGGTCGCTACTATATCGGGATGAACATTAACAGCGACGGGGTGGCCACGTTCGAGTACGGCATCGCGCAAACTCTGAGCGCGGTGGTGGCGAACGCCTCGCCGGCGGAGCGGCTGGGCGCGGCCGACCCGGAGAGCGGGTTCAACGCTGACGGGACTATCACCCTGGTTATCTCAGCGGACAAAGTGGGTGGGCCAACGGCCGGCGACCTGATCGGCGCAGTCGTCGCACGAAGCTACCCCGTCGCTCAGGACATCACGCTGCGCGGCGACAGCGCCTCCGACGTCGCGAGCCTCGGTAATACCTATGCCATTGTCGGCAACGCGTACTGCGCGCCAACCGTTACGTGCCTGGAAGACGACTCGCCGTCGCTCAACTACTCGTCCGGTTGGCACCAGGTCGCGCACGCTAATGCGAGCGGCGGGCACTTCCGCGTTAATCCCAACAAGAACGGCCGAGGCTCGATGAGGTTCACGTTCGACGTGACGCCGGGACGGACCGGCGCGCTGGTGTACCACTACGCTCGGAGCACGAAGGGCGGAACAGCCGACCTTTATCTCGACGGCGTGTTCAAGCAGCAGATCGACTTCAGAGGCGGTACTGGAAAGCTTGAGAATCCGGCCTTCGGCTTCAACGCCCGCTTAGCGGGTTTGTCGGCAGGATCGCACACGCTCGAGCTAAGGAACGTCAGAGGCGCCGCCTACGTGGATCGCTTCTGTCTCGAAAGCGCAGTAAACACCGGTACCGCCGGCAGCGGAGCTAGATCGACCACGAGCACGAGTTCTGCTCTCAGTGCGCTCGGCTCAGTGGTCCAGTCGCTTACCGTTCCCGCCGGTACGCAGTCTATCTCGGCTGTAGCCAGTGGCGACGGCTTGCTGCGCGTGGTTCTTGTCGATCCCGCCGGTCTAACTCTGGCCACTGCTGATGCCGTCGATGGCGTGGCAGTTCTCGAAACGACGGTATCTCAAACAGGGGTGTACCAGGTGAAGGTGCTCAATCTGGGAACCAACCTCACACAAACATGGGTGGCGGCAACGCCATTTGGTGTGCGCTGATGTGCGGCTCCGTTCACAGAGGCCTGGCGAGGCTCCCATTGGTTGTTCTCGGGATGCTTCTTTTGATTGCCTGTGCGGACGGCACGTACGCGCAGCGGCACCGTGATCCTTGTCGCCTCGTCTCGGACACCGAAATGCGCGCGGTCCAAGGGCACGCACCCGCACAGAAGATCCCGAGCGAACAGCCGGCAGGTTCGTTTCAATTCACGCAGTGTTTCTACCGGACTCCGGACGTCGCGAGCTCGGTGAGCGTTGCAGTGGGTATCCCGCTTGCGACCCACAGCAAGCGTTCTGGACCGCGGGACTACTGGCAAGCGCAATTCAATGGGAAGGTGAAATCCGCGCCGGGCAGGAAGAAGAAGGAGCCTCCGATGCCTGTGGCTGGTCTGGGTGACGAAGCGTTCTGGGTCGGAGATCCAGTGACTGGGGCTCTTTACGTTATGAAGGGTGAGGTTTTCCTACGTCTGAGTGTCGGCGGTCCGCCCGATCAAACTGGGAAGATCAAGCGCGCTAAGGCGCTCGCCTTTCACGCCCTGAAGCGTCTCGACACAAGTGGGCCCGGAACGCGTAGCCGATAGCCGTGGCAAACGAATCTACTCGCGCCTAAGCCCTTCGGGAAACGCATCAGCGAGGGCAATCAATCCGATGTTGTGTTTGAGGAGGAGACGCGATGACGATCGCGTCCCGCACTCAACCGACGACGCGCGTCCATTAAGAGTTCAATAAGCGCTCCCGTGAGTCCTTCAAGTGCGGTAAAGTGCCATCCATGCCGCGAAGTTCCCTTGAATTACAGTGATTCTCTTCTCTTTCACGGCGGCGACACGGGTTCGACTCCCGTACGGGACGCCACCATCCCACAAAGGCGCAAGACTCTCTGGGCAACGATAAGTGGTGACGGATCGCTTATCTGCCTGCCAAACAGCTCGCCACCTGGGAGACTGGTCGCGCTAGTCAACCATCGGCCGCTTTACCGAACCCTCTTTACTCGCCACTGGTAAGGCTCGTAACATGCGGCGCGCCCATTGAATTCAAATCTCCAGCTTGGGACTGAACAAAGTGACGACAAATCGCCGCGTCTGAAAACATGGCACTTCCCCCCGGCACAAGGGTGGGCCGCTACGAAATCCGCGCGCAACTCGGTGCGGGTGGCATGGGTGAAGTCTATCTAGCGGAAGATCCAAAACTTCTCCGGCAGATCGCGCTTAAAATCCTGCCAACAGAATTCTGTCAGGACAGCCAACGCACCGCACGTTTCCTGCGCGAAGCGCAAGCCGCTTCCGCCCTCAATCACCCGAACATCTGCACCATTTACGAAATCAATGATGACGATGACCCGCCATGTATCGCGATGGAGTATGTCGAGGGTGAAACGCTCGCGGAGAAAATCAAAGATGGCAATTTTGATTTAGCGGAGACGCTGGGCATCGCGTTACAAGTCACCGGTGCGCTGACCGATGCGCACGTACACGGTATCGTGCACCGTGACATTAAACCCGACAACATCCTCGTCAACCGTCGGGGGCAAGTGAAAATCCTGGACTTCGGTCTCGCGAAGAGAGTCGCTGCGGAAAGCGAGGCGGAGACGCAGGAGTATCTCAGTCAGGCGGGAGTGATTCTCGGCACCGTCGCCTACATGTCACCAGAGCAGGCACGTGGTTTACCAGTTGACGCGCGCACGGATGTGTGGAGTTTCGGAGTTGTTTTGTACGAAATGCTCACCGGACGTCATCCGTTCGCTGAAGCGACATCAAGCGATTTTTTGGCGGCGATTTTGCGCAGCGAGCCTGAAGGTTTGCGCAAATTCGATAGCGCAGTTCCCGCCGAACTCGAGCGCATCGTTCTGAAGACGCTACGCAAGGATCGCGCCGAGCGTTATGCCAGCGCGAAAGATCTGTTTGCCGACCTCAAGCAACTAAAAGAGCAGTTAGAGCTACCAGCCGCTAGTGAAGGCACGAGTACTACAGACAGACAAGCGGAAGCGGAGACGAAGCTTTTCAAAGCCGCAACCAAAGAAGAAACGTCACTCTTACCTCCGCACAACCTTTCAACCCGACCCCCAAAACTCATCGGACGCGAAAAGGAAATCAGTCAAATCAAAGATTTGTTGCGGCGCGATGATGTGCGGCTCTTGACGCTGACAGGTGTCGGCGGCACGGGTAAGACGACTCTGGCGCAGGCGGTCGCACGGGAAATGCTGCCGGAATTTTTGAACGGGGTGTTCTTCGTCGAACTCGCAGCAATCGCGCAGCCTGAATTGGTTGCTTCGACCATCGCGCAGCCACTAGGCATAAAAGAAGCCGGCGGCAAGCCTGTTCTCGTAGCGTTGAAGGATTATTTGCGCGACAAGCATTTGCTGCTCGTGATTGACAACTTCGAGCAAGTTTTGCCCGCCGCCTCGAACATCGCCGAGTTACTTACAGTCGGTCCAATAAAAGTCATGGTAACGAGCCGTGCACTTCTTCACCTGAGCGCCGAGCGTGAATTCGTTCTTTCCCCACTCGCCGTGCCATTGGAAAATTCAACAAGTTCGGTTGAGGATCTGCAAGAAATTGGAGCCGTCAAACTGTTCGTTGAGCGAGCGCGAAGTGCGAGACCGAATTTTGCGCTGGTTGAAGAAAATGCGCGGAGCGTAGCAGAGATTTGCACGCAGCTTGACGGCTTGCCTCTGGCGATTGAACTTGCCGCGGCCCGAGTGAAGATTCTCTCAGCACAGACTATACGGGCGAAACTGGGGAATCGTCTGAAGCTGCTAACGGGCGGGGCTCGCGACTTACCCGCGCGCCAGCAGACGATGCGCGGCGCGGTCGAATGGAGTTATGAGCTATTAACAGAAGAAGAGAAGCGTCTGTTTCGCCAACTGGCGGTGTTTTCAGGCGGCTTCACACTCGAAGCGGCGGAGACGATTTGTGCCAGCATGTCGACTGAAGACATCGAAATCTTAGACCTCATCACCTCATTGGTTGATAAAAGTTTGCTTGTTCCAAACGCACAAGCGAAGCGCGAGTCGCGTTTTCGAATGCTGGAAGTCATCAGAGAATACGCGAGCGAAGCTTTAGAGGCGAGCGGCGATTCGGAAGAGATGCGCCACACGCACGCCGCACACTTTCTTGTGCTCGGAGAAGAAGCCGAGTCGCATTTGGACAGCGCTGAAGCGGCGGAGTGGCTTAACCGCCTGGACGAGGAACACGACAACCTGCGAGCCGCACTGAGGTTCTCACTAGTGGAGGACCCGGAAAAAGCAGCACGGTTGGCGATTGGGCTACGAAATTTCTGGGTTCTTCGCGGCCATTTGACCGAAGGGCGCGAATGCTTGGAAGAAGCATTGAAAGCAGGCAATAAGGTTCCCGCATCGGTGCGCCGGGAGGTATTGACTGGGGCGGGCAGGATGGCGCAGTTGCAGGGCGATCATGAAAGGGCGCGGAAGCTGTATGAAGAAGGCCTGGCTGAGGCCAGAGCGGCGAGCGACCTACGGCAAATGGCCCTATCGAGCAGAGGCTTAGCGGCGATGGCCTATCTGCAAGGCGACTTTAAGTCGGCGCGCGAGTTTATTGAAGAAGCACTGCTAATCAGCCGCGAATTGAACGATAGATTCGCAATCGCGGCCTCGCTTAACAGGCTTGGAGATTTAGCGAGGATGGAAGGCAACTATGCGGTAGCCCGTACGCTTTTTGAAGAATCTATAGCGATCTTCAGCCAGCTCGACAATAAGAATGCGGTGAGCAACAGTTTGAACAACCTGGGCGCCGTTGTCTTCGCCGGCGGCGATTCTAGGGCTGCGCGCGCGTACTTCGCGGAAGCCTTAACGACGGTCCAAGAGTTTGGAAACAAAATCGTCATCTCCTATTCTCTTGATGGATTTGCCGCTTTTGCCGCCCAGCGCGGAGAATCAAAACGTGCGGCTCAACTCGCGGGGGCGGCCGAAGAATTGCGCCAGTCAATCGGCTTCGAGACAGAACCCGCCGAACGCCGCTTCCGTGACGCTTACCTCACGGAGCTGCGCGATGCGCTGGACGAAGCGACACTGTCCGACGCCTACGAGCAGGGACGCAAACTGAAATTGGACGAGGCGATCACACTTGCGCTCACTTTCGATACTCAAGGAACTCCAGGAGATATACGTCAGGCGTAAGCCGGGTCGACAGGATTTGGCTTTTGTTTATGCGGTCTCGACGATTGCTCGATGCACCTGATTGTTCCACTATTCGCGTCGAGTACGCTGATAGTGAGGGTCATAGGAGACATGCAATCCTTGTTACCCGTAATACGTGGAAAAGCCCGCGGATAAGAAGGGGAAAACCTCATTTTTGAGGTCAAGCGGCAGTTTTGCGCAAGGCTGCCATCTCGCGCAGCCAACCAAGAATCTGGTTCCAACTCGGAATGCTTTGGGACGCCAACTCCCTATAAAGACGAGCCGGTGTGGGATCCGATCCGCAGCGACCCGCGCTTCGCCGACCTGCTGCGGCGCATGGGCATTCCCCAGTAGTGCAAACTGTTAGTTTGCGTCCGGCGCGGAGAGTCGCAAGCTGACGGGCTTGAAAACGAGCGGGTGAGGGTCCGGGATTCTCGCATCAAGCCGGGCGAGACCGTTACGATTCACACGCATTGCATGCTGGCCAGGATTACTACCGGGTTGAATTCGTCAAGCAAATGACTGCCGTGACAAACGGAAAGGCATACTTGCGAACCCGTCGAATCTTTCAGGTTGTCTTGATTGATTTCCTCCGTAGACGTCAAAGCAGAGTGAAGTGACCTACCGCACCCGGAAGTAATAACTCGCCACGGTTTCTTTCGACGAGTCGCTGACTCTTCTCAGAGTTATTCTATAGTTACCGGCCTTCAACAAACCTACTGGAACATCGAAATCGATCTTCTTGCCACCGACCTCGGTCGCCTTCAGCGAGTCGGCAGTGACAACAGCCTGCCCCGCGATGGTTGAGAGTTGCGCCTGATACAACGCGGACGGTTCGGGTTTGACCGCCAGCTCCAGGCGGACGATGTAATGGCCCGTTGACAGATTGATGTTCGGCGCTTTTCCACTTTCGAGAGGTACGTTAGGCGATAACGTAATAATTTCAACCGTTGGCGACGGCGTGGTCCCTTCATGATCGAGCATTGTCGAGGGCGTCGCTCGATGTTCAGGTGCTGAATTATCTGGTGCATGGTGAGTCTCCCGAGGAGCGTTCGGAGGCTGTGAACGCCTGATTTTCACAACTCGTTTGATGCCATCTTTGATGCGCTGCTCTTTCTTTATCATCAGCCACGCGCCCCCAACGATTACCACCAGCATCGCAACACCAAAAGCAATTCTCACGATGAGTCGATTAAAATTGAGCAGACTCTGCAACTGTTTGACAAACCGTGTCGTCGTTCTGACTGGCGCCTGAGTGAAGGCGAAACGATCACGCAGCGCGTTCGAAACGTTGAGCTTCAGTTTGCGATCGTCGCCTGCCAGAAATCTCTGTTCGAACCGCTCCCGATCTTCGGCACCCAATCGTGAGCAGGCATAATCGTCGGCCAAATCGAATTCCGCAAGACGGACGCGCGCTTCAAGTTCGCTGTCCAAAAACAAGCGCTGTTCAAAACTTGGTTGCTCGTTGGCGCTCAGTTGGCCGAGTAGAAAACGGCGAACTGCATCGTCGGAAACTTCGCTGGAAAAGTTCTGGTTAGAGTCGTTCATTGGATAATCAAAACTTGTGGCCCTCTTTCACGATCAGGCTCCTGACGTGAGACATTGCTCAATACAAGTTTGTAGCTTTTCCCTAATGCGCAGCGCGCGCAATCTCAAATTACTCGCGCTGATGCCAAGCTCATGAGCGATTCCTCGGCGCAAATCAATTTTTGCTCGCTTGTCCTGAGCGTAATATCGCTCAATCATTTGCCGTGAATGCGGCGCCAGCTTGTCCAGGCATCGATCCAAACAAACATGGATCCGCTCTTTCGCCTCTACATCTTCATGAGGTTCGACGACCGGACGCAGCGCCGGCCGCTTAAGGTATTCATGATGGACGTTGTTCATGACGCCCAGAAAATAGATCCCTTTGTCGCCAACATAGCTGTCACGAATGTCAGCGACGCGCCCAGCAACGCGATCGATTGTTTCATCAGCAAGTTCTTCCGGAATACGGCAGCCGCGTGACGCGAGAATCGCAATCAACCGCCAGCGAATCTTTTCGTAAAACTCGCCAGCGCCATCCGGATCGGAATCAAGCCAACGGAGCAGGCGTTCAAAATCTTCCTGCTTGAGCGGTTGAAGTCTCTTTGCCGGCGACATACTCAGCGACCTATTCAGAATCCGTCGCACGCTTTGATGATGAGGGCAACCTGTCAGAGTTGCCCTCATCCTTAACAGAACTCCGCAGCTACTGCCGGGTAATGTCGGCAATCGCCACGGTTCTTTCTTTGCTCTCGCCCTGAACTTTGATCGTGACCTTGCCAAGCTTCTCGTCCACGCTGACCACGGTCGCTTCGGTGGCTGACCCGTTGACCATGATCTTGACCTTGTCGCCAGCCTTGAGCTGCGCCGCGTTCGGGGAAGTTGGCTCAGCCGAAGGGCTCGGCGCCATCGTTGGGGAGGCCTGAGCAGGCGCCTTCGCATTGGCATTGTTGGCGTTAGAGTTGGTCTCGGCAGGGTTTGACTCACAAGCACTGACCGCCAGAGATAACAACAACACCGCGAAAATCTTCTTAGTCATGAAAACACTCCTTTCAATCAACAACCTTAATGGGACCCGCCCGCTGACGCAGGCGGTTCTGACATCGCCCGCGCGGGGTGAAGGCCTGAATTCGACGGTGAATGGTGCTAAGGAGCGAAATGTTACAGGCGAAGGAGAAAAAATTGGGGCCTTGCAGGAAACCACTCTGATCTATTAAACGCTGAAAGCGTTCGCCCATTCCAGCCCAGGGTTGCGCTTTCGCAACCCTGGGAACTCGAATGCAATTTTTACAGAAGACGCAACTCTGAAGGAGTTGCGTCGCGGTCGGCCAATCACAAAGCCGTCGCAACTCCTACAG
>JBOGOU010000591.1:0-4460 GCA_050748205.1 Pyrinomonadaceae bacterium | reverse complement strand
CCGTCACATCGCGTGCGCTTACTCGAGGAAAGCCTCTTGTCGTCGCTCGCTGAAGGGGATGCGGCAATTGTCAACAGTCATCATCATCAGGCAATCGACAGTGTCGGCCGGCACCTGGTCGCCACCGCGTGGACGTCGGATGGTTTAGTCGAAGCACTCGAAGATCCGCGATCCGATCGCTTCGTAATGGCGGTGCAATGGCATCCGGAACTTGGCTGGCAAAAAGACCGCTTTTCGCAGTCTCTCTTCCAACGCTTCATCAAGGAAGCGGATCGGTATGCCCATACCAGCCGCCGCGATCTCAACAATTCAGAAGCTGTGGCGAAGAGTGTTCATGAGACAACTCGACCAAACTAGCGTGCGTTAACTGCTTGCACGGGTATCGGAGGAAAAACGAAGGTTGGAGGGAAATGGAACTTTCCAGTTGAGAGGGCGAGTCGCGATCGTAACAGGCGGTTCTCGGGGTATTGGTCGAGCAGTCGTCGCGCGGCTTGCTGAAATGGGTTCACACGTTGTGGTTAACTACTTGAGTGATCGTTCGGCAGCTGACGCAGCCGTAAGCTCCGCTCAAGCCAGAGGCGTGGATGCGTTCGCAATCGGCGCTGATGTATCCAAGCTCGGCGATGCTCAGCGACTTATTGATCAAACAGTGGAACGCTTTAAACGTGTAGATATTCTCGTCTGCAACGCGGGTATTTGGAAGGGCGCCCCGGCGGAAGAAATCCCAGAAGAGTTGTGGGACCGAACGATGGATATCAATCTTAAAGGGACCTGGGCCGTCTGCCGCGCTGCGATTCCAGTAATGAAACAACAGAAGTTCGGGCGCATCGTTATTGTGAGCTCTACCGCAGGTCAACGTGGCGAAGCGAACGTTTCGAATTATGCGGCATCAAAAGGGGGACAGATATCGTTCACCAAGTCGCTGGCTCCGGAGCTTGCACCTTTCGGCATAAACATAAACTCTGTTGCCCCTGGCTGGGTTGACACGGAATTGAATGATGAGGTTTTTGCAGAGAAGAGCCGCCTGGCCACAATCGTCAACACAATTCCCCTCGGGAAAGTCGCTACCGCTGACGACATTGCTTGTCCAATCGTCTTCCTTTGCAGCGATTGGGCGCGCCATATTACAGGTGAGATCCTCAATGTAAACGGCGGGTCCGTCCTCTGCGGTTAAGAAAGAATGTTTGAGCGTTACACAGAAAAGGCGCGGCGAGTAATTTTCTTCGCTCGTTATGAAGCTTCTCAAATCGGGTCGCCGACTATCGAGCCCGAGCATCTCCTGTTGGGCGTAGTGAGGGAAGATCCCGGCTTAGTCCGGCGCTTCGTGCCAAACGGAAGAGGGGCTGTCGACAGCATTCGTCGAAAAGTTTTTGAACAAGCCACTCCGGGCGAGAAGCTGTCAACCTCGGTGGAACTCCCACTTGCAAGCATTACAAAACGCGTCCTCGCTTATGCCTACGAAGAAAGCGAAGCTCTGGAGCACCGGCACATCGGAACAGAGCACTTATTGTTGGGTCTCATGAGAGAAAAGGGGACGACGGCAGCTAATGTTTTACTTGAAGTCGGCCTGAAACTAGAAACCCTGCGGAAAGACATTGACGCCGAGCGTTCAGATAGTTTCAAACTTCCGCGCAGGCGAACCACACTCGGACTTGAGAAATTACTTGAACAGCGCGTACGACTTTTGCACGGAGCTAGAGTCGGGTTTATCTGCAATCAGGCCTCCGTTGACCATAGCCTGCGCCATGCTGCCGATCTTTTTCATGAACACCCGGAAATCAATCTGACCGCGTTGTTCGGACCGCAGCATGGCATACGGGGCGACGTCCAAGACAACATGATTGAGACCGAGCATTCGGTTGATCGCGTCACCCAGATACCGATCCACTCACTTTACAGCGAAACCAGAGAGCCCACTGAAGAGATGCTGAAAGGCGTTGACGTATTGGTCTTTGACATGCAGGACGTCGGCTGTCGCATTTATACCTTCGCCTACACACTCGCGAACTGTATGCGGGCCGCAAAGACTCTGGATAAGCGCGTGGTGGTTTGCGATCGGCCAAATCCAATTAGCGGCACGAGTGTTTCGGGAAACGTGCTCGAGGCTGAGCAAGCATCGTTCGTCGGCCAGTTTCCGATTCCCACCAGGCACGGTATGACGATGGGCGAGCTGGCATTGATGTTCAATGAGCACTTTGGCATCGATTGCAGGCTCGAGGTAGTGACCATGGGAGGCTGGAGTCGTGAGCAATGGCATGATGATACAGATGCGCCCTGGGTTATGCCGTCCCCAAACATGCCGACTCTCGACGCCGCAACGGTCTTTCCCGGCACGGTCCACTTCGAGGGGACGCAGCTTTCAGAAGGCAGGGGAACCACTCGACCTTTTGAACTTATCGGCGCCCCCTACGTTATTCCGGAGGAGTTCGCCGCTCAGCTAAACAGTCTAGAGCTGCCGGGAGTATTCTTTAGAGGTTGTGTCTTTCGACCAACGTTCCAAAAACACGCCGGCGTAAGTTGCGGTGGTGTTCAGATTCACGTTATCGATCGAGAGACGTTTGAGCCCGTGATTGCCGGCGTTGCCATGGTTAAAGTTGCACATGACATGTACCCGCAGAGCTTTCGTTGGAAAGACCCACCCTATGAATACGTATATGATCGGAGCCCATTCGACGTGATCGCAGGCACAGAGAAACTGAGGGAAGCAATCGAGCAGGGAACGCCCCTCGATGCGATTCAAGCAAGTTGGCAGGCGCCGCTTGAGGAATTCAGAAAGGTCCGGCAGCAGTACCTGCTTTACTAGCGTTGAATCTATAGTATTAATGTAAGGAATTAAGAGTCGTGATGCCGACGTTTAAAGAAACAGCTTAGGAAGAGGGCGCATCGAATTGGTGGACGGGAATCAATGGCGCTGGTTGGCACCGGACCTCCCAAACAACAGTTAATGTAGAACCTTAGGTGTACTTTATGAGTATTACAGACATACCAATATTGGAGGTTTTTCTTGAGTAAAGAGCAAAGCAGGGAAGCGTCTGTGGAGAAAGTCCCAGCCAAGGCCTGGCTCATCGGCGCGGCAGGGTGGTTTTTCCCCGGCGCGGGACATCTACTACAGGGTAATTGGGGGCGCGCGTTGCTCCTCGGCGGTGCAGTCTGGATATCTTTTGTCGCCGGCCTGATGATGGGCGGACATCTGTTCAAGTTCTCTGGTAGCGAGCAGGGAGTGTCATCGTTGCTGCAAATCCCCCCGATGATAGCCAACCTGGGCTCTGGGTTGCTGTATCTGGTTTCGTGGGGTATCGGGTTGGGGTTTTCGGATGATCCCCAGCAAGCGGCGCGGGCAACGTACGAGTATGGCACTACGTTTCTTTTAATCGCTGGACTGCTTAACTATCTTTCTATGCTTGACGCATTTGATATCTCCGCCGGGAGGAAGTCTTGAGACATTTTCTGGTTATGACTGCGTTCGCGGTCCTGGCGGCGGTGGTCTTTGGCACTGTCGCGAAGGACACGAACAAGGATTGCTTGCTTTACGGACTTAAGGTCTTTGCTGAGTTTATGATCATCGGGTTGGCTCTCGGCTGGATTCTCTACTTTCTTCCTTTCTGAGAAGGTGTTGATGGAAAGGTTGGACTGAAGTTGGGTCTTTGTGAGTCCGAAGGATTGGTGCTCCGAACTTACAATCTTGCCGAGGCAGACAAGATTGTCGTTTGCCTGACCCGCGCAGACGGCCTTGTTCGTGGCGTCGCTAAGGGTTGCCGACGACTGAAAAATAGATTCGGCGCCGCACTCGAGCCCTTCACACTGGTCAACTTAACTTACTATCAAAAGGAGAATAGGGACCTCGTTTCCTTGAGCCATGTTGAAATAGTAAGTTCCAACTTCCCACTCTCCTCCAATGTTGAAGTCTTCACGGGATTGTCATACATGGCTGATCTCGTAATCGAGTTTTCTCCACCGCATCAGCCGAATGACACGTTGTTTAGAATGGTGAAGGCTTGCCTCGAAGCAGTCGCGGCTTCCCCTGGTGATTTGCAAACCATTCTGAGATATTTCGAAATATGGTTACTGAAGTTAGAAGGATTTCTGCCAGACTTAAAACGCTGCGCTGAGTGTCATCAGATCTTCAATGAGAACAAACTGGCCGTTGTTGGATCGGATCTGGTGTTGCGGTGTCGTTCGTGCGCGGGAGGGTCGGGCACGGCTTTATCAGACAAATTGCATGCACAGCTTCGTGCAACACAACGACTCGGACCTGATGTTTTTGCTGAAGAGTCGCGCGATGTACCGGTCAAGATTCTACGTGAGATGGCTGAGCTTACCCATAACTTGATTGGGCGCGTGCTCGAAAGAGAGCCGAGGGTGAGATCAACCTTTCCCTGACCACACTCATCCAACGTTTTCCCCTTAAGGCTTTTGTTAGTTAAGCACAATGGTTTCCGGCACTAGACTAATTCCGAGGT
>JBOGOU010000590.1:0-6669 GCA_050748205.1 Pyrinomonadaceae bacterium | reverse complement strand
GGATGAGTAAGTCCGCACTGAACCAGTAACCTAAGTTCCTGCTGAGCAAGTTTCAAGGCATTCAACTGCAATATCGAAATCCAGCGCATTTATTTTAAAGCATTGTTCTTATCGTCGACCTTCGCTGACAAGAATCGGCTCGCCTGACCACTGACGCTTGATCAGTAACCGTCAACCGTGTAAGTTGATATTAAGCAAACGGAGTGATTCAATTCGCCACAAACTAAAAGCGGCCCGCCTCATCGCCAGCCGCTTCTCGCTGTTTTGATCTTTGCAAGTGGTGAGCCGAGCAGGACTCGAACCTGCGACCCACTGGTTAAAAGAGCGGTTAAGCCGATTCCATCCAGTTACGGCTCTTTAGATCTATTAACATTTTACACAGGTTGCAGCCGCGTTGGAGTATACCTAGTAACAGCTATTCACACCTGTTTGCCGGTATTCACGTCACAAATTTGCCACAAAAAATTCCTCGCGCAGCACAGCACCAATTTAGAACCAGACTGCCTTCTCGTATGCAGTTGCGTCGGGTCTGGAGTGTTATCCCTCTGACCAGACTATCTGGCGCAAATGATCTTGAGTCCCAAAGGCCACGCACCTGTGGCAAAAAGCCAGGCTACTTGCTACAGAGTGAGAATCGGGCATGTAAGGTGAATATCTGAGACTGACCTAATAACGGGTTCTGTAGTCGTTGGAATACAGCGGTGGCTCAGTCCGCCGCAGGTGGTTGACAAACTGTTAGGTCGCATTACATTGACATAGATCGAAGCGGCTTTAGCTTCAGGATAGTTGAGCGCGCTGTGACGATACCAAAACTTACGATCGTAGTGGCGAGCCGACTTGAGGCTGCTAACATTCTCTGCTCAGCACATCGCTGCGCCGAGGTTACTTTCCTTGTCTCCATAGGCGATCCTTATGATGAACTGCCGGCCGGCTACGACAATGTCTCTCGCAAGCTGCGTCTAATTGTTGCCGATGTAGTGAGTGAGCTCGGCGCCACCGAGGATGATATATGTCAGATCATCCGGCTGGCCGAGAGCCTCCGCTCGGCCTCGGGACTAGTTCTCATCCACTGCGAGGCTGGGGTGAGTCGTTCTACTGCTGCGGCGCTGATCATGTACACGTGTTGGTTTGGTCCCGGGCGCGAGCGTGAGGCCATGGAACGAGTAATGAAGCAACGCCCAATCGCGATCCCGAACCCGAGAATGGTCGAGCTCGCGGACAGGCAGCTCGATCGCGGCGGCCGCTTAGTAAGTGTGCTGAGCTAAGTTGGTCAATCTAAGTAGCCCACCGGAGGCGGCCCTTGTCGACGATGATGCCGAAAGGCGTTGAGCACCGCGCCTTTTGCCGCTCAAGGGGAGGCCGACCTAATGGTCGGCCTCCGTGTGAACTGCGTCGTTTATTTGTGGATCTTGATGTTTCCTCCTCCGAGGGTTGCGCCTCGGTCGTAACCATTGCTCACCCGAATCCGGAAGAAGTCGCTCGAGCCTGGTTCGCCGTTATCGATCACATCGACCGTGCAAGTGAATCCAGAGGCTTTGTTCACCGTACAGGGACCGCTGAAAGTCGCGCGGTTGCCTGTGATCGAAAGCGAGTTGACGCTGGTGGTTTGGATTTTCATCTGCCCGGCTTTGTCGTCGTAGTTTAGATGACCTGAGGTCGACATTCCCTTCTTCTTGGCGTTGAAACCGAAGTTTCCTTTGTCACTTGAAATGGGAATCCATCCCCCACCGGTCACCTTCTGCTCGCCCGGCTTAGGCCCACCATCGGTAACTTCGATCAATTGCTCAGCGCTGGCGGTCTGGCCATCATTGTCGGTGACCGTCAGCGTGGCCCGGTATGTTCCAGGAGCATTGTACGAGTGACTCGTAGTTGGACCGGTGGTAGTCTGGGTGGCTCCGTCCCCAAAAGACCAGAAATAACTCACAATACATTTATTTGGGTTCGTTCCGGGATCACAGCCGACGGTGTCGTTATCCGTTGAGGCCGAGCCGTCAAAGTTTACGGTCTGATTGACCTCCGCGGGATTCGGCATAGCCGTAAAATTGGCGGTTGGGGCCACCGGTTCAGCTCCACCCTCGCGATTCACTGTGATCTGGCGGATGTTGGAGTATGGACCAACGCTTCCTCCCGGACACGTTCCGAAGAGGCCGGCAATCCGATAGAAGTAAGTGCCGCTCGTTCGATTGGTCACATCGAAAATCAGAGTGGAAGCGTTTACCGTGCCGATCGTGTTCCAGTTCGCCGTCTCGATCCGGATGTTGTCGATGAACCAACCCAGAAATGCCGGCGTCGAGATGAGCTGATCACTCGTGAATCGGAATCGCACTGTGACTGACTGCCCGGAGAACCCGCTCAAGTCAATTACCCGTTGACCCGAAAACGCTCCGCTATACTGGGCCATCGGCACAAAGAAGCCGGCATCGCCTTTAACATCGACGAAGGCGAAGTCGAAGCCTGCCTCAATATCTTCGAATGAGTCGAAGACGAGCTGTGCCTTGGTCCCTGCCGCAATCGCCACGGGATTATTCTGCGTCAGGCGAATGTCCAATTCGTCGGTATAGACCACGGAGTATCCGGTGGAGCCGGTGCCGGGATGGACCGAAGAAATCCACTGGAGCGAGTCGTCAGTCCACTTAGAGTTGGCCCCGAGAACAAGAAGCTCGGACCCGTCATCATTGAAGAGAGGTGTGAAAGTAGTTGCCTCCTCCACCTGGAAGCCGCAAGGTTGTTCGGCTGGCGCGCCAGGGAATGTCCATGACAGCCGGTAGTTTCCATCAGCGTCTACTCCGTTCACCTGGTCCGGCGACGCGTCGTCCTGAATTTCGTTCTGGAATGGCGCCTCGCGGAAGACAGTGGCCACGGATACCGCCCGGTAGTAGAAGGGCATTCTGAGGACTTCTCCGTTGGAACCGGAGGCGACGACCCACCACAGAAACTCAGTGGCCAGTGCGCCCGTATCATCCGCTCCCGCAATCTGCAGGCCGCTTCCCGTGCCATCCACTGTAACATTGACACTGAAGGTCGCGTGATTGCCATTCACCCCGCCGAGGACCGCGGAATTTGAGCTCAGCTGCACTAAAAATCCGGTCGTTCCTGTGATCGGCCTTGTAACATCCCCTCGCAGGGCGCCACCGTCCAGCAAGCTCAGCGAGTACGTTCCGCCCCCGGAGAGTCCGGAGATGTTCTGGAGCGTGACGGTGATCGAGTTGGATTGGGCCGCAACACCAGTTCCGATTACCTGATTCTCGCCAAAGCTATGAGTCGGAAGAAAATCTGGGTCGTTGGCATTGTCTGGCCCGCTGCTACCGTTCGCGTCGTTAGTCCCCATGGCTGCCCGAGCGTCCACCGCACCGATAACGTGGATGAGACCAGAACCGATCTCGTGTATGAACGTGCGGTCATCGCTGTCGGAGACAGCGGTCTCACCGTCTGCCTCTCTCAGGTTGGTTGCGGTGTTCGTGAGTGCGGCCCGAACAATGCTCTGCGGGACCACAGCGTTCTGGCCCTGCTGAGTTAACGCCCCGGCGCCGCTTCGAAGATCCAATGCAGAGACGGGAGACTGGCCTTGTGCCTGGAGAAGAGCTTGTCTGACGAGAGCGGCAGACCCGGCCACATGTGGTCCCGAGAAGCTCGTTCCGGACACGCTGATGAAGCGGCTCGGATCGCTCATAGTCCCGCCCCCAGTGCTCACACCTCCTGCGGGGATCGTAGCAGCGTAAATGTTTTGTCCCGGCGCAGTCACATCAGGTTTTAGGTACTGAAAGTTGTTAACTGGACCACGTGACGAGAAACCGGTCGTATCCGGCGAGAAGGTCGAAGGATTGGGTGGATTGATCCGGAGGGGAAAGTCGGAAATCGTACCCCAGGTCGAGGGATCATCCTTATTGAAAAGCGGGGACTGGAAACCGAGCGCGTCACGCAGGTATTCCCCGTTTGCCTTCGAGATCCCATAAACCGGGATGGTTGCGGCCTGGGTCGTCGCTGCCTCGAGCTCTCCATCGACATTGTTGAAGACCAGGAGAGCGACAGCTCCTTTCGCCGCCGCTTCCGCTGCTTTGTGGCCAAACAGCCCAGTTCCTCCTGCCCCCGCATCCACCGTGCTGCCGCGAGAGGCCAACGCAATCCGGCCGTTGACTGCGGCTGGTACTTGGTCCGGCGTGTCAGCGAATCCCACGTAAACGTAGTGCTGCCCGAGCGGGAACGTAACGTCCGGCGCTCCTCCCATGATGATCGCCTTCATGAATTGGTCTTGGGGGGCTACGGGTTGGCCAGAGTCATTCTGCGCGCCCGTGGACATCCCTGCTAGCGTGTAGCGGAGGGCGTCTGGCACGAGAACGTCCAATTCATTGGTGACCGCTCCCGGGTCGTTAGTCGCCGCCACGCTGATCACACGCCGTCCGGCAGAGGGCGATCCAACCGTGTTCTCATCAGGACCTGAGTTTCCGGCCGAAGCAACGGGCACGGCTCCTGCCAGCGCGGCATTGCTCGCAGCGACCGCTGAGGCGTCATTGGGACTGCCGCCACCGCCAAAGCTCATATTGATGACAGTGGCAACCGGCTTAGGGTTACCAGCCGGATCCGTTGGTGAAACAGCATCTTCGAGAGCTGTAACAATATTGACTGTCCCGACGCACGTGAAAATCGTCTCGCATATCTTGTAGTTCATGAGCAGCGCGCCCGGCGCCACTCCCTCGATGATCTGATCGTCCGCATTGCCCGGAATCCGGTCGAGTCCCGGGCCCTTCACTTTCAAGCCGGCAGAATCGGCGGCGCCGTGAGTCCCGTGCCCGACGTCGTCTTCATTTGTTGTTGCAGTCATCGGAAGGAAATAAACAACCTTAGGATGATTAGTTCCTTCCTGGTAAGGCTGCCCAGCAAGGCGAACCGGTCTCACATCGCCTGTTCGACTCTGGAAGTTGGCATCGTCGAAGCGGGTGTCGAACGCCGGGTGGGTATGCTCGATGTCGGTGTCGAGGATTGCGATTACCTGTCCTGTTCCATCAAATCGTGTCGGGCCCACGCCTGCTTGAGTGAAGATCGTTTTGTTGCCTGGGCCATCGTTGGCGCGAACGTACTCTACGCTGTTGTCGAGGTGCGGGCGTACGGGCTCGTTGATGGTTACGTGCCGGACCCCGGGCATAGCCTTGATGGCTTCTACCGCAGAGTCGGGAACCTCGAGGCCTACCGCGTTGATAAGGTAACTGAACCGGTTCGGTTTTCCCGTTCTAACGCCAGCGAGATGAAGGGGTGTCTCCGTAACTGTGAAATCGATCCCCTTGTGCCGTAGCTTGGCGAGGAATGCCTCCTGGTATCCCTGAATCGCTCGCTCGTGTGCCACTTGATCGAATGACCTTCGTTGCTGGCGGGCCTGATCGGCAGCCACTACGCTGGGTGGCAGGTC
Source organism: Pyrinomonadaceae bacterium (assembly GCA_050748205.1). Lineage (GTDB taxonomy): Bacteria > Acidobacteriota > Blastocatellia > Pyrinomonadales > Pyrinomonadaceae > PSRF01. Next base: position 1,268 of record JBOGOU010000590.1, on the reverse strand, counting down.
TGCCAGTTCAACTATGATTGACGCTCTGTGGACCGCACTTGCGGGGTTCGGCAGCCACAGCAGGCTACCTAGAGCGATGGAGATAATCGCAATGGGTACGACCAAATTGAACAAACTTCTCACAGTCGATAGTTCCCAGGGTTTTCTTCTGGATGCGTGCTGGCAGCACAGAGTGATGAAATTCGTTGTTCTGATCTTGAAAAGCCTGTGTGAATTCGGTCTCATCGAAATTTCTCCTTTGCGGCGAACCATCCCTGGCATAGTCGCGCCGGACGACGATGCCACATCAGCGAAACGGAGCCATTTTGATTCACACTTAGCCTACTCAAGGCGGTTGAGAAATCCTTGAGGAATTCTTAAGGCGCTGTTGAGGCCTTAAAACCTGTTGACTGAGCTCTTAAGTTTGATCAACGGAGAGTAGAAATAACGGTGAGTTGAGCCGAGCAGGACTCGAACCTGCGACCCACTGGTTAAAAGCCAGTTGCTAGCCACTTTCTTGTGACCTCACATTGTCAGCACGCGCCATTCTGCTTGATTTCTCTAGCTAAACCAAGCTTTTCTGTTATCCTGCGTTCGCTCTCGATTTCTCTGAGTTACGGTACGTTAGAGGGAAAGATAGAGGGAATGGCGGGAATGGTTGTTGCTTGGAGTTAGCACTATGAGGAAAAGAAAAAAGGCCGAAGACTGGCGAAAGCAAAGCCGAGAGTACGGCGGCTCGATTCGCGAGCGTAACGGAAAAATCTACGCTCGCATTCAGTACTTCGGCGAAGACGGCAAGCGACATGACAAGGAGCGTGAAGCTCGGAACCGAACGCACGCGCGCGAGCTGATCAAAGAAATGCGCGCTGAGTTAGGAAGTCACGGTGAGACCGCCCTGGACTCGCATCGGATGATGTTTCGGGACTTGGCTGCTATTTACGAGAAGCAGAAACTTGTGCCTGCTATTATCGTGGATGGAAGGAAAGTTGCCGGGCTGCGGTCTTATCGTTCAGCGAGAAGGTTTCTCGTTCCTCTCGTTGCGCACTTCGGGCGAAAGCAAATCCGCACGATCACTCATTCGGATCTTGAAGAGTTCAAGCTGATTCGCTTGCAGACACCAGTCACGATCGGGAAAAACGGTGCGGATTCGTTCGATCAGAAAGGCACACGGAAAGAATCGAAACGTAAGCGGCCTGTAAAGCCTCGCAACCCATCCTCGAGACAACGGAGCATCACAGCAGTTAATCGCGAGCTTGAAATGCTGCGTACAATTTTCAGCTTTGCCGAGC
>JBOGOU010000589.1:0-1745 GCA_050748205.1 Pyrinomonadaceae bacterium | reverse complement strand
CCCCACAGTCGATCGAACGGTGCCAAATCGGCCGCCAAGCAGTTCCCGGAACACCGAAAGGCAAACTTTCGACGAAAGACGCGTTGCTATGCTGAGTGTGAATCGTCCGGACGTTGCGCCGATAGATATTTCAACCAAACCCAACCCAGATCTGCCGATTCGTGACCGGGTCACTACGCTCATTACGGGTCGCGACGTGGACGGGGGGCTGGACGGCGGCCGCATAGGTACCGGTGGAGCCGGAGTAAGGACTAACCCTCCTGCGGTTGTGATCGACGCCGGCACACCTCCACCCACGCCGACGCCGAAGCCAAAACCACCGGTGGTCTCGAAAGGCGTTATTACCAGCGAAGCCATCTCGCTGCCTAAGCCCGTTTATCCGCCACCGGCCAAGGCAATCCATGCGCAGGGCAAAGTCAGCGTACAGGTTTTGATTGATGAAACCGGAAGGGTGGTGTCAGCCAAAGCAATCGATGGTCACCCGCTGCTCAAGCAAGTCTCGGAGAAGGCCGCGTACCAGGCTCGCTTCTCTCCAACGCTGCTTGGCGATCAGCCTGTGAAAGTTTCGGGCGTGATCACCTACAACTTTCTCCTTCAAGAGTGAGGAGGACTTTTTCCAAGAGAGACAACGTCTTGCAATACCCGCCAAAGACAAAGAGGCGCGCGATCTGTGCAGCTCGCGTGCCTCTCCCGCCTGAAAAAAACGATCCACGAAGTCACACGAAATCTCCCGAAGAAGGTTTGTTGTTAGTTCGTGTGATTTAGTGGATCGTCTTAATTACGGCTCACAATCCTTCAAGATAATTGACAATGCAGTCGAGAATTCGCGCGTAGCACCTTTCATAAACCTTGCTGCCATAGCCGATAGGATCGGCTATTTCGGCGCTGCGTTGTTGTGGATCAAACTTGCCGAGCAGTGCTACCCGCTCCGAGGGAACGCCATAGTCCTCAATCAGCGCGTCCGCATGAGCCTGTTCCATGACCAGGAACCGATCAATGGAATCGAGCGGGAGATTGCGTACCCACGTGGACTCTTCTTTCGCGGGAGGCGTGTTGTGGTTGAGGCACGTCTCTGTCGTGTCAGCCACGGGAGGCAAATCTGTGAAATCGAAAACACCGGCTGAATAGATGTCAAGAGACAGTTGGCGCTTCTTCGCCTCTGCAACGCAGATTGCGTGGGCCATCACGCTACGACATCTGTTAGCAGTGCAAATAAAAGCCACTGACGCCATTATTGAGGCGGGACTCCTTTCAAGTTCTGATAGTTTATTGACTCTGCAAATACAACTAACAGCAAACGCGCAGGTAAAAATCAAAAGCCCATGACCTAAGACCAAAACACAACGTTCAAAGTACAAAGCTCAAAGTTCCAGGTTATACGCGGCCTAAAGTTTACCCTTACTCTACAGAAAATAAATGCGCTTCAACCGCGGAGTCCGGATTGATTTCTGGGAACCGCATCGAAACGGCTTCGCCGCCGGATGGTCGGAGTAGGGATGACCATTGCTGGCCACCCCCTCCACAGATCCGGACGTGCGCTACTAACGCATCCGGCTCCTGTCTCAGGTCATGACGACTAGCCTGAACACCAATCGTATGCAGGTTAGTGCCACTGGCAGGTCGTGTCCGGCACTGAGTCCGGGACGTGCTGCACGCGCCCACATTTCCCTTGACCAGCTGCCTTCCCTCCAGCCGCTCCGCTCTGACCAAAGGCATCAGTTTGTTCGCAGCCTTCGTCGGTACTA
>JBOGOU010000588.1:0-2181 GCA_050748205.1 Pyrinomonadaceae bacterium | reverse complement strand
CTACATATGCTCGTCCTGGGTGATTCGATAATGTGGGGCCAGGGCTTGAAAGACCAGGACAAGTTTTGGTGGCGAATCAAGGGTTGGCTGCAGGAAAAGACCGGAAGGCGCGTGCTGGAGAAAATTGAAGCGCATTCGGGAGCAGCGATCGAGGCTTCTGCCGGGGCCGAGGGACCGTTCACATCCAAGGACGGAGAGGTAAATCTTCTAACGCCGTCGATTAACGAACAGGTTGATGACGCGCTGAGGTATTATGATGATCCTGCGAAAGTCGATCTAATACTGGTCGACGGCTGTATCAATGACGTTGGCGTGCGTAATATCCTGGACGCTTCAACCTCGCTGGAAGTTCTCGACACAAACATCAGGGAGAAGTGCGGTGGGCGAATGCAATTGCTACTCCAAAGGGTTGTGAGGGAATTTCCTCGAGCTCACGTCGTCGTAACAAGCTATTACAGAATTGTCTCGACCGAGACCGAAAGCAATAGCTTCACAACGTTGCTCGCTAAGAAGCTGACAACGCTGAACACCGAAGCGGAGCGGATGAGCGATAAGCAGTTGCGCGAACGGCTTATTGCAATCTCCGACAAATGGTACCGGGTTTCGACCCCCAGTCTTGGCCTGGCAGTCGATGCTGTAAATTCGGATTTGAGGAAGAGCGATTCCAAGCAGAGGATCCTCTTCGCCGAGATCGAGTTCGCGCCTGAGCATGCCTTCTCCGCGCCTGACACGCTTCTATGGAATTTCAAGTTTGGCTCTACGAATCTCTCAGGCTTGCGAAAAGCGATTGTGGTCGTCACGTTTGGCACTGCTGCCTATAAGCCTGATGACGAAGTGAGAGACCGCCGCAGCAAAAGCTGCAAAGAGACATACAAAGAGCCAGGTAAGGAAAAAAAAGAGAGCAAAGCAGAAAAGAAGCGACGCGAGTTTAGCTACCTTGCGTGTCGTTACGCTTCGCTGGGACACCCTAACAAGATGGGTGCCCTGCTCTACGCAGAAGCGATCAAAAGTCAATTACGGTGGTTAATTGCTGAGGCTGGTTGGCTAAAAAAGTCTTCCAGCATCCAACCTGTTCCCGGAAATTAGAGGACTTCAAAAATGGAAACCCTGTCCCCCGCAAACCCCTTCCGTCGCGGCGCCGTCCGGCCTATGGAGTGTCTGAAAACGGGCTGGAGTTTAATCAAAGATCGATACTGGCTCTTTGTCGGGATGTCGCTCGTGGCGATCCTGCTGGGCAGCTTTGTGCCATTCGGACTGATACTCGGTCCAATGATGTGTGGCATCTATCTATCACTCTTCCAGTTGCGGCGCGGCCAGAATGTCGAGTTCGGCAATCTCTTCAAGGGCTTTGACTACTTTGGCGAGAGCGTTGTTGCGACTCTAATTCACTATGTTCCCGTGGTGCTGATTATCATTCCTTTCTATATTGTGCTCTACGGGGGACTCTTCTTTATCATGCCGCGCCAAGCCGGCGGCGAGCCCGATCCCGCGAGCGTTTTTGGTTTCCTCGCTGTGCTCATAGTGATTGCAGTCATAATGATTGTCCTGATGATCCTCGTCTCAGTCGTCTTTACATTTAGCTACCCGCTCATTGTGGACCGCAAGCTCTCGGGCCTCGAGGCAGTGAAGTTGAGCGCGAAAGGCGCTATGGGAAACTTCTGGCCCTTGCTCGGCCTGCTGTTACTCAATGGACTGATATCATTTGGCGGTATTCTGTTATGTTACGTCGGCGTGTTCCTGGCGCTGCCTGTGACTTTCGCGGCCATTGCCGCCGCCTACGAACAAGTGTTTGGCCTGGGGCAAAACCAATCGCCAAACTTACCACCGCCGCCACCATCATTCACTTGAGTTTGCTGGACCATGCCTCTACCGCAACTCGTCATTCGCGGCAGCAGAGTCGTCCTGCCTGACTCGATTGCCAGCGCGTCGATCCACATTCACGACGGCAAGATCGCCGCGATCAGGCCGTACACCGACGTACCACCGGGCTGCGAATTACTCGAAGCAGACCTGAATTCTCTTGTAATGCCGGGGCTTGTAGACACTCATGTGCACGTCAATGAGCCCGGTCGAACTGAATGGGAAGGTTTTCGAACCGCGACCAGAGCAGCGGCCGCAGGCGGCGTAACTACCTTGATTGATATGCCGCTTAACAGTATTCCACCAACCACAACTGTGGAC
>JBOGOU010000587.1:0-1866 GCA_050748205.1 Pyrinomonadaceae bacterium | reverse complement strand
GCCATGGATCGACCCCATTAAGGCTTGGCCGAAAGGGTATGGCGAAAGCCTGCCTCGTGGCCGAATCCCTAATCACGACCTTTGTGCACGAAGTTCCAAAATCCAGACCAATTACTAACTCACGAATTTCCCGATCGCGTGGTTGCTGGTGCATAAATCACCTCACGGAGAGGACGCCAAGACAAATATCGTCGCAAAATGTTTGGACTTCGGAGCCCGCCTTGATACGGATCATTTCTCGACTAAAACGGTTCAATACTTTTTGCAGATTTGTTTCAGCGGCCTTCGCAAGGTTTTCGAACCTCGATTGGCCTAACTTGTCGTCAGCTTGACGAGCGGTCGCCGCTCTAGCCAAGTGCTGAGTGCGTATAGTCTCATAGCGCGTATGTTGATGCTCTAAATGGCGCTCAATTGTTGTTCTTTGAACGTTTGCACGATCCGCCATCTCGTCCTGAACTTGTGCACGATTACGTTCAAAGCGAGAGCGGCCGATATCCAAACAAAGTCCTACCGCAATTGCTTCGGCAGCGGAAAGATCGATAACATTTTTCGCTTCGAGCCAATCTCGTCCACGTAGTGACGCGGTTGTTACTAGGCGTTCGGCCAATTCTTGCTCAAGCATTTCTCCGTCGCCTATTGGCTTAGCAAGAAATTGAAGCGTCTCGCGAATAGTTAAGCCAATAGCACTCCACCTTTGAATAGCGAAGACATATTCACCTGATTGTATCTCAGGAACTTCAAACTTGCTCAGTGTGGCGGCTACTACTGGATATGCGGCGCTCTTTTCGCTTGAGAAGACGGACGAAACGAAGCGTACGAGCGGGTGGAACTGACTGATGTTCTCGGGGCTTAACCAGGGTCGCTCCGGCGTTACACGGTTCTCAAACCTGCACTCAACAAGGGCAGAGTCGTAGCGAATTAGGCCAGTGCCGATTGAGAGCTTTTGGTCTCGTAGAAACTTTTCGAAAGCCGCCTTAGCCTCATTGCTTAAGCGAATTCGGTAGAGGAGAGGATCGTCAGTACGCAGTTGCTGTATGACGCAGTCCGGATAGCGATCCTTCAAAAACGGAAGCACGTAGGCCTTAATGTCTTCGCCGGAGATCCATCGGTGGAGTTCGCGTGCTGCACGAATTTGATTTAGGATGTAATCCGAGTGGCCTACGAGGGTAGCGGCATCCTGCTCCAATCGCTCTTCCATATTGCGTTTATTGACAAGAGTCTGAGCGGTCTGCTCGATTCTTTCTTCCTCTTCCACCGCAGTCAGCTTTCCACGCATGAGGTCTGCCGTAAGTTTGACAATCTCATCGCCCAGGATGCCTTCCAGCCCGCCTAACGCGCGTTCGAAAATCTGCAAGCGCACAAATAGTCGGTCGTAAATACGCGAATCGATTGTCTCGTCATACATTAGGTTCCACACCAGAATTTTGTCGGCTCGTTGACCTATACGGTCTAACCGGCCGATCCGTTGTTCGACCCGCATTGGGTTCCAAGGCAAGTCGTAGTTGACTAAGACGCGACAGAATTGGAGATCGATACCTTCGCTTCCTACCTCGGATGAAAGCAGCACCTTTGGGCCAGAGGCGTTTTCGAACGCGGCTAGGACGGCGTCCTTGTCGATACCCTGAGCGCCGGAAAGCACTAAGGACGGTATTCCGAGTGACTGCAATCGCTCCGCAAGATATTCCAAGGTGTCTTTGAAGTAAGAAAAGACCACTAGCTTTTCGTCCGGGGACTCCTTGCAAAACGCAGTTAAGCGCTCAGCGAGCCTGCTGAACTTTGAATCGTTTTGCCAAAGTGTATCTAAGTTCCCAAGCTCATCCAGGCGATTTATCAACTCTTGCACTACAGGACCGGGCGGCTCATGTA